>DGGX01000233.1 GCA_002392385.1 Lachnospiraceae bacterium UBA3863
GGAAGCGGAGTAGTTCCTCTTTCATGACTGCTCCCTCCTCTCGGATCTCCGTCTCTGCTGCCTGGACAGAATGCTCAGGACCGACCTGCGTCCCGCCGACAGCTCTTCCTTGTTCTGGATGGTCACCAGACGGGCCCGGAGATGGTCCGCGTCCACATTGCGGGTGAGATTGCCCTTATAGGCCAGGCTCACCAGTCCGTTCTCCTCGGAGACGATGATGGTGAGGGCATCCGAGTTCTCCGACATGCCCATGCCCGCCCTGTGGCGTGTCCCGAGATCCTTGTCCATGCGGCTCTCGGAGAGGGGCAGGTAGCAGGTGGCGGAGACCACTCTGTTGCCCCTTATGATGACCGCTCCGTCGTGAAGCGGCGTGTTCTTCTCGAAAATATTGATCAGGAGCTGGCTGGAAACGATGGCGTCGACGGCGATGCCCGTTCTCTCGATCTCCTGCAGGGGCGTATTCTGTTCAATGACGATCAGGGCGCCCGTCTTGTTCTCCGCCATCTGCTCACAGGCCCTGACGATCTCCCGCAGGGTCTTGTCGGAGAAAAGTCCGTCCTCCGACCGTGTCAGATCTACACGCAGAAGAGAACTGAGCAGGTCAGTCTGGCCCAGTTCTTCAAATGCTTTGCGCAGCTCAGGCTGCAGTATGACTACGATGGCGATGAAAGCGATCCCCGCCACGTTCTGGACGATCCAGAGGATGGTCGTCATGTTGAAGGCCGCCGCGACGACCACGAAGACGCCCACCAGGATCAGGCCCTTCATCATGGCCCACGCCCGGGTATCTCTCAGCCAGACCAGGATATGGTAGACCAGAAAAGAAATGATCAGTATCTCGATCAGATCTGTCATATGAACGGCAGGCATATGTAGTTGTCCCAGATATCTCTGGAGATAATTCAGCGCGTTCTGCATATCCTACCGTCCCGTCTGTCTGTAAGCTCCGATCAGGCCTGTCCCGCGGTCTTCGGTGCCTTGTCCTCCTCTTCTGTCTCAGCTTCCGCCTCATCCATGGAGAGCTCCTGCGCCAGTTCTCTGGACAGGGCCTCCGCTTCGGCCGTGATATCTTCGTTATCCTCCCGGATCTCCGGCAGGTCTTCCTCCTCTTCGCCGGCAGCCTCAGGGGCTGTCTCGATCTCCTCAGCCTTCTCGGCGGCAGATGCCTCGCCTTCCTCAGGCTCCGCGGCAGGCTGGTCCGGCTCATCCGTAACGGCGCCGGCGCCGTGCCGTTTCCAGTCATCCAGGAACTTCTTCACACGGTCCAGCAGACCGCCCTGTGCCTCAGCGGCAGGCTGAGCCGCCTCTTCAGAGGCAGATACGGCCGCTTCCGTGGCAGCCGCAGCTGCTTCAGGGGCCGGTACGCCGGCTTTGACCGCGACAGGAACAGGTGTGGTGAGAGACGCATCCGCAGCGGGCGCGGGAGCCTTCGCTGTCTCAGCGGCCGGTGCGGGCGCTTTGGCCGCGGCCGGCGCAGCCGCTTTAGCGGCGGGCGCCGGGCTCTTTTCTGCCGCGGGTCTGGCTGCCGCAGCGGGCCTGATCTCCTCGTCAGCCTCCGCGAACAGGTCCCGGCCGGCGGGCTCGTGATAGAAATCACTGGCCTTTCTGTCCGGCGCTTCCATGGAGAAGCGGGGAACGGCTTTTACGAAGTAGTAATAATCGTCATCCGCGAACTGCACATTCTCCATGCGGGTGAAGTCCACATTATTCACGAAGAAGGTGATGACCACGGCGATCAGCAGGGAGAGCAGGATCCAGGGGATGTTCTGCACGATATTGGCCTCGACGCCGTAATGGTACTCGGCGTAGACCAGGATCAGAAGCTCCGTGAGGATGCCGGCGCAGGACGCGATGTACCAGGCATGGGTGATCGCCAGCCGGCGGATGAAATAGACCACCAGGACCGTGGCCGCCATGGCGCCCGCGATGACCCACATGGACCGGTTGTGCACCATGTTGTCCACGAGGAAACGGAAGTTCTTCAGCAGCTGTTCCACGGAATCGGCTCCGCGCAGCCAGTTGCGGTGCTCCACCACCAGATGGAGATACTCCCAGATGATAACACCCAGGGCCGTAGGCACACAGGCGCCCACAGAGAAGAGCAGGCCGGCCGCCAGCGGCACGGCGAAGTGAAGATTCACCGTCATCGCCAGGGGCATCAGCAGCAGGATCACCGCGCTGTGAGGCGCGAACCGGAAGAATACAAGAAAAACGATCAGGAAGATCGCCGCTCCCAGAGCGGCCGCCTCCATGGACAGGGAATAGAGATGCAGCAGGATGATCAGCGCCAGCAGGGCCGCCATCATGCTCATGGGCATCAGGGTACAGGCCAGGGCAATGATCACGATGAGCAGATAATTGTTGAGGCGTGTCATGAAGCCCATGCCGCGGCTGATCTCCACCAGCAGCAGAAAGGCCAGCAGGAACCGGAAGACCGGCCTGAAAATATAGTCATAGCTTCTGTATACATCTACGATCCTGTCCCGGATCTCATACAATGTCGTGGTCATGCAGTCTCCTCCGTTGCTCCGCTCTCCTTCTGCTTGTCGTACAGCTCATATTCTTCCGCCATGTACTCCAGGTCCCGGCGGTATTTCTTCAGCCGTCCCTGGGCCCTGCGGAAGCGTCCGCGGTAGATCACAAAGGTAAGCGCGCAGAAGCCGGCGATAAAGACCGCGTAATAGCGCACCCACTGCTTCAGGATCTCCAGAATGGAGTTGTCGAAAAGTCTCAGGAACATGGCATCGAAATGATACCCGCAGTAGACGGCAAAAACGATGCCGAAAGCGATCGTCCCCGAAATGAAGGACCCCACCATCTGCGAGAACACATAATCGTTCCCGAAATATCCGTTGACTCTCTCGTCTCTGCTGATCTGTTCCTCTTCATAGATCGCCAGACGGGTCATCGTCCGGATCCTGTCCTGTTTCAGCATATAGATTGTTCTCCAATCGCTAATGTAAGGAAATAGACCGGTCCGGCCCCTGCCCTCCTGAGCGCGCGGGCACAGGCATCCATGGTTGCCCCGGTCGTATAGATATCGTCTATGAGCATAATCGATTTTGATTCTACACTATTTCCTTTTACATGGAAAGCGTTTTCTGTATTTTTCTGCCTCTCCCGGACCGTCATGCCCCGCATGAGAGCCGTGTTTACGGTGCGTTCCAGGACATTCTCCGCCGTCGGGATCCCCGTCTGCCGGGAGATGACGCGGGCCAGCAGGACGCTCTGGTCATAGCCTCTCTGCCGCACTCTGGCCGGGGAGGACGGCACGGGGACCAGCAGCTGGGGAGGCCGCCGGCGGACGAGGGCCGGCCCCTGACGGCTCCATGCCAGATATCTGTCCGCCATGGCTCTGCCGAAGGGCTCCGCGTACTCCTCCCTGTGCCGGTATTTGAATCTGTAGAGGGCCCCGCTGCAGCTCCGGAAGGTATAGACGGCCGCCCCCGCGTCGTAGGCGTGTCTGCCGGAGACGCAGTCGGCGCAGTACTCCCTGGCCGGGTCCACCGGCTTGCCGCAGCGCATGCAGGTGTGCTGTCCCACCGGCCGCAGACTCGTCTCGCAGTCCGTGCAGATCAGGGCGCCGAAGGGTCTGACCGGGCGGTCGCAGACGGGACACCGGCGGGGGAACACAAGGTCCACGGCCCGGCTTCCCAGGCCGGCGGCAAGGCGGCCGATCCCCCTCCCGGGATCAGTCATCCCCCTTCCGGGATCAGTCCCTCTATCGATCCGTCCCCATGTCTCCGGGTATATCCTGTCCGTAGGCTCTCCTCCTGATCTCTTCGATCCTGTCTCTCAGTCCTGTATAGCGCAGGCTCTGCCGGGTGTTGGCGATCATATCCCGCACGGCCTCCCTGCTGCCCAGAATCACCACGCAGTTCCTGGCCCGGGTCACCGCCGTGTACAGAAGATTGCGGTTGAAAAGTCCCGACGGGCCGGACAGAAGCGGCAGGATCACCGCCGGATACTCCGATCCCTGGGACTTGTGCACCGTCACGGCGTAGGCCAGCTCCAAGTCCTCCAGCTCCGAGAAGGGATAGGTGACCATTCTCTCCTCATCGAACCGCACGGTCATGGTCCGCGCGTGGGGATCGATCTCCTCCACACGGCCGAAATCGCCGTTGAAGATGCCCGTCCCCTGCTCCACGGGGATGCCGAAATTGCCCCGGACCTCCCAGGCGATCTGGTAATTGTTTCTGGTCTGCATGACCTTGTCGCCCTCCCGGAAGGTCACCTCCTGCCGGGTATACTCCCTGCGGTCGGGCGAGGGCGGATTCAGGACGGACTGCAGGACCTCGTTGAGACGGTTGACGCCCAGATTGCCCTTGCGCATGGGCGTCAGGACCTGGACCTCCCAGGGATTGCAGCGGGCGTACTTCGGAAGCCTGCCCTGCAGCAGATCCACGGTGTGCTTGTAGATCACCGGCACCTGGTCCCTCTCTAAAAAGAAGAAATCCCTGCTCTGATTGTCCAGGCTCAGCATCTCTCCTTCCAGGATCCGGTGGGCGTTCACGACGATGTCGCTCTCCAGGGCCTGCCGGAAGATCTTTTTGAGCCGTATGGTGCGGAAGGCCCCGCTCTCCATCAGATCCTGCAGCACCCTGCCCGGCCCCACGCTGGGCAGCTGGTCCACGTCTCCCACCAGGATCAGCCGGGTCCCGGGGAGGACAGCCTTGAGGAGCGAATAGAAGAGGTGGGTATCCACCATGCTCATCTCGTCGATGATCAGGGCGTCCGTCTCCAGGGGGTTGTCCCGGTCCTTCTCGAAGGTGCCCCCGTCGCCCCCTCCGTTCTCCGCGGGCAGGCCCCGCACGCCCAGAAGGCGGTGAATGGTCATGGCGGGATAACCGGTTGCCTCCGTCATCCTCCTGGCCGCCCGTCCCGTGGGCGCCGCCAGCAGGACGGTGAGGTCCGCCTCCCGCAGCATGCGGATGATGGTATTGATCGTCGTGGTCTTGCCGGTGCCCGGTCCGCCCGACAGCAGCAGGACCGTGCGGCTGACGGCCTGCAGCACGGCTTCCCGCTGCAGATCGTCCAGCTCCAGCCCTTCTCTCTCCTCGATCCGGCGGATGACCGCTTCCGGATCGCGCATATTGGTGTCCCTGGGCCTGTCCGCATCCAGTTCCAGCAGCATCCGGGCGATCTGCTGCTCCTCCCGGAAGGCGCGGGGGCTGTAGATCTGCCGCGGCTCCGTTCCCCTGGAGATCAGCTCTCTCTCCACCAGCAGGTTGTCCATCTGCAGGAGGATCTGGTCCTCCTCCACCTGGAGGAGACGGCGGGCCCGTCTCACGACCTCCTCCGCGGGCAGGTAGCTGTGTCCCTCCCCCGCGGCCTCCGAGAGGATGTAGAGCAGACCGCTCCGGATCCGGAAGTCGGAGTCCGCCCGGATCCCCACCCGGGAGGCGATCAGGTCCGCCGTGGCAAAACCGATCCCCCGCACGTCCTCAGCCAGCCGGTAGGGGTTCTCCTTGAGGATCCCGTAGATGCCCATGCCGTAGGTCTTCCAGATCCGGATGGCCATGGTGTTGGTGATCCCGTACTGCTGCAGGAACATCATGGCGTCCCGGAGGTCCCTTTTGTCCTGGGCCTGGGCCGCGATCTCCCGGGCGCCCCGGGCGCTGATGCCCTTGACCTCGGCCAGCCTTTCCGGCTCCTCGTCGATGATCCGCATGGTGTCGCTGCCGAATCTGCGGATGATCCGCGCCGCCAGGGCCGCTCCGATCCCCTTGATGGCGCCGGAGGACAGGTAGCGGAGCATAGCCTCCTCCGTCTCCGGTGCCACTGCCTCATAGGAATCCAGCTTGAGCTGCTGCCCGTAAACGGCATGCTCCACGTAGCTCCCGGTCACCCGGCAGCTCTCCCCCTCGCTGATGGCCGCCACGGTCCCCGTGCAGGTGACGGTCTCCCCGGCAGCGTTCAGCTCGAACACCGTATAGGCGGTCTCCTCGCTGCGGTAAATAATATTCTCTACGTATCCCCTGAACTCTTCCATTTATCCCTTCTGCAGTCGCTGACGCTCCTTCTCCAGCATCTTATGCACATAATAGCCGGTGTAGGAACTGTGTTCCTTCTCCAGCTGCTCCGGCGTGCCGCAGGCGATCACCGTGCCGCCGCCGTCTCCGCCCTCGGGACCCATGTCCACGATGTAGTCGGCGGTCTTGATCACGTCCAGATTGTGCTCGATCACCAGGACGGTATTGCCGCCCTCCACCAGCTGGTGGAGGATCTTGGTGAGTTTGGCTACATCCTCGAAATGCAGGCCCGTGGTGGGCTCGTCCAGGATGTAGATGGTCCTGCCGGTGCTCTTGCGGGAGAGCTCGGCGGCCAGCTTGATCCTCTGGGCCTCTCCGCCGGACAGCTCCGTGGAGGGCTGCCCCAGCTTCACATAGCCCAGTCCCACGTCGTAAAGGGTCTGGATCTTGCGTTTCACCGAGGGCACGTTGGCAAAAAAGGTCACAGCCTCCTCCACCGTCATATCCAGCACGTCGGCGATGCTCTTGCCCTTGTAAAGGACTTCCAGAGTCTCCCTGTTGTAGCGCTTGCCGTGGCAGACCTCGCAGGGCACATAGACGTCGGGCAGGAAATGCATCTCGATCTTGAGGATACCGTCGCCGCTGCAGGCCTCGCAGCGGCCGCCCTTGACGTTGAAGGAGAACCGCCCCTTCTTGTAGCCCCTGGCCCTGGCGTCGGAGGTGCCGGCGAAAAGGTCCCGGATCAGGTCAAAAACACCGGTATAGGTCGCCGGATTGGACCTGGGCGTCCTGCCTATGGGGGACTGGTCGATGGCGATCACCTTGTCCAGCTGGTCGATGCCCTCAATGTCATCGTGATCCCCGGGAATGGTGCGCGCCCGGTTCAGGTCCCTGGCCAGGCGTTTGTAGACGATCTCGTTGACCAGCGAGCTCTTGCCGGACCCGGAGACGCCCGTCACCACGGTCATCACGCCCAGGGGGATGTCCACGTCGATATTCTTGAGATTGTTCACCCGGCAGCCCTTCACATGGAGCCACTGCTCCGGGGCCTTGCGGGTCTCCGGCACCGGAATGGCGCGGATGCCGGACAGATACTGGCCCGTGACGGAGGCAGGATTGGCCATGATCTCCTCCGCCGTGCCCACCGCCACGATCTCGCCCCCGTGGGAGCCGGCACCCGGACCGATATCCACGATATAGTCCGCCGCCCGCATGGTGTCCTCGTCGTGCTCCACCACGATCACCGTATTCCACAGGTCCCGCAGGTTCTTCAGGGTGCGCAGGAGCTTGTCGTTGTCCCTCTGGTGGAGGCCGATGCTGGGCTCATCCAGAATATAGCAGACACCCACCAGGCCGGACCCGATCTGGGTGGCCAGCCGGATCCGCTGGGCCTCTCCGCCGGACAGGGTCCCCGTGGCCCTGGCCAGGGTCAGGTAGTCCAGTCCCACGTCGATCAGGAAGCCCACTCTGGCCCGGATCTCCTTGAGGATCTGGGCGCCGATCATCTGCTGGGTCCGGCTGAGGGACAGGTCGTTCATAAAGGCCTGCAGGTTCCGGATGGAAAGGCAGGTGAGCTCGTAGATATTGATGCCGCCCACGGTCACGGCCAGAGATTCCCTGCGGAGCCTCTGCCCGCCGCATTCCTTGCAGGGCGTGATCTGCATGAAGGATTCATACTCCGCCTTCATGGACTCGGAGAAGGTCTCCCTGTAGCGCCGCTCGGTATTGCGGATCAGTCCCTCAAAGGCGGTGGGATAGACGCCCCGGCCGCGCTGGCCCTCATAATAGACGTCCACCTCTTCCTCCGTGCCGTAGATAAGGATCCTGCGCACTTCCTCCGGCAGCTCTCTCCAGGGGGTGTCCAGGCTGAAGTTCCACCGGGCCGCCATGGCCGTCAGGAGGGCATTGGTGAAGCTCCCCTTCTGCATGCAGGACTGCCAGCCCAGCACGGCGATCGCTCCCTTGTTGATGCTCAGCCGCTCGTCCGGGATGATCAGCCGGGGGTCGAATTCCATCCGGTAGCCCAGGCCGGCGCAGACCGGGCAGGCACCGAAGGGGTTGTTGAAGGAGAAGCTCCTGGGCTCGATCTCCGGCACACTGATCCCGCAGTCCGGACAGGCAAAATTCTGGGAGAACTGGAGCAGCTCGTTCTGGGGTGCTTCCGCCCCGGCGCCCTCCGCTCCGGCGTCTCCCTCCGGTCTCGTCCTCTGCACGTCCACCTGGAGCAGGCCGTCCGCCAGCTCAAGGGCGCTCTCCACGGAATCCGTGAGTCTTCTGCGGATCCCGTCCCGCACCACCAGGCGGTCCACCACGATCTCGATGTTATGCTTGTTGTTCTTGTTGAGGCTGATCTCCTCCCCCACGTCGTAGAGGCTGCCGTCGATCCGGATCCTCACATAGCCGGCCCTTCTGGCCCTGTCGATGACCTTGGCGTGCTCGCCCTTGCGGCCGCGCACCACGGGCGCCAGGATCTGGATCCGGGTCCGCTCCGGCAGTTCCAGGATCCTGTCCACCATCTGGTCCACGGTCTGCCGGGAGATCTCCCGGCCGCAGTTAGGACAGTGGGGGGTCCCGATCCGGGCATAGAGCAGACGGAAATAGTCATAGATCTCCG
>DGGX01000047.1 GCA_002392385.1 Lachnospiraceae bacterium UBA3863
GCCTCATCGAGGTCATGGGTCTGGCTGTCCTGCCCGCCCGTCTGAAGGGAGAAATGGCCCTCCTGAAGACTGCGCTCCTGGAGGGCCGGGATCTGCGGTCCGACTCGCTGCTGGCGCAGCACGCGGACTGGGCGGAAGCCTTTATGGCACGCCGGCAGCTGACCCCGGGGGACAGCAGCCTCACAGAGGAAGGACTGGAGAGGATCATCGAAGAGGAGATCGGCGATGTCTTCCGCAGGGTCCTGGAGGATGCCGGCGTCTTTAAGAGAGACGAGGCGGGACAGGCCGCCTTCGCGCGCTTTATCGAGAGCCTGTAAGAGGCTCCTTTACCAGCCGCCGTTTCCCTGGCGGCCTCCCTGACGGCCGCCCATCCTGCCGCCCTGACCGCCCATCATCTGGCTCTGGACCGTATCGGTCTCCTGGCCGTTGACGATGAGGGTGCCGCCTGTCCGCCGGCAGGTGCCGTCATAATCGAAGGGACTCCGGGCTGTGATGTCCAGTGTTCCGCCTGTAATGATCAGATCACCGTTGGAGTCGACGGCGTCTGTGTCACCGCTTCCCATGACGATGGTGACATAGCCGCCGTTGAATTCTGCTGTGGGTGTCATGGCAGAGCTCTTGTGGGCGGCGTTGATGCCGTCGTCGGAGGCCTCCAGCAGGAGCTGGCCGCCGTTGATCCGGACCCAGGTGGCCTCCAGGCCCTCCGCGGCCTGTACGTGGATCTGGCCGTCGTCGACCTGCAGGAGAGCGGTGGCGTGTATGGCGTCGTCGGAGGCGGCAATATTGAGCTGACCGCCGCAGATGTAGATGTTGCCCAGAGTGTCGTCCTCATCATTCTCGGCGTGCAGACCGTCCTTATAGGTGGCGATATTGATGGTCCCGCCCGCGGTCAGGATGGCGTCGTTGGCCTCCAGGGCATCGGCCGTGCTGCGGATATTGTAGGTGCCGCCGGTGATCTTGAGATCATCCTTGCTGCTGACACCGTTGCCGGTGGAGGTGATGTTGAGGGTGCCCGTTCCGTTCAGGACCAGGTCGTCGCGGGAGAAGATGACGGCGTCTGTGTTGGTGGTGCCGTCAGCGGTGAAGGTGCCTGTCACCGTCAGGGAGCTCTCGGCCTCCGTCAGTGTGACGAAGACCTTGTCGGCGCTTTTCACATAGATGCAGGGCGTATCCTCGTTGGTGATCTCCGCCCCGTCCAGGACCAGCTGGACCTTGTCCTCACTGTCGGCGTCGACGATGACCGAGGCATTCTGCGCCGTGCCGGTCAGTACGTAGACCCCGTCACCGGTGATCTCTATGTCCTTCCCGTTCTCCAGCGTATAGGTGACGGCCTTGGTGAGATCGGCGGTCTGCTGCAGATCCCTTTCCGTGAAGAGCTCGGAGGTGTTCCCGGACACCCGGGCGGAGAGGGCAAAAACACAGAGCGTCGCAATTCCAATGATAAGATTTCTTTTTTTCATATCCTGACCTGCCTTTCTGTTAGGTTTATGTCTGCAGGATAAGACAGAAACCTTAAGATTAACTTAAACCCTGCTTCCGGTTTGCATGCCGTTATACCTTATGATATAAAAAATGATATAAAAAAAGGCAGGTCTACAAAAGGCCGAACAGAAATAAACGTTTTATACCCCCATAGTATGGGGACAGCCAATATCTATGATCCGTTTTATTAAAAAAGCAGCCAGACTGGTATACTGCACTATTCGGAGTCACCGGCTCCTTCATAAGTATGTGACAGAACATACGGAGAAGGAAAGGGTTCTGGTCATGGTCCATTCCCTTTACGGGGGCGGGGCTGAGAGAGTGGCCTGTGCGGTCGCCTCCGGCCTTACGCGCAAATACCATGTCCTCTTACTTTACATGCAGGATAAAGGCCGCATGTATCCTTTGGGGGAGGAGGTCAGGACAGTACAGGTCCCTCCCTGCATAGGATGGAACAGAGTGAAGAGGCGGACCGCTTTTTTTAAGCGTCTTCGTAAGAAGGTCCGCCCGAAGGCGGTGATCTCCCTGATGTTCGGCATGAACCGCTACAATGCCCTTACGGCAGGAACAGGGCTGACCATCTGCTGTGAGAGAAACGATCCTTCCCGAAGGGAACCGGAGCACATGGAGGAGATCGGGAACTACTATGAGACAGCGGACCTGGTGGTCTTTCAGTCCGCTGCCGTCAGGGACCAGTTCAGCGACAAGGTCAGGCAGCACAGCCGGATCCTTCCCAACCCGGTCAGCGTCACCTGCACACGCAGTGAACAGACCGCCCACAGGATCATCAACATCGGACGCCTCACGGCCCAGAAGAACCAGGCTATGCTGATCCGGGCCTTTGCCGCCTTTCACAGGGCACATCCCGACTATACCCTTGCTTTTTACGGAGAGGGTGAACTGCGGGACCAGCTGGAGGAGCTGGCAGTCTCTCTGGGCCTGGGGGAGGCGGTCGCCTTCTGCGGACAGACCGACCGGATCCATGAGGCGGTGGCGGACGCGGAGATGTTCGTCCTGTCCAGCGATTACGAAGGGCTGTCCAATGCCCTCCTGGAGTGCATGATGATGGGCATGCCCTGTATCTCGACGGCCTGCAGTGGCTCCGTGGACGTCATAGAGGACGGGGTCAACGGCCTCCTGGTCCCGGTGGGGCAGGAGGAAGCCCTGCGACAGGCCATGTGCCGGCTGGCAGAGGAGCCTGCCTTCAGGGAACAGCTGGGCAGAGCGGCCAGAGAGTCGTCACGGCGCTATGACAGGGAAGCCGTGATAGAACAGTGGATAGAGCTTATAGAGAACGGAGAAGGAGATTCCGGCAGGTGGACAGAACAGAGCGTAAAGTAATGATCCGGCTCTCCGGTGTGGAGAAGGAATACAGGCTGGGACAGATCGGAAGCGGCACGCTCCATCGCGACCTCCAGTCCTGGTGGGCACGCCGGCAGGGCAGGGAAGATCCCAACAGCCGGATCGGCCAGGCAGCCAGGGTGGAGGGTGATCGTCTCCTGGCCCTGCGCGGGATCGATCTGACGGTCTATGAAGGGGAATGTCTGGGCATCATCGGCGGCAACGGGGCAGGCAAGAGCACCCTGCTCAAGCTGATCTCCCGGGTGACGGCCCCCACGCGGGGGAGCCTGGATCTCTACGGCCGGGTGACCTCCATGCTGGAGGTGGGCACAGGCTTCCACGGCGAGATGACCGGTCTCGAGAATATCTATCTCAACGGGGCGATCCTGGGCATGAACACCCGGGAGATCAGGGAGGTCCTGGAGGAGATCATCGACTTCTCCGAGGTGCGGGACTTCATCGATACACCGGTCAAGCGATATTCCAGCGGCATGTATGTCAAGCTGGGATTCTCCGTCGCAGCCCATCTCAAGAGCGAGATCGTCATCATGGACGAGGTGCTGGCGGTCGGAGACATGGCATTTCAGAAAAAGTGCATCGACCGCATGCTGCACGCGGCCCACGAGGAGAACCGGACGGTCCTCTACGTGAGCCACAATATGAACACGGTCAGACAGCTCTGCGACCGCTGCATCGTGCTGGACCAGGGACGGATCATTTACGACGGCGATACAGAAGAGGCTATCCGCTATTACAGCGAATACCTGGAGCGGGAGCGGGGCCTGCAGCGGGACCTGCGCGACTATATCCGCAGAGACAGGAACCTGACGGGCATCTGCCGTGTGGAGGAGGCAGGCGCGGATAACAACGAGGTACGGATCGGCGAGGACCTGTGCTTCCGGATCGGCCTGCGCTGCAGGGAGAACAGGGACAATGTGCGGCTCCGCCTGCTCGTCTGCAACAGCCAGGGGACTATCGTCGGCATGACCTTCTCGGAGCCCTGCAGGGTCCGCGAGGGCTATAACCGGCTGCAGTGTGCCTTTTCAACAGAGCCGCTGGCTGCCGGCGCCTATATATGCGACATCGTCGTCTGCGAATTTGAAAAGAATATACAGATCCGGCATGATTTCGTGAGCAAGGTCCTGGCTTTCAGGATCAACGAGAATGAAATGTATTTCGGACAGCCCTGGACGGTCAGAAACTGGGGCAATGTCCGGCTGTCGCCTGTGCGGATCGATGCTGCGGAGGAGGGTGACGATGCGTAAGGTCAGAAGCAGGAACATGCTTTTCATCGTCACCTCCCTTTACGGCGGGGGAGCGGAAAAGGTCTGCTGCCTGCTGGCCTCGGCCATGGCAGAGACCTGTCCCGTGACCATTGCCTATTTCACGGAGAGAGAGGGACGCTATCCCATCGATCCCCGGTGCGAGGTGATCAGGATCCCGAAGGCGGAGAACAGGGAGTGGATCCCTTCTGTTCTGCGCAGGACGGCGGGGCGCCTGGACAAGATCCTTTTCATTCGGAAGGTCAAGAAGGAACGGAATATCGGTGTTTCGGTGTCTTTTCTTCTGGCCCCCTGCGCGGTCAATGTTTTCTCAAGATGCGGCGACAGGATCATCACCACCGAACGGGCCAATCCGACCAAATATCAGGCGGACAGATTCTGGGTGACCCGTATCCTCTACGCCCTGGCGGACCACGTGGTCTTCCAGTCCCGGGAGATCCAGAGCCTGTACGGACCCCTGACCAGGCGTCATTCCTCCATTATCGGCAATCCGGTCTCCGTGGCCTGCCGGGCCCTGCCGGAGCGGTCTCACCGGATCGTGACTCTGGGGCGGCTGACCGCCCAGAAGAACCAGGCCATGCTGATCCGGAGCTTTGAGGCTTTTCACCGGACGCATCCGGATTATACACTCTCTATCTACGGGGAGGGGCAGCTTCGCGGGGAACTGCAGGCCATGATCGAAGAGAGGGGACTGGGAGAGAGCGTCTTTCTGGAGGGCAACAGGTCCGACGTTCACACTCTGATCCGGGACGCGGAGATCTTCGTTCTTGCCAGTGATTATGAAGGACTGTCCAATGCTCTTCTGGAGTGCATGACCATGGGCATAGCCTGTATTTCCACCGACTGCGAGGGTTCCACGGATGTGATCCGGGACGGGGAGAACGGCCTCTTGGTGCGCCGGGGAGATGAAAAGGGTCTTACGGAGGCCATGTGCCGGCTGGCGGATGAACCGCTGCTGCGGCAGCGGCTGGAGGAGCGCGCGGCTGCAGACGCGGAGGCCTTCACGCCGGAGAGAATTGTCAGGAAATGGGAGGCGGTTTTCTTTGAGGATCCGAATATTTGACAGAACCGGGCGGTATGCCTATAAAGACCTGAAATGGCATCATGAATATCTGCGCCCGGTCAGCACGGACGGCAGAAGACATCATCCCCTGAAGGCGCTGACGGTATCTGCCAGGGCGCATGCTCCGGAGGATACAGAGGGAAGCTTCCGGATCAGCGCGCGCACCGGCAAGGTGACAGACTGCGGTTACGACCAGATCGTCTGTCTCTATACGGAGGTGCCGGCAGACTATGATTTCTCCTTCCGGGCCCGGGTGACGGCGGAGACCTATCTGCCTGCCGCGAATCCGACATTTCAGGAGGCTTTCGGGCTCTTCCTGCGCGATACTATGGAGAAAGACGGGGAGACCGGTTACCCCTATTCCAATATGGCGGCTGTGGGCGGTTATTACGGCACCTACAATGTCTTCGGACGGACCGGCATCACGGCGGACAGTATCGAAGACGTGCGGAACTTCTTCCTCTACGGCAGGGAGAGGCACCCTGAGGCCTATAGGATCGGGCCGGAGAGCCCGCGCACCTTCACCCTCTCCATCGAGCGGCGCGGGGCGGCCATCCTGGCGGACATGACCGATGAGGAGGGCAGGCACCTTCTCTATGAGGATACAGGAGACCGGGAGCGGACGCCGGGCAAGGGAGACTTCCAGAACTGGGAGGGGCGGGCCCTTATCGCCATGCCGGAAACGGCCTTCTCTCAGCGGGATACTAAGAAGAACTATATCGGCTTCCTGGCGGCGGCCGGCAGCAGCCTCCTTGTGGACAAGGACTCTGTGGAGCTCTGCCTTCTGCGCAGGCGGCCGGACAGAGACAGGAAAGAGGATCTGATCGTCTCTCCTTCCGGGGACTGCACGGGAGACGGCAGCGAAGAGGCGCCGCTGGACCTGCGGACGGCCGCGGCTGTCTCTACAGACGGACAGAGGATCCGCTGCCTGCCCGGCGTCTATGTCCTCGACAGTGACCTTGTGCTGGGCGGGACCGGTGTCCCTGGGCAGCCGCGGACCCTCTGCTGTGATAAGGGGGCGGCGGTCCTGGATTTCGGAGGGAGACAGGCCGGTCTGCGTCTGTGCGGAGATCATTGGATCGTGGAGGGACTTGCGGTCATACGCGGCCTGGGCATCCGGATCGAGGGCAGCCATAATGTGGTCCGCCGGTGCGTATCCCACCACAATCTGGAGACGGGGATCCTGATCCGCCACCCGGACATGGCCGCGCCCAGAGAGGCATGGCCATGCGACAACCGGATCGAGGACTGCGATGCCTTCTGCAACATGGATCCCTCGGAGCATAACGCGGACGGCTTTGCCTGTAAGGTGGCGGCCGGCGAGGGCAATGCCTTCATCCGCTGCCGGTCCTGGCTGAATTCGGACGACGGATTTGACCTTTTTGCCAAGAACAGACGGACAGGGGCTGTGAAACTGACAGACTGCGTGAGCTGTCTCAACGGCTATGTCCTGACGGAAGACGGCACCATCCGGGAAACAGCGGGCAACGGGAACGGCTTCAAGCTGGGCGGGAGCGGTCTGGCGGTGGATCACGAGGCCGAGAACTGCACAGCCATGGGCAATAAGCTGTTCGGATTCACCAGCAACTCCAATCCGCGGATGTGTCTGCGGCGCTGCACTGCCGGCGCTAACAAAGAAAACTATAGTTATTATTATACCGGCTCTGCCTCCGCGGCCCGCAGGACCCTGGAGGATTGCGCGGAGCAGGAGACGTCTGTATTTGATCCCGGCTACTGGACCGGACTGGCCCGTAAGATCGGAAAGAACGACTGAGGGTCGCTGATTCAGAGATCTCTCCCGGAGTGCATTAAAGAATGAACGAAAACAAAGGTTATCATATCCATATCACGGCGGAAGAGAGCCCCATGACCAGGAACCTGCGGGAGGTCTGGGAGTACCGGGACCTGATCCGCCTCCTGACAGAAAGATCCTTCAAGCTGATCTACAAGCAGACTATACTGGGCCCTATCTGGATCCTCCTCAATCCCCTCCTCACCAGCGGGATCTATACGGCGGTCTTCGGAGAGATGGCCGGTCTCAGCACGGCCGGGGTGCCCAAGTTCCTCTTTTATTTCTGCAGCCATACCCTGTGGACCTTCTTCGCGGACTGCCTGAGCAAGAACTCCTCCACCTTCATCACCAACGCCAATGTATTCGGCAAGGTCTATTTTCCCAGGCTGACGATCCCCATCTCCACCATGCTGTCGGCATTCATCCAGTTCCTGATCCAGATGGCCATGGTCAGTGTCATTCTGATCTGGCACGTGGTGAGAGGAGAGGTGCATCCTGACTGGAGGCTGTTCCCCCTCCTGATCCCTGTCCTCCTTCTCACGGGCCTCCTGGGCCTGGGTCTGGGGATCCTGATCTCCAGCATCACCACCAAATACCGGGACCTCCGGTATCTGGTCAGCTTCGGCCTCCATCTCTGGATGTATATAACCCCTGTGATCTATCCGGTATCCCAGTTCTCCGGCGGGCTGATCAGGAAGATCCTCCTCCTCAACCCCATGACGGCCCTCATGGAGCTCTTCCGCATGGCCCTTCTGGGGACAGGTTACTTGGAGCCGGCCTCCCTGGCCTCCACCCTGGTCTTCACCCTTTTAGCTGTCTGGGGCGGCGTGAAGATCTTCAACCGGGTGGAGAGGACCTTTATCGACACCGTGTGATTATTCATCTGACCCTTGCTTCTCACAGGGATCTAGTATAGAATAGCCGTGTCATGTAGTCTTATAAACTACATAGCACGGCTGTTTTTATACTGCATTCTCCATGACAAGGGAAAATGCGGGTACCAGGAAAGGAAAGAGGATCAGAAGAATGGCGATCAGGATCATTACGGACTCCGGCAGCGATATCCGGCAGAAGACGGCCCGCCGCTGGGGCGTGCGTGTCCTGCCCCTGACGGTCAGGTTCGGCGAGGAGGAGTACCGGGACGACGTGGAACTGACGGCGGACGCCATGTATGCGCGGATGGAAGAGAAGGGGGAGATCCCCCAGACCAGCCAGGTGCCGCCCTTTGATTTCGAAGAGGCCTTCCGGGAGGCTATGGAGGCAGGGGACGAGGTGGTCTGTATCACCTGCTCATCCGGCCTGTCCGGCTGTTATCAGAGCGCCATGATCGCGGCGGGAGAGTTCGACGGCAGGGTGTCGGTGGTGGACAGCCTCAATGTATGCGCCTCCCAGTATGTCCTGGTCCGCTATGCCCAGGGCCTGGTCCGCATGGGCAGGGACCGGGAGGAGATCGTCCGCCGGCTGGAGAACAATAAAAAGCGTCTCCATGTCATCGCCCTGACGGAGACCCTGGAATATGCCGCCAAGGGAGGCCGTGTCTCCCGGGCCGTCGCCATGGCGGGAGGCCTTCTGAACATCAAGCCCATCATCACCGCCGGCCGGGAGGGCAAGGTGGAGCTGATCGGCAAGGCCAGGGGAACAGCCCGCGCCTGGAGCCTCTTCTCCAAGCTGATAGAAAAGACGGGAGGCATCGACAGACGCCTCCCGGTGTGTATGGCTTATGCGGGACGATCGGATGAGAACATGCGCGCCTTCATGAAGGAAGAGGCCTCGCTCTTTGAAGGGCTGGAGGACCGGCTTCATACCACGCAGATCGGGGCGACCGTGGGGACCTATTCCGGCCCCGGCGCCATCGCGATCGGATTCTTCCACGCGATTTAACACTATAATCTGAGATATCAGATCTTATACAGATCAGGAGCGGCCCATGATGACTTGCACGTCAGTGTGGGCCTTTCCCTTTACATAAGGGATCTTCGTGACCGCCCCCAGGTCCTGTCCGTCCACGATCAGGTGGGCGACGCCCTTCTCCACCTGGTCCGGATTGGTGACCTCGATGTCGTAGGTGCCCTCCCGGAAGCGCCTGGTGAGCCGGAAGCTCCCGAAATCGCCGGGCAGGCAGGGATCTATGACCAGGCCGTCGAAGGCCGGGCGCAGGCCCAGAATGTACTGGGAGATATTGACAAAAGTCCATGCCGCGGTGCCGGTGAGCCAGCTGTTCTTGCC
>DGGX01000041.1 GCA_002392385.1 Lachnospiraceae bacterium UBA3863
CCGGCCTCCCGGAGCTCTTCCGGCACGTCGGGGGCCACATAGTATTTCAGGTTCAGGTCGTCGTTGACGATGTCCATGACGGGCACCGGCCAGACGGTCATATTCTCGAAGAGGGGCTCGCAGTCCCGGTCCAGGATCGCCTCGTAGGAGATCAGGTCGCCGTCGATGAACTCCTCCATGACGTAGGGGACCGCGGGAAGGTCTGCGTAGAAGCGCTCCAGATCCGCGTCGTTCTTCAGCTTCCAGGTGTCCGCCGCGCCGACGCCCACGTCCGGCTTGACGATCACGGGATAGTCCACGGTCTTCAGGAATTCCCGGGCCGCCTCGATGGTCGTCACCTTGCTCTGGCGGGCCGTGGGGATCCCGCCTTCGATGTAGAACTGCTTCATCAGGGACTTGTTCTTGATGAAGCCGATCCGGTCGCTCTGGATGCCGGTCGTCACGTTGAAGTCCGTCCGCAGCCGCGCGTCCTGCTCCAGCCAGTACTCGTTCAGGGACTCAATCCAGTCGATCTTCCCGTACTTGAAGGAGAAGAAGGCCACAGCCCGGAAGACCTGGTCGTAGTCCTCCAGGGAATCCACCTTGTAGTACTCCGTGAGCGCGCCCTTCAGGCCGTTCTCCAGGCCGTCATAGGGGGCGTCCCCGATGCCCAGGACATTCACGCCGTTCCTCTTCAGGCGGTCGCAGAAGTTCCAGTAGGTATGGGGAAAATTAGGAGAAATAAAAATGAAATTCATTGTCCGCTCCTCTCTTTTCTCTCCTCCAGCAGGATAGGCAGGAAATAGTGCATCTGTTTGAACCACCAGGGCCAGTCGTGGTTGACGTCATAGCCCCAGAAATCGCACCAGGCGTGGATCCCTTTTTCCGCGAAAACGCTCTGCAGATACTTGAGGGACCGCACGCCGTCCTCCTCCCAGGCGCCCTGGCCGACGCAGAGGATGATCCGCTTCTGATCGTAGAGCGCGACGTAGGGGTGGTCCGCCGGCATATTCGGGAGAAAACGCTCCGGCGAGTTCATATACAGGGTCCCGTCCATCCAGCCGCCGAAGAAGACGTCGCTGTCATAGACCCCGGACAGGGCCAGGCACCCCGCGAACAGGTCGGGACGGCGCAGCAGCACCAGCAGGGCGTGATTGGCGCCCATGGACAGACCGGTCGTCATCGGAAGCTCCCCGCCGGTCCTCTCCAGGATCAGGGGCACCAGCTCCTCCGTGATGTAGTGAAAATACATCTCCTGCTTCCACGCGCGGCGCCCCTTGTCGGGATCACCCTCGGACCAGCTCTCCTTGTCCACGCTGTCCACCACGAAGAGCCGGATCTGCCCGTTCTCCAGAAACTCTTTCAGACAGTCGATCATGCCGAACTCCTCATAGTTCGTGCAGGGCGAGTCCTGGGTCGGAAAGGCCAGAAAGGGGAGCCCGGCGTGCCCGTAGGCGAGGATATTCATATCTCTGTTCAGGTACTGACTGTATTGTGTGATCCATTCTCTGTACATGTTTACTTTCCTTTCGATTCGCTCGGAGAACCGACCTCTGCGTGGTCCGCTTCATACTCCTGGAGGATCTTCAGCTCTTTCTTCTGTGCGAGACTGTCCAGCACGAAGCTGCGGACGATGTCATAGAGGACCGCGAAGACCGGCGCGCCGATCAGCATGCCCAGGACGCCCCACAGGGAGCCGAACACCAGGATCGAGAAGAGGATCCAGAAGGCGGAGAGGCCCAGCTTGTCTCCCAGGATCTTGGGACCGATCACGTTGCCGTCGAGCTGCTGGAGGATGATGATGAACACGACGAAGACGACGCACCTGACCGGCGACACCGTGAGGATCAGGATGGCCGAGGGGATCGCGCCCAGGTAGGGGCCGAAGAAGGGGATGATATTGGTCACGCCGACGATGATGCTGATGAGCATGGCGTAGGGCATGCGGGCGATCAGCATGAAAATGAAGCAGAGGATGCCGATGATCAGGGAGTCCACCAGCTTGCCGAAGATAAAACCGCTGAACTTCTCATCCGTGAACCGCGCTTCCTTCCCGATCCAGTCAGCCACCTTATGGGGGAAAACAGCATAGACCAGCATCTTCAGCTGGAGCCCGAATTTCTCCCAGCTGCCCAGCAGATAGATGGCGATGATGGTCCCGAGCACGAAATTCTTGACGACGTTCAGGACGCCGGAGAAGCCGGTGCTCATGTTGTTCATGATGTTCCGGAGCTGGGGCAGCACATGGGTCTGCAGGAACTCGCCCAGGCTCTGGGTGGTCACGTTGAGGGTGCTTTCGGCCATCTCCAGGAGCTCCGACTGCTCCTCGAGCAGGGCCGAGAGCCAGCTCTCCATCTGGGCGGCGGCGGCCGGAAGGCCGCTGATCAGTTCCGTGATGCTGGCGATCAGTTCGGGGATCACCGCCACGAGCAGGAGCGTGATCAGGACGAACATGCCGACCACAGACAGGAGGATGGAAAGGCCCCGTTTCATGTGCAGCTTCTGCTCCAGTTTCTCGCAGACCGGCCGCAGCAGATACGCGATCACGGCACCGTAGATAAAGGGCTGGAAGATACCGACGATCCGTCCCAGGATCCCGGTGTAGACACTCGTCCTGAAGAAAAGCAGCACGACCATGCATATGATGGCGGTCGCTGCGGCGACGGTGAGAAGGATGTTTTTTCTGTTCTGTGTGTTCATTGCTGCCGTCTCTCCCTCGGACAACGTGTGGAGACCGCGCATGGGACGATTCTCTGCGCGGTCTGTGTGATCATGCGCGATTGCAGACGTCGATAAAGGCCCTGGCGTAGGCGGGCAGATCCGGGGGGCGGCGTCCGGAGACGATGTTGCCGTCCACGACAGTCTCCTGGTCCAGCCACTCGGCGCCGGCGTTGCGCATGTCGTCCTTGATGCCGGGGGTGCTGGTCACCTTGCGTCCGCGGAGGATATCCGCGGAGATCAGGACCCAGCCGGCGTGGCAGATCTCGCCGATGGCCTTGCCGTCGGCATTCATCCTGCGCACGATCTCCAGGACCTCGGGATAGCGGCGCAGCTTGTCGGGTGCCCAGCCGCCGGGCACCAGCAGTCCGTCATAGTCATCGGGGTCGATGTCCCTGAAGGAGAGGCTCACCTCGCAGGGCACCCCGTACTTGCCGTGGTAGAGACCCGGCTTGTCCGCGGCCAGATCCACCTGCCAGCCCTCCTCCCGGCAGCGATACACCGGATACCAGAGCTCCAGGTCTTCGAAATCCTCACTGACCAGCTGCAGAATCTTCTTGCTCATTCTGTTGCTCCTTTCCCGTCCCCCGCAGGGGCGTTCCTCTTTTCTGATCTGTACCTGTTCTGTTCTTTCCCGAGAAAAAAGTGTATCATATTTTTATACAGTATAGCAGACCCACTTGCCAAAAAGAACGGCCTGTGCGCCTTGCGGCGCAGCGGCTGCCCGGGGATCGGCCATGAAAACATCCGTTATCAGTCTGTACAGGCATTTTCATTCTCTTCTGCTCATTCTCCTGCTCTGCGCCGTGCTCTTCGCGACGGCCGGATGCGGCGGGCCGGCCGGCAGTGCCGGCGGCGACGGCAGCGACGCGGCCGGACAAGCCTCCGCGGATCCCTCTGGCGCGCCCGGCGGGGACAGTGCCGGTCAGGATGCCGCCCCCGCGGACGGCGCGGAAGGTCCCGGCACCGGCACAGAGAAGGAGCCCTTCCCCTTCGTGGACGCCGGGCAGGCGCCGGACAGCGCCACGGTGATGGTCTATCTGACCGGGTCTGATCTGGAGGCGGGCTCTGAAGCCGCCACGCAGGATCTGCAGGAAATGCTGCAGAGCGGCATCGATCTGTCCCGCACACATCTTCTTGTCTACACCGGCGGCTCCCCTGTCTGGCACAGCGAGGACCCGGTGATCCCCAACGACGCCAATATCATATACCGTCTCACGGAGGAGGGTTTCCGCGAGGTACAGCGCTACGATCCCCTCTCCATGGGCGAGCCGGAGAGCCTGACCCGCTTCCTCAACTATGCCTGCGAGGAGGTCCCCGCCGAGAATTATTATCTGATCCTCTGGGACCACGGAAACGGCCCGGTGATGGGCTACGGCAGCGACCGGCAGTATAACGGGGACGCGCTGACCCTTCCCGAGATGAAGACCGCCATGGACGCCTCCCCCTTCGGGAAGGACAGACGGCTGGCCATGGTCGGTTTTGACGCCTGCCTCATGTCCTCGGCCGAGCTCATGTGCGTCTGGTCGGACTACGCGGATCTCCTGGTCGCCTCCCAGGAGCTGGAGCCCTCCATGGGATGGCGCTACAGCTTCCTGAAGGATGTCTGCCGGGTCTCTCCCCGGGCCCTGGCCAGAGAGATCGTGGACGTCTACATGAAGGGCTGCAGTGAATTCTTCGAAGAACACCCCCTCTTCCAGAGCGATCTGACCCTGGCGGTCCTGGACCTCACCCGGGCCGACGCGCTGGAATCCTCCCTCAACGACCTTTTTGCCGTGGCGGCGGAGGACGTGAGCGGAGACTTCAACAAGCTCGCCACTGCCCGCGTGCGGTCGCACGGTTTTGCCCGCGCGGGGTCCGGCTCGGAATATGACCTCGTGGACCTGGAGAGCCTCCTGACCGGCATGGAGGAGAAGTACCCCGACGAGACCGCCGCCGCCAGGCAGGCCCTGCAGGAGGCCGTCGTCTATAGGGATTCCAACATCTCCGAGAGCTGCGGACTGAGTCTCTTCTACCCCTACTACAACAAAAAATACTACCAGAATCTCTGGAAGGAGGAGTACGGGGAGCTGGGATGCCTCTCGGAATACGCCGCCTTCCTGCAGCGCTATGACCAGGTCTGGCTGGGCACGGATCTCAAGGACCTCTTCGAGGGCGAGCTGCGCCCCAAGGAAAACGGGGCTGCCACCTATTCCATGGAGCTGACCGAGCAGCAGCTGGCCCAGTACGCCCAGGGCCGTTACTACATCCTCCGGCGGACGGGGGAGGGCCTCTACTCCATCGTCTACGTCTCCAACGCCGTGGAGGAGAAGAACGGTACCCTCTCCGCGGTTTTTGACGGCCGGATCATCTACGTGGGCGACGATTACGGGGACAAAAACATCCCCATCGTGCGCGCCTGGGAGACGGTGGGCGACATGACCGACTACACGATCCTGGGGGCCGGCGTGCAGAGAGACAAGGAGGACGGCGGGGACAGTCTGCTCAACTATGAGAATATGCCTGTCGATATCCAGCTGGCGGTCAATGCCGCAGACGGCTCTGTGACGGTCAAGGGCATTTATGAGCGGGAGGAAGGCGAGGATATCGTCGCCGGCAAGAGAAAACCGGTCCTTCCCGAGGACTGGAAGCTCTTCACCTTCTACAACCTCAAGAGCCGCTATCTGGTGCGCGGCGACGACGGTCATGTCCTGCCCTTCTGGGACTGGCCGGAAGGCGACTGGATCACCTGGACGGAATACAATGTCGTCAACGGCCTGAACTTCACCTATGAGCCCATCTACGACGACGGCTACGAATACTACATCATGTTCGAGGTGGCCGACGTACAGGGCAACCAGTTCTCCTCGGAGCTCCTCCCCATCACCCTGGATCCGGCTCCTGAGGAGGAGGCCGCCGTTCCCTCGGAAGAGATCAGCTGGGAGAGCGGCCGGTCGGTGGTCCTGGCCGAGGAACAGGGCGTGCGCATCAGCCTGACCATGGATCAGAAGCACAGCTCCGGACAGACGATCCTGGGCCTGGAGGTCCGCAACGACAACGATTACCCCGTCCTCATCACCAACGAGGATCCGGTCCTGGATGAAGAATACGTCTCCGGCAATTCCGGTCTGTGGCTCACGGCAGAGCCGGGCCGGACAGCCTACAGGGACTTCGGCGGTCTGTCGGAGCTCCTGGCCCGCCGGGGCACAGCCTGCCCGAAGCAGCTGGATATCAATCTGACGGTCTCCAACTACAAGACCGGCGGCTATATGATCTACAAGCGGCCCTACACCGTCCGTTTTGCCGGGGACCTGCAGCCCGCCGCCCTCGCCATGCCCGTGGACGGAGCCGCGGCCGGTCCCCAGGAGCTGGTGCCGGACAAGGCCTCTGCAGAGACGGATCCCGCCCTTCCTCTCAAGGTCGAGCTCCTGGGGATGGGCGCGGACGATCCTTCTGCCTACACCCCGGTGCTGACCCTGGACCTGCGTGTGACCAATACCTCCGGCAGCCCCGCCGACTTCCGTCTGGGGGGCCTGAAGCTGAACGGCCTCTACTACTCCATGGACAGCGCCTGCACCCTGCAGCCGGAGGATGTCCTCTACACCGTCGCCTCCATCCCCTCTTCCTCTTATAAGGCGACGGACAAGGAGTTCTCGACCGATGACCGGGCCCGGCGGATCACCTCGCTCTCTTCCGTCTCCGTCCTGATCGCCCAGGACGGCCACTACAACTGGTATCCCCTGGTCCTCTCGGACAAGGGTGACCAGGACACCCTCCTGCCCGCAGGGACCCTCCTGTGCGAGGAGGGCGGTATACGGATCACCGCCGAGAAGCCCTCTGCCTGGGAGGATGACCAGTCACCGGTCTGGCCCCTCTGGATCGAGAACACCACCGGCACCAGCCTGCGGATCACCCTCTGCCGGGAAGGCGCCGAGGATGACTGGCTCAATTATTATTTCACCACGACGGCCGGACCTGACTCTGTCACCCTGAAGATCCTCTCCGACCATGAAAGAAAGATGCAGGAGCCCGCAGATATCCGCTACTGCGCCGTGATCACCGACGAAAACGGCCAGACTCTCCTGACCACACAGCCCTTCTCACTGCCTGAGCCTTAAGAGGAGACGACCATGCACACGACTGACCTTACCCTCAGGGACCCTGGCCGGCCCCGGACACCGCACAGGACGCGCAGGCATCCCGGGCCTGTCGCCCTGGCCATGCTGCTGACACTTGCCCTGCTGACGGCCTGCGCAGACGCCCCCGCGGGGGACGCGGAGACGGCGCCCCCCCAGGAAGAGACCTCACCGGGCCAGGAAGAGGCCGCGGCCGCAGCCCCCTCCTATCTCTCCCTCCTTCTGGAAGAAAACGGCGTCCGTCTGGAGCTTCTGGAGGTGCCCTCCTTCGAGACGGGGGAGCGCCGGCTCCTGCTGCGGATGATCAATGAAGGGGAGCGCGAATATTACGCGGAGCTGGGAGACCTGCGTCTGGACAGCCGGATCCGGGTCGACGCGGACACCTCCGTGAGCTGCGAGCCCGGCAAAGCCCGGACCGTCTCCTGGGATCCGCTGCAGGCCGCTGTCGTCTCCGCCCTGCAGGCCGGCGAGTCGGCGGACCGCCTGACCTGTACCGTGACCCTCACCACCTGGGACGATTCCCTGGACTACGAAGAACGCAGCCACAGCTACTCCTGCGACGTGCCCCTCCCCGCCTGCGGCGGCGAGCCTGTCTTCGAAGAGGTCTACGCCATGCGGGCCGACCGGCAGGTCATAACAGAGACCGAGAACCTGCGGGTCACCCTGCTGGGCTGCGGCGAGGTTCCCGCGGCCGGCCTTTCCGGCACCCTGCAGGGCCTCCTCCTCGTGGAGAATACCGGCCGCGTGCCCGTTCCCTTTATGGTCAACGGCCTCCTCCTCAACGGCATGTTCGTGGAGGTCTACCAGACGGGCAGCAGCAAGGTCCCCGCGGGGCTCTCCCAGTATGTCCGTTTCAACGCCTACGGGGACAAGCTGGAGGAGAGCGGCGTCTCTCTCATCTCCGATATGGAGCTCCTCCTGCTGACGGATGAAAAGGAGGACACCGGCACCGTCAACATGGCCGGCGGCAGCTGGTACCCTGTGGAGCTGGCCGTCCACGCGGACGAGGCCCAGACCTTCGAGGAGGGCGACCTCCTCTATGAAGACGAGTACGTGCGGGTCGGCCTGCGCAGCGCCGAGTCCACCTGGACCGAGCTGGAATATGCTGACTCCTTCGGCTCCTGCGAATGGGTCCTGGCCGTCACCAACAAGAGCGACCGGAATCTGGAGCTGTCTGCCTCCGATTACACCTACGAGGCCTTCGATCCGGGGGAGCACACCCCCTACATAGGCGACGGCGACGTCGGCGCGGGCGCCCGCAGATACGTAGTCCTGCGGCTCAACATCGACGAGCCCGTGCCCCTGCCCGCCATCTCCTTCCGTCTCCAGGTCCGCACGGCCGGCGGCGGCAGACTTCTGGCCTATCCGGAGGAAAAACTCGCCGTTGCGGGGGAGCCATGATATAGTAGGGTATAGGAGTTTTTGGTGCTCGGACAGCAATGTTTGACAGTATATTTCTACAGGGAGGTAACTATGAAACAGAGAGCAATGACCGCACTGGTCCTCGCCGCCGCCATGACAGCCGCGCTGCTGACCGGCTGCGGCGGTTCCACGGCCCAGACGCCCGACGCGGGACAGACCGCGGAGAAAAACGAGACCGCCGCGGAGGACGCGCTGGAGAGTGAGACGCCGGAGGCGGATGTCGCCGACGCGGCAGGCAAACAGACCTCTCCCCTGTCCGTGGGGACGGCCGGAAACGGCGGCGAGGCTGTGATCGAGGGCGTGGACTACGTCCTGATCTATAATCCCAATATCTACGATGAGCTGGACAGCTCCACGACCTATCTGACGTCCCTGACCACCGGCGACCTGGCCGGCCGGATCCTGACCGGCATCAACCGGGCCGGCGGCATGGAAGGCGAGAACGCCACCGCCTCCACCATATCCCAGGCGGAGCTCACCGGCGCCGTGGACATGAACGGCATCGACCGGAGCGGGGCCCGCGCGGAAGGCCTTGCCATCTCCCACTCCGTGGGCGAGCAGGCCGATTTCTTCACCCACAACAAGGAAATGAACGCCCGCGTCACCCGGACCTTCACCTGCGTCTATGAGGGCGAGCACTGCTATATCTGGTCCTTCGAGAACTCCGTGAGCGAAGCCGAGGCCCAGGATCTGGGAAACGAGTTCGACTCCACCATCTACCCCAAGGATACCGAGGCCTTCGGCCAGGGCCGCTTCACCGAGAACGGCGGCAAGGTGAACATCCTCATGTATCCCCTGCGGGAAGGCCTGTGCGGCTTCTTCACCCCCATGGACATCTTCGCCTCCTACGAGTGCCCGGCCGACTACGCGGCCGCCAACGGCTTCAACCTCGACCAGGCCATCATCAACATCAACTCGGACATGCTCAAGAACAACCGGGCCATGACCCTGTCCACCCTCGCCCACGAGTACCAGCACCAGATCTGCGCCTCCGATGTCTTCAACTACAAGGACACCCCCTGGATGCGCACCTGGCTCAACGAGGCCATGTCCGCCTACGCGGAGGACATGATCTACCCCACCATCATGGATGAGGAGTACTACAACCAGCTGATCTACCTCAGCGACAGCTACCGCAAGGGCCAGTCCCTCTACAACTTCGGCGTCACCCAGGACGACATCGGCGCCTACGGCGCCGTCTGCCTCTTCGAGCGCTACCTGGCCACCCACACCGGTGAGGACATCTTCCACAAGATCCACGAGTACTGGCGCAATTCCTACCGCGCCGACGTCACCGAGGCCCAGACCCTCTACGAAAGCGTCTCCGACTCCTTCCGTCAGGAGATCGACGGCCGCTACACCTGGCCCGCTTCCGTCGAGGCCGCCTTCGCCGATCCCGCCGACAGCTGGATGAGCAAGATGACCCTGGACTACTACCTCGAGATCATGGACATGGATCTGGCCCACCTGGTCGGCGCCGAGGACGCCGCCCGCCGCTACATGCTCTACACCGAGATCAACCGCCAGGAGATCGAAGGCGGCGGCCGCATGCTGGTCGCCACCGAGAACGGCTCCTTCGCCATCCCCGACGACGCCGACGACGGCCTGGTCTACATCGGGTTCGACAAGGATTTCAACACCGTGACCGGGATATTGACGGCGGAATAAGAAGGGACCTTACCTGAAGAGCCAATAAGACCCGGCTCACAGGCGAAGGAGGCGCGGACTTTTACAACAATTTTTTTATAACACGGGAGAGAGGGCACGCCTCGGAACTCGCCGGCTGTTCTGAAGAACAGCCGTCTCAGACATCCGAGCTCCCGGACGGCAGGAGCTGCCGTCCTTGCCCTCTCTCCCGTGTTAAAAAATTGTGTAAAACTATCCGCTCCTCCTCAAAGCCTTGTGATCCGGGTCTTATTGCCCCTCAGGCCGCTCGTTGCTGCTGTGCGCTGTATACAAGCTGCTATGCCAGAGGAGCTGCCTCTGGCCGGAGAGCCGGCGCCTGTATATTTACCTTTATTTCTTGCCCTCTCACACAGGTGATTTGACAGGTGGGCTGCTTGCTTGGCTTCTGCCTGTGTATTCACCTTTA
>DGGX01000142.1 GCA_002392385.1 Lachnospiraceae bacterium UBA3863
CATGGTCTTGCCGGTTCCGGGAGGGCCTACCAGAAGGATGCCCTTGGGCATGGTGGCGCCGATCTCCTTGTATTTGCCCGGGTCATGCAGGTATTCCACGATCTCCTGCAGGTTCTCCTTGGCCTCCTCTTCTCCGGCCACATCCGAGAAGCGGATGCCCTCCGTGGACTTGACATAGACACGGGCATTGCTCTTGCCCATGCCGAACATCATGGAACCGGCGCCGCCGCCGGCCTTGTCCATGAGCTTGCGGTTCAGGTAGACGCCCACGGCGGCGAACATGGCCATGGGCAGGATCCAGGACAGGAGGAAGCTCAGGAGGGGCGACATCTGCTGCTGGATATCCGTGCCGAACTGGATATTCTTCTCATGCAGTCTGCTCACCAGTTCAGGATCGTTGACGGGTCCCGTGGCGTAGATCTGGTCGTCCGTCCCGATAAAGAGGATCTCGTCCGCCCGGATCTCCACCTCCTTGACCTGGGAGGATTCCGTCATGGTCATAAAGGTATTGTAATCCACCTCCTTGACGGCCGCCCTGCGCAGGTAAGGCATGACCAGGCCGTTCAGAAGCAGGATGACGACAAGCACGATCAGGGTGTAGTACATGAGCGGCTTGCGCTGGGGTTTGATCTCATTCATATTGTCTCCGTTTCCGGGCACGCTGTGCCCCGGGTCTACTGTAACTGTTCTATAGCATGTATCATACGCCGGTCCGGCGGTTTTTCCAGAAAGATTTTCTTCAAATTCTGTAAAACCTTTATGAAATCTGCGCTGACACCTTCAGAATAGGTTCATTCGCCCGCTTTGTAAATAGCCGTCCTCCCCCTTTTGTGTTACAATACGCGTGAAACCGGCTGCTGCCGGCGATCTGTTTCCGTTCTGTCTTAAGAAGGATGATCCCCCATCATGAAATTCGACAAAAAACTTTTGGAAAAGCCCTGGTTCGCCATGACCTTTGCCGTCTGCACAGGCGTCCTCTTTTATATGGTCCTGTCCCACCTGCACTTTTTCTACGGCATCCTGCAGACAATCTTCGGCTTCCTGAAGCCGGTCCTTCTCGGCGTCGTCATCGCCTATGTGCTGGACCCCCTGGTGTCCTGGGTCGAACGGCAGGTCCTGAGCAATGTCCCGTCTCCCAAGCTGCGGCACAATGCGGCTGTCACGCTGACCCTGATCCTGGTCGTTCTCTTCCTGGTCATTCTGACAGCGGCCCTGATCCCCCAGCTGGTCGACAGCGTCGCCACATTCTTCAGCAACGCGGATACCTACGCGCGGACCGCCCGCCGGCTGCTGCAGGATCTGAGCCTCTACGCACAGAATATCCATCTGGATATCAGCGGACTGGTCAACGTCGGCAATGACCTGCTGGCTGCCTTCACGTCCTCCATCCCCAGAAACATCAACAATATCCTCCACACCTCCGTGAATATCGGCATGTCGCTGGCCAACCTGGTGATCGGCGTCATCATGGCCATCTACTTCCTGACCGGCAAGGAGAATATCAGCAACGGCTTCCGCCGGCTCACGCATGCCCTCCTTTCGGAGCACGCCTATAAGAACGTCTCCTCCTTCGCTCTCCGGTGCAACCGGATCATGGTCCGCTACATAGCCTGCGACCTGCTGGACGGTCTCATCGTGGGCCTGGCCAACTGGCTCTTCATGATGCTCACCAGCATGCCTTACGCCGTCCTGATCTCCGTGCTTGTCGGTGTGACCAATCTGGCGCCCACCTTCGGTCCCATCGTCGGCGGCGCCATCGGCGCCTTCATCCTGGTCCTGGTCAAACCGATCGACGCGGTCCTCTTCCTCGTCTTCACCCTGATCCTGCAGACCCTGGACGGCTACGTCATCAAGCCTAAACTGTTCGGCGACCAGCTGGGCGTGTCCGCCATCTGGATCCTGGTCTCCATCGTCTTCTTCAGCCGCATGTTCGGCGTGGCCGGCATCCTTCTGGCCATCCCCATCGCCGCCATCTTTGATTACGTCTACACTTCCGTCATCATCAAGAGACTGGAACAGCGCAAGAAGGCACATACAGAAGCAGAAAGCAAGCAGAACTGAAAGAAGGGGGCTGCCGCACCTTGGTGCAGCGGCCCCCTTTATAGGCCTCAGAGACCGGTATGCAAGGAAACGGGCCTGGGCGGGGCGAGAGATATCACGCCTCTCCCAGGCCCAGTGTGACGCGGGTGTCAGCCGAGGATCATGTACAGCAGCACGCTCACGATGGTGCTGGTCAGGCCGACGCAGGCCTCGAAGGGAATGAGCTTCATGCGGTCGCCGATGGACATGTTCACGCTGCCGCCGGTGGCGTGGAAGAAGGAGCCGTGAGGCAGGGAGTCGACCACGGTGGCGCCGGCATGGATCATGGCCGCGCTGGCCAGGGCAGGAACGCCCTGTTCCAGAAGGGTCGGCGCGAAGGTCTGGGATGCGATGGTAGCGCCGGCTGTGGTGGAGGCCGTAGCGCCCGCCATCAGGATACCGGCCAGAGGTGCCAGCACGAAGGCCGGCATATGCAGGGCTTCCAGGACGTTGATCACATCATACTGCAGCGCGGAGGCTTTGATGATGCCGGCGATGGTGCCGG
>DGGX01000217.1:0-262 GCA_002392385.1 Lachnospiraceae bacterium UBA3863
AGCTTTCTGACTGCACCGAGAAGGATGCGGCACTTTGCGAGATCTTCCTCGTTGAGGGCGACAGCGCCGGCGGCAGCGCCAAGGGTGCCAGAAGCCGGGCCACACAGGCCATCCTCCCTCTCCGCGGCAAGATCCTCAACGTGGAGAAGGCCAGAGAAGAGAAGATCTACGCCAACGAAGAGATCAAGGCCATGATCACCGCCTTCGGCACGGGTATCCGCGATGAATTCAACATCGACAAGCTCCGCTATGACAAGATCAT
>DGGX01000217.1:312-10801 GCA_002392385.1 Lachnospiraceae bacterium UBA3863
AAGATCATCATCATGACGGATGCGGACGTGGACGGCGCCCACATCGATACCCTGATGCTGACCTTCCTCTACAGATTCATGCCGGAGCTGATCCGCCAGGGCCACGTATACCTGGCCATGCCGCCTCTTTACAAGCTGGAGAAGAACAGAAAGGTCTGGTACGCCTACAGCGACGAGGAGCTCAACAGGATCCTTGAGGACGTGGGCAGAGACCAGAACAACCGCATCCAGCGCTATAAGGGACTGGGAGAGATGGACAAGGAGCAGCTCTGGGAGACGACCATGAATCCTGAGACCCGCATCCTCAGACGCGTCATGATCAATGAAGAGACAGAATCCGAAGTGGATCTCACCTTCAATATCCTCATGGGAGACCGCGTAGAGCCCAGAAGAGAATTCATCGAAACCAACGCTAAGTATGTAAAGAACCTGGATATATAATCAGCACCAACGGTCCAGATCGTAACGAGCAGAACGATGAGCTCGCTCATCGGGATGAACGTTACGACCTGGACCGGAGGCGGACAAGGCGCGAAGCGCCTCTGTTCGCCTCCAATCTCAGAAAGCGAAGCTTTCTGAGATATGGTGCTGATGAAGGCGCAAAGTTTCAGAAAGCTTCGCTTTCTGAGATATGGTGCTGATGAAGGCACAAAGTTTCAGAAAGCTTCGCTTTCTGAGATATGGTGCTGATGAAGGCGCGAAGCCTCATAAAGCGAAGAAGCATACCACATAAAGGAAACAGAATGGAAGAAACAGTATTTGACAGAATACAGGAAGTAGATCTCCGGAAAACCATGGAGAACTCTTACATCGATTATGCCATGAGCGTTATCGCGTCCAGGGCACTGCCCGATGTAAGGGACGGCCTGAAGCCTGTGCAGCGCAGGATTCTGTATGCCATGAGCGAGCTGAACAACGGACCCGACAAGCCGCACAGAAAGTGCGCGCGTATCGTCGGCGATACCATGGGTAAATATCATCCCCACGGTGACAGTTCCATTTACGGCTCTCTGGTCAATATGGCCCAGCCGTGGTCCATGCGGGCTCCGCTTGTAGACGGACACGGCAACTTCGGCAGCGTCGACGGCGACGGAGCCGCCGCCATGCGTTATACGGAAGCCCGTCTCACCAAGATCTCCATGGAGATGCTGGCCGATATCGGCAAGAATACTGTGGAGTTCGTCCCCAACTTCGACGATACGGAGAAGGAGCCCTCTGTTCTGCCGAGCCGTTTTCCCAATCTGCTCGTAAACGGGACCACCGGTATCGCGGTGGGCATGGCCACCAATATTCCTCCTCACAATCTCCGCGAGGTGAACGATGCTGTCGTAAAGATCATCGACAACCTGGTGGAAGAGGACAGGGATACCGATATCGACGAGATCCTGGCTATCATCAAGGCGCCTGATTTTCCCACCGGCGGCGTGATCATGGGCAGGGCCGGCATCAATGAGGCTTACCGGACAGGACGGGGCAAGATCGTGACCCGGGCGGTGACCTCCATTGAAGCCATGCACGGCGGCAAGAACCGCATCGTGGTGACGGAGCTCCCCTATCTGGTCAATAAGGCCAACCTGATCCAGAAGATCGCGGAGCTGGTCAAGAACAAGAAGATCGAGGGCATCACGGACCTGCGTGATGAGTCCGACAGGGAAGGAATGCGCGTGGTGATCGAACTGCGTCACGACGCCAATCCCAATGTGATCCTGAACCAGCTCTTCAAGCACACCCAGCTGCAGGATACCTTCGGTGTGACCATGCTGGCCCTGGTGGGCAACCAGCCCAAGGTCATGAATATCCGGGAGATCCTGAGCTACTACCTCAAGCATCAGGAGGATGTGGTCACCCGCAGGACCCGGTATGACCTGAACAAGGCCCAGGAGAGGGATCATATCCTGCAGGGACTGCTGAAGGCACTGGATTTCATCGATGAGGTGGTCCAGATCATCCGCTCCAGCGCCAACGTGCAGGAGGCCAAGAACAGACTGATCGAGAGGTTCGGTTTTGACGATATCCAGGCCCAGGCGATCGTGGACATGCGTCTGCGCGCGCTGACAGGACTGGAAAGAGACAAGATCGAGAGCGAGCACCAGGAGCTGCTGCAGAAGATCGCGGAATACCAGGCCATTCTGGGCGACAGAAAGCTCCTTCTGGGCGTGATCCGCAAGGAGATCATGGAGATCTCCGACAAGTTCGGGGAGGACAGACTGACACGCATCGAGGCGGATGCCTCCGAGATCGCGACAGAGGACCTGATCCCCAACGTGAACACTGTGATCACCATGTCGTCTCTGGGCTATATCAAGCGGATGACCGTGGACAATTTCAAGGTCCAGAACAGAGGCGGCCGCGGGATCAAGGGCATGAATACCCTGGAGAACGATTTTATCGAAGATCTTCTCATGAACAAGACGCATGATCCCATCATGTTCTTCACCAACAAGGGACGCGTCTACAAGATGAAGACCTATAAGATCCCGGAGGCCAGCCGTACCTCCCGGGGCATTCCGATCATCAACCTCCTGGAGCTGATGCCCGGAGAGAAGATCACGGCGATCATCCCGATCCTGGACGGTCATGAAGACGAGAATCTCTTCATGGTCACCAAAAAGGGCATCGTCAAGAAGACGCCCATGAGTGATTTCGGCAATATCCGCAAGAACGGACTCATTGCGGTCAACCTCCGTGAGGACGACGAGCTGATCGAGGTCAAGCAGACCAATGCGGACAGCGAGATCTTCCTTGTCACCAAAAAGGGCATGTGCATCCGTTTTGACGAGACCCAGGTCCGCGCCATGGGACGCGCCTCTACCGGTGTGCACGGGATCCGTCTCCGTGAAGATGACGAGGTCATCGGCATGCAGCTGCAGACGCAGGGAGATTCCCTCCTGTTTGTCTGTGAGAACGGCATGGGCAAGCGCACCGAGATGATCCAGTTCACCAAACAGAGCCGCGGCGGCTACGGCAAGATCTGCTATAAGATCACCGAGAAGACCGGCAATATCGTCGGCGTCAAGGCTGTCACCGATGAACATGAATTCATGCTGATCAATTCCGACGGCATCATCATCCAGCTGGCCGCGTCTCAGATCCGCACCATGGGCAAGTACGCCTCTGGTGTCCGGCTCATGAATCTCGGGGAAGGCGTCAAGGTCGTCAGCATCGCCAAGGTGCGCGAAGACGACAGCGAAGGAATAGAAGAAGAGCAGGAACAGAAGGAAGGACCGGCAGCCGGCGAGGAATAGACCGGCGGAAACCTTCAGAGAGTTTCCTTATAAGTAAATGAGAGGAGCCATCGCGTGAAGGCACAGCGCGATGGCTCCTTTTCTTATGTCTTAATAAATTTTGTACAATTTATTTCGTTATATTTAACAAACTTAGTTAGCATTATCTAAGTTATATTCATCTAATTCTGTGAATTGACCGTTAGTCAAAGGTAACTCTATAATTAATAAGGTTATAGTTTACTAACCATGTCCGCGGATCTCAGGATCTGCGGTATTCACACTATGACCATAACCCGCGAAAGGAAGGAATACCATGATACCACTTACACTGGCAGACATCGGCACAGAACTGGAGATCAAAAGAATATCCGGCAAGGACGATGTCCAGAGACATCTTGAGAACATGGGATTCTGTGTGGGAAGCAGGATCATGCTGGTATCCGCCGGCCGAGGAGGGGATGTGATCGTGAATGTAAAGAACGTTCGCGTGGGCATCAGTGAGAAGCTGGCAGCCAAGATCATGGTCTGAGCAGCACAAAGCAAAGGAGGAGAAAGTGAGAACATTACGGGACGCAGTGATCGGAGAGACGGTCAAGGTCGTAAAGCTCCATGGTGAAGGCGCCGTCAAGCGCAGGATCATGGATATGGGCATCACGAAAGGTGCCGAGGTGTATATCCGCAAGGTGGCACCTCTTGGCGACCCCGTTGAAGTGACGATCCGCGGTTATGAGCTGACAGTGCGCAAAGCGGACGCAGAAATGGTAGAGATCACAGAGGGAGAGAAGGCATGAGTATCAGAATCGCACTTGCAGGCAACCCGAACAGCGGCAAAACGACCCTGTTCAACGCTCTGACCGGCGCGAACCAGTATGTAGGCAACTGGCCCGGCGTCACCGTTGAGAAGAAGGAAGGCAGGATCCGCGGACAGAAGGATGTGATCCTGACCGATCTTCCCGGCATTTATTCTCTCTCCCCCTACACCCTGGAAGAAGTCGTCGCCAGAAATTATCTGCTCGACGAGAAGCCGGACGCGATCCTCAATATCGTGGACGCGACCAACCTGGAGAGAAACCTGTATCTGACCACTCAGATTCTGGAGCTGGGCATCCCGGTCGTCATCGCCATGAACATGATGGACATCATCGACAAGAACGGCGATCAGATCGATGTGGAGGCACTGTCTCAGAAGCTTGACGCCAGGATCGTGCAGATATCCGCTCTGCGCGGCAAGGGCATCGATGAGGCCGCACAGGCCGCCATCAGCGCCGCTTCCGGCAGCAAGGTGCCGGTGCCGCCGGTGTATTCCGAAGAGGTCGAGAAGGCTCTCGCTTCCATCGGCGATACCCTCCGCAACGTGCCCGCTTCCCAGAAGCGCTGGTACGAGATCAAGGCCTTTGAGAGAGACAACAAGATCGCCGATAAGGTCACCTATGACACAGCAGCTGCGGAAAGCATCATCAAGGCTGTCGAGGCTTCTGAGGACGACGATTCCGAGAGCATCATCACCAACGAGCGCTACAATTACATCACTTCCATGCTGCACGGCAGCTACAAGAAGGTCAACGAGGGACAGCTCTCCCTCTCCGATAAGATCGACCGTGTCGTGACGAACCGGATCCTTGCTCTTCCGATCTTCGCCCTGGTCATGTTCCTGGTTTATTATCTGGCAATCTCCACCATCGGTACCATCGGTACGGACTGGGTGAACGACGTTCTCTTCGGAGAGATCATTCCTCCGGCCGTTACAGGCTTCCTGGAAGGTATCGGCGCGGCTGACTGGCTGGTCGGACTGATCGTCGACGGTATCGTCGCCGGTGTCGGCGCGGTCCTCGGCTTCCTGCCCCAGATGATCGTCCTCTTCCTGTGCCTGGCACTTCTGGAGCAGTGCGGCTACATGGCGCGTATCGCTTTCATCATGGACCGTATCTTCCGGAAGTTCGGCCTGTCCGGCAAGTCCTTCATCCCGATGATGATCGGCATCGGCTGCGGCGTGCCCGGTGTCATGGCTTCCCGTACCATTGAGAACGAGAGAGACCGCCGCATGACGGTCATGACAACGACCTTCATCCCCTGCGGTGCCAAGCTTCCCATCATCGCCCTGATCGCCGGCGCCTTGTTCGGCAACAATCCGTGGGTCGGCTGGAGCGCTTACATTATCGGTGTCGCCGCCATCATCGTGTCCGGCATCATGCTCAAGAAGACCAAGATGTTCGCCGGTGAGCCCGCTCCGTTCGTTATGGAGCTTCCTGCCTATCATATGCCCACTGTATCCGGTGTCCTGCACTCCGTATGGGAGAGAGCTTCGGCATTCGTGAAGAAGGCGGCGACGGTCATCCTTCTGGCAACGATCCTGGTCTGGTTCCTGAGCAGCTTCGGCGTGCTGGACGGCGCCTTCCAGATGCTTCCGGAAGAGGACTTCATGGAGCACTCCCTGCTGGCAGGTCTCGGCAACGCCATCGCCTGGATCTTCGCTCCTCTCGGCTGGGGCTCCTGGAGACCCGCTGTGGCGGCTGTCACAGGCCTCATCGCCAAGGAGAACGTGGTCGGTACCTTCGGTGTCCTCTATAAGTTCGGCGAAGTCAGCGAAGAAGGTGAAGAGATCTGGGCCAACCTGGCACAGGATATGTCCCCTCTCGCAGGCTACAGCTACCTCGTGTTCAACCTTCTGTGCGCGCCCTGCTTCGCGGCCATCGGCGCCATCAAGAGAGAGATGAACAGCGCCAAGTGGACCTGGTTCGCCATCGGCTATCAGTGCATCTTCGCCTATGTGGTCGCTCTGATCATCTATCAGATCGGCAGCGCCGTGACCGGCAATGTTCATCCCATCGGCCTCATCGCTGCAGTGGTCTGCCTGGGCCTGATGATCTATCAGCTGTTCAGACCTTATAAAGAGGCGACCTCCATCGGCGAGAAGGCGGCCATGAAGGCCTGATCTTCAGGAAGACAGGTTCTTCTGAAACAGTAAATAAGGGAGTTTTCTGTTTCGGATTCTTCCTGTATGATGACTGTGTGGGATGAGGCTGTAGCTTCATTCCACGCAGTTCTGTAAATTTTCCGGAGGCACATTATGCTCGAGTGGCTCAGCGTCAATTTCAATCTTCCCACCATCATCGTAGCCCTGATCCTGGTCGCGATCGTGGTTCTGGATATTCGCAAGATCCTGGACGACAGGAAGAAAGGCTGCAATTCCTGCGGCGGCAGCTGCAGTGGCTGCAGCGGGTGCAGCACCGTGGAGATTCCCGAGAGATTTCGTGCCAAGGCCGGTAAAGGGGAGGACAAGTGATGGCTACCGCTGTGATCGTACTCATTATCGTCGTGATCGTGATCTTTGCCCTGCGCGGGAGCATCGGCCACTTTAAAGGAGAAGGCGGCTGCTGCGGAGGCGGCGGCGGAACACTGCCGGAGAACAAAACGCTGGCCGGACCCGCCATCGGCGAGAAGATCGTCCACGTGGAAGGCATGCACTGCGAGAACTGCAAGAACCGCGTCGAACGCGCCATCAACCGCATCGACGGCGCCGTCGGTAAGGTGGACCTGAAGAAGGGAATTGCCAGAGTCTCCTATGACCGGGAGATCACGGACGACAAGATCCGGGAAGCCGTCGAGGCCTTCGATTATAAGGTCACGGGAATTGAATAAAAAGTATGCTGATTCACACAGGGGACGGTTCTCTGTGTGAGGCTGCCATATCATAAAAAGCACACTGCAGCCCCTCGCACCACGAATCACTTCGCAGTGATACACTAGGACCCGCCCGCCGTGTCTGACAGGCAATGATCACAACTCGGCCACCGCTCCGATGAGCGGTGGCCTCAAACATGTGATCAATGAGCGGCGCGGACTGAACCCGCACCGCTCAGCCCGTCAGACGCAGCAAGCGGGTCTAAGTGTATCAAACTGCTCGTTCAAAGTGGTTCTCGCGGCTGCAGTGTGCCCTTTTATGTATGGCACACCGCGCAGCAGATCCTAACGGTGTAAAAAGAGAAGGCACAAAAGTGTGCATATAAACTTGATTATGAGCACAGGGGCAGGCACATATCTGCACACAACGGCACATTAAGAGCCGCTGTGTGTTTTTTAATACAGCTGTGTAAACTAAAATGAGTACCTGTACCCTGATTTTTTTTACTGGCACGGAAAATGCTGTTAGTTCTACTGTCGTTATCATAAACATCTTCTAAAAGGGGTATATCATGCAGAAAGAAAAGTTTACAAGTGTAGCCATCAAGGCTATCGTTATCGCAGTCATTTGTAACCTGCTCGCAGGTGCCCAGAACTGTTGGAGCATCCTGGGCAAGGGAATGATCTCCAGCTACGGCTGGACAGCCGCGCAGGCGTCAGCGCCTTATACCGTTCTTACCATTTGCGCCGCCAGCTTTGCCTCCGTCGCCGGCATGATCGGTGACAGGAAGGGTCCCAAGTATGGTATCATGCTCGCCGGTCTCCTGATGGGCGGCGGTCTGATCATCAGTGGATTCACCACTTCCCCCATCGTGATGATCCTCTCCGCGGGCGTCATGATCGGCTGCGGCTCCACCGCGCTGACCGCCAACACCTCCCCCGGTGCCGTCAAGAACAGCCCTGCCAGCCGCGCAGGTCTTGTCTCCGGTATCTGCACCGCCGGTATGGCCCTGGGTTCCCTCTACATGTCTCCGCTGGTCAACTTCCTGGTCAACAACTTCAGCGTGCGCACTGCGTTCGTCACCGTCGGCCTGATCGCGCTGATCGGAATGATCGTGATCGGCTCCCAGATGCCCACCCCTCCTCACCTGGCCACTACCGTGCTGACCCCTGAACAGGAAGCCGAGAGAGCAGCCCGTGATGCCAAGACCCTCTACAAGAGCAAACTGACCCCCGGCCAGGCTGTCAAGACGTCTCCTTTCTGGATGATGTTCATTGTGTATCTCTGCTGCCAGCTCCTTGGCAACCTCGTTGTCTCTCAGGCTGCCAGTATCGCCTCCGTGCAGGCCAACTGGGAGGGCGGCTACATCCTGATCATGGCTCTGGCCCTTGCCAACGGCTCCGGTCGTCTGCTGTCCGGCCTGTTCGCTGACAAGTTCGGCACCTTTGGCACCTATCAAATCGTTCTGGCCATCCTGGGCGTCGTCATTGCCCTGTTCAGCTTCTTCCGCAGCCCCGGCCTCCTGATCCTCGGCGTCATCGTCATCGGCGTCTGCTACGGCGCTTCCGTCCCGCTGTCCGTCGACGCGGCGAGAGAGCTGTTCGGCGAGAAGTACCTCAGCACCATGACCGGTCTGATCTGGCTGGCCTTCGGTATCAGCGGCATCTTCGGCTCCTCCATCGCAGGATGGGCTTTTGACCGCACCGGGTCCTACACCGGTTCCTACATCATGGCAGTCTGCTTCTGCATCGTGGGCCTGATCTTTGCCACTCTGATGCGCAAAAAAGTCCTTGCCGCAGAAAAATAAAAAACTGTACAGTACAGAATATGCCGCGGACCGGGACAAGGTCCTTAAGCATTGAAGTAACAGAACAAAAGGGAGAACAAGCATGAACATTCAGCTGCTGGAAGGAAAGACAGCCATCGTTACCGGAGCCAGTGAAGGGATCGGGTATTCCATCTCGGAGCTTTTTGCCAGAGAAGGAGCCACAGTCTACATGATCGCCAGAAGGCAGGAGAAGCTGGACGCCGCGGTGGCGCAGGCGAGAGAGGCCGCCGGAACGGACAAGATCTACGGCATCGCCGGCAGTGTCTCCGACAAGGATCTCTGCAAACAGATCTGCAAGAGGGTCTATGAGGAGCAGGGAGCCATCGACATCCTGGTGAACAACGCCGGCATCTCCAACACCTATGGTATTGACAGTACCACGGACGAGGAATGGGAGGCTGTGATGGAGACCAACGTGAACGCGCTGTTCCGCTGGTGCAGGGAAGCTGCCGCCTATATGCTGGAGAAGCACAGCGGCAACATCCTCAACATCTCCTCCTGCTGCGGTTTCAAGCCCCTGTCCGGCTGTGCCTACAGTTCCTCCAAGGGTGCCGTGAACGCGCTGACCAAGAATATGGCCTATCGCTATGTGGACAGCGGCATCCGTGTCAACGCCCTGCTGCCCGGCCGTGTCATGACTCCCATGCAGTCCAAGAACAGGGCCAGGGAGGCGCAGGACGCCGGCAAGAACAAGACCAACATGCATACCTGGGGCGACAAGTATATCAACAGGGATCTGCCGCCGCTCGGTCCTGACGGCCAGGCTTACCCGGCACTCTTCCTGGCCAGCGACATCCTGTCTCACGATGTCACCGGCGTCTGCTTGCCTGTGGACGGCGGATCGTATATGCTGTGATTCGAGCCGGGAAGTCTTCTCGTAGACAGAAGAGTCAAGCAGCCCTGATGACCGGGTGAACGATACTGCACTGACCGCACACCAATGTTTGCAGAAAGGAGAACAAAAGCTCATGAATGTTATGGAAGCGATCGAAGGAAGACATAGTGTCAGAGCATTTATTGACAAGGATGTCAGCGATGAGCTGCTGACCAAAGTCGTTAGCGCGGCGACCTGCGCTCCGTCCTGGGCGTGCACAAGGCCCTGGATCTACTATGTGGCAGCGGGCGATAAGCTCAAGAAGATCCGCGAGGAATATCTCCGCCTGGATGCCGAAGGCGTGGAGAAGAACAATGATCTGTTCACCATGCCCAAGTGGCCCGAGCGTGAGAACAACAATCAGCTCGAGTGGGGCAGACAGCGCTGCAGAGTTCAGTGGAATATCGATCCCAACTCCACGGATCCCGCTGAGCAGGCACGCTTTGCGGAGATCAGGAAACATATGCGCGAGATGAGCACCCGTTTCTTCGATGCTCCGGCAGTCATTTTCCCCTGCATGGACAAGAGCCTCCATAACTGGGCCCTCTATGATATGGGTGCAGCCTCCATGAATATCCAGCTTGCCGCTTACGAGAACGGCCTCGGCTGCATCACCGCGTATCATATGGGATGCTATCCCGACGTCCTGCGCAGAGAACTGGGCATCCCCGGCAATCTTGCGGTCCTTCTGGGTATCGCCATCGGCTATAAGGATGAGGAGAGCTGCGAGAACAGGGATAAGGCAGTGCGCACACCTGTGAATGAGATTCTCACGATCGTGAGATAAGAAGACCAAAATCGGCCTCTCACAGGCTCTCACAGGGGACGGTTCTCTGTGAGAGGTCTGCCAATACATAAAAAAGCACACTGCGGCCGCGAGCACCACGGATCACTTCGCAGTGAGACACTAAGACCCGCCCACTGTGTCTGACGGGCAA
>DGGX01000217.1:10995-11122 GCA_002392385.1 Lachnospiraceae bacterium UBA3863
GCTCGTTCAAAGTGGTTCTCGCGGCCGCAGCGTGCCCCTTTACGTATGCCACACCGTACAGAGGACCGACCCCTGCGGTCTGGATTGTAAATGGGGTTTTCCTGATTCAGGTTGACTGAACACAGTA
>DGGX01000111.1 GCA_002392385.1 Lachnospiraceae bacterium UBA3863
GCAACAAGGCCGAGGTGGAGGTCTATTCTGACCAGGCCGAGGTCGAGCTGCTGCTGAACGGCACTAGCCTTGGCAGAAAGAAAGTCAAAGAATGCAAGGCGATCTTCAAAACGAAATACGCCCCCGGTACGCTGTCCGCCGTGGCCTATGATGCGAATGGTCGAGAGACCGGCTGCAGCGAACTTTCTTCCGCCACCGGTCCCTTCGGTATTACCGTGCGTCCGGAGAAGGATACGGTCAAGCCCGGTGAAATCGTCTATGTTCCCGTGAACATCGAAGGTGCCAACGGACTTGTGGAGTCCAACGCCGACCGGAAGATTACCGTGACAGTCCAGGGCGGTGAGCTGCTGGCCTTCGGCTCAGCAAACCCCTGTACAGAGGAGCAGTACCACACCGGCAGCTTCACGAGCTACTATGGCCGCAGCCTCGCTGTCGTTCGTGCAGAAAAGTCCGATGAACTCACGATTACCGCTGCAGATGGCAATACTTCTGCAACTGCCCATATGATCATCGCGGAGGAAAAGTGACTATCCACAATCCGCTGGCAAAGCGAATAGCTGAAGGCTTCTTGGTGAGAAGGTGGATGACCTCGGCGATGTCGTCTCCGAGAAGGTCCACGAGGTAAAGGATAAGCTTTCCAATAAGGAATAATCCTGTTTTAAGGCGTCACATGGAATCCGTACTTCTCCTGCACCCACGCCTGAATTTCTTTGTACGTAGCCCCTTGACGGAATCCGGACATGTCCATGTCTTCGAGAGAGAATTCAACTCTGACATTTTGACTCTATATATTTCCCTTGGATAGTTGAACAACCGTCTCCACATTCGCGGTGGCGGGGAACATGTCCACGCAGGTCCCTCTCACGGGGCGGTAGCCCGCGGCCATCATGACCGGCAGGTCCCTGGCCAGGCTGGTGGGCTTGCAGGAGATGTAGAGGATCTGCTCCACGCCGTAAGAAAGGATCTTGGGCAGAGCCTTGGGGTGGATGCCGTCTCTGGGGGGATCGAGGATGATGAGGTCCGGTCTCTCCTCCAGCTCATCGAGGACCCGGAGCACATCCCCGCAGACGAAGCTGCAGTTGTCGATCCCGTTGGCGCGGGCGTTGCGGACGGCGGCCTCCACGGCCTCCTCCACGATCTCGACGCCGATCACCTGCTCCGACACCGGTGCCATAAGCTGGGCGATGGTGCCGGTCCCGCTGTAGAGGTCATAGACGGTGCCGTGTCGGGCCCCGGCTCCGGACAGGTAGTCCCGGACCGTGGCATAGAGGACCTCGGCGCCCAGGCTGTTGGTCTGGAAGAAGGAGAAGGGCGTGATCTCAAAATGCAGGCCCAGGAGGGTCTCCGTGATCGAGTCCGTGCCCCGCAGGATCTCCGTCCCGTCGTCCCGCACCACGTCAGCGGGGGAATCGTTGGTGGTATGGAGAATACCGACGATCCTGCCCTTAGTAGGCAGATCGGTCAGCACCTTGGCATAGCCGTCCAGAATGGCGGGAATGTCCGCCTCCCGGGGCACACCGGCCGTATCGGGGGAGGCCGTCACCAGGTCCACCAGGATCTCCCCGGTGTGGACCGCCTTGCGGACCAGGAGGTGGCGGAGGTAGCCCTCTTTCTTCATGCGGTGGAAGAAGGGCAGACCCGATGCGCGGAAGTAGTTGACCGTGGCCTGCACGATCCCGCGGAAATCCTCGTCCACGATCATGCAGGTGCCGGCATCCACGATGTCATAGAAGCTCCCCCGCCGGTGCATGCCCAGGGTCAGGGGACCGTCCTTCTCGCTGTTGCCGAAGGAGAACTCCATCTTGTTGCGGTAGCAGAGGGCCACCGGAGAGGGGATCAGGCCCTCGAACCAGGACAGGCTGCAGAGAGATTCCATGTCCTCTGCCTGTCCCGCGCAGTCCGCCTGTACGGCACTGTCCGCCTGCCCGCCGAGTTCCGCCTGCGTGCCCTCTTCTGTCGTCCGCCGCGCAGCCGCCTTCTGGTCCCGGAATGTCTCCATAGCGCCGGTCAGAAGGGTCCGCACCTGCTGTTCCTTGATCCGGCACTCCTCTTCGTAGGGCAGGCTCAGGGAGCTGCAGCCGCCGCAGTCGCCGTAGACGGGACAGGGGGCCGGGATCTCCACGGGGGAGGGCTTGAGGACGCTGAGAAGACGCGCCTCCATCTTCCCCTTGCGCGTCTTGGTGATCCTGGCCTCCACTTCCTGGCCGGGCAGGGTATTCTTGACGACGCAGGGTCCCTCCTCCAGCAGGAGGATCCCCTTGTCGGGGAACCGTCTCTCTGTGATCGTACCTGTCACGATGGTGCCTTTTTTCATGTGCTCTTCTCTCCTGTCCTCTCGCCTGTCTTCACAGAAGTCTTCACAGAAATCTTCATAGAAATCTTCACAGAGATCCTCGCGGAAGATTCCCGCGGTCACGGTAGACTTCCGCGGTCAAGAAACGGGCTGCCGCATATTCACATGCGACAGCCCCGCTTATGTCTCATCCTATGTGACCCTGCCCGTCAGGCAGCGTCCTCCTTGTCGCCGGCTTCCGGGGCGTCCTCGGTGTCGTCGGCCGCGTCCTCCTCGTCCTCGAAGTCATCCTCGAAGTCGTCAAAATCATCATCATAATCCTCGAAATAATCCGGGGTCAGGAAACGGTACAGGGCGTAGGCGGCTGCCGCGGCGACAGCGATGATGCCGATCACAGCCAGCACTGTCACGACAATGTTGGTCTTCTTCCTGTTTCTCTCACTGATCTCGTCGTAGAGATCCAGCAGCATTGCTTTCACCATGGTATCCTCCTTCTCTCCGCACAGACGGGCGGAATACTATCCTCTTACTCCTTAATCATAGCACGGACGACTCCCGTGAACAAATCCATTTTTACAGCTTCTCCAGCCTGGCAAAAGAGGCGTACATGATCTTCTGTCCGTAGCTGTCGAACTGCACGGTCACCTTGTAGTCCTTGGGGCCCTTCTCCATGGCGGAGACGGTGCCGTCGCCGTACTTCACATGGCGGACCCGGTCGCCCGGACCGTAGGTGGGCTCAACGGCGGCCGGCATGCCTCTGGTGAGGGAGGTCATGGCCTTCTTCTGGCCGGCGGCCTGGCGGGCGATGAAGGGCTTCTTGTCCTCGGCTGTATGTCTGCGGGCGGCGGCGGGTCTTGCGGCAGCCCCGCGGCCGGCTCCTCCCGCCCCGTAAGCGCCGGCGGAAGCACCGTAGGCACTGCCCGCGCCGGGACGTCCGGCACCTATGCTGCGGCCTGCGCCCCGCAGGTCGCGGCCCGCTCCCGCGGCCGGTCCGGCCGTTCCCCTCATGGAACCGGAGAAGGCGCCGTCACTGCGTTTTCTGGGGGCCTCTGTGTCCAGAAGCTCCCTGGGGATCTCTGAGACGAAACGGCTCACCGGGTTGTACTGGACCTCTCCGTGGACCATGCGGGAACGCGCGGCGGTCAGGGTCAGGTCCTGCTGGGCCCGGGTGATGCCCACATAGGCCAGGCGCCGCTCTTCCTCCTCCGCGTCGGGATCGTTGGAGTAGAGAGACATGGCGCTGGGGAAGAGGTTCTCCTCCAGGCCGGTGATATATACGTGGGGGAACTCCAGACCCTTGGCGCTGTGCAGGGTCATGAGCAGGACCCGGTCCGCTCCCTCCTCCACGCTGTCGATGTCGGCGATGAGGGCCACCTCCTCCAGGAAGCCGGCCAGAGAAGGCTCCTCGCCCGCGCTCTCGGCGCTGCTCTCGTAGTCCGCGGCCTTGCTGATCAGTTCCTGAATGTTGTTGATGCGGTCCTCGGCGTCCTCGTCGTCGTTGTCCGCCAGCCATTTCTCATAGTCCACGCGCTCGATGATCCTGCGGAGCAGGGCCTCGACGCCCTCCTGGCGGAAGCCGCGCAGCTCGTGGATGAGGTCCACGAAGGGGGTCAGCTTGGCAGCGCCCCTGGCCAGCGTGGGGATCTGGTCCGCCTGTTCCATGGCCTCGAAGAAGCCCATGCCCCTGGCGGCGGCATACTCGCCGATCCGGTTGATGGTGGTGGCGCCGATGCCCCTGCGGGGGACGTTGATGATGCGGCGCACGGCCAGATCGTCCCGGCCGTTCTCCACGGTCTTGAGGTAGCAGAGCAGGTCCTTGATCTCCCTGCGGTCATAGAAATTGGTGCCGCCCACCACGTTGTAGGGGACGCTGTCCATGACCAGCCGCTCCTCCAACAGTCGTGCCTGGGCGTTGGTGCGGTATAGGATGGCGTAATCGGCGTAGTGACCGCCGTCCGCGGCTCTCCTGGTCCGGATGTCCGAGGAGACGAAGGCCGCCTCCTGCATGCCGGTGTCGAACTGGCGGAGCCTGACCGGCGCGCCCTTGGACTTGTCGGTCCAGAGGGCCTTGGACTTGCGGCGGGTGTTGTTGCGGATGACGGCGTTGGCGGCATCCAGGACGTTCTGGGTGGACCGGTAGTTCTGCTCCAGCTTGATCACCATGGCGTCCGGATAGACCTTCTCAAAGTCCAGGATATTGCGGATATTGGCGCCGCGGAACTTGTAGATGGACTGGTCGTCGTCGCCCACCAC
>DGGX01000085.1:0-274 GCA_002392385.1 Lachnospiraceae bacterium UBA3863
AAGCCCGAACATCAACATGAGGGACCCCGTCATATACAGAATAAGTCACACCCCGCATCACAATACGGGAGACAAGTGGTGCATCTATCCGATGTACGACTTTGCGCACCCGCTCGAAGATGCCGTGGAGGGCATTACGCATTCCATCTGCACGATGGAATTCGAGGATCACAGACCCCTCTACGACTGGGTCGTCAGGGAGGTGGGCTTCGAGCATCCGCCGAGACAGATCGAATTCGCCAAGATGTTCCTGACCAATGTGGTCACCGGCAAG
>DGGX01000085.1:336-9354 GCA_002392385.1 Lachnospiraceae bacterium UBA3863
AGCGCTATATCAAGAAGCTGGTGGAAGAAGGCATCGTGGACGGCTGGGACGATCCCCGTCTGGTCTCCATCTCCGGCCTGCGCAGGAGAGGCTTCACCCCCTCCTCCATCCGCCGCTTCGTCGAACTCTGCGGTATCTCCAAGAGCAACTCCTCCGTGGACTATGCCATGCTGGAGTACTGCATCCGCGAGGACCTCAAGCCCAGCTGCAGCCGCATGATGGCTGTGCTCCACCCCCTCAAGCTCATCATCGACAACTATCCCGAGGGACAGGTCGAGGAGCTGGTGGCGGACAACAACCTGGAGAACCCGGAACTTGGCACCCGCCTGCTTCCCTTCGGCCGTGAGCTCTGGATCGAGCAGGAAGACTTCATGGAGAACCCTCCCAAGAAGTACTACCGCCTCTTCCCCGGCAACGAAGTGCGCCTGATGTACGGCTACTTTGTGAAATGCGTCGGCTATGACAAGGACGCCGACGGCAACATCACCGCCGTCCACTGCACCTATGATCCCGAGACCAAGAGCGGCAGCGGCTTCACCGGCCGCAAGGTCAAGGGAACCATCCACTGGGTCCACGCCGACAGCGCCGTACCCGTCAAGGTACGCCTCTACGAGAACATCATCGACGAGGAGAAGGGCGTCTACAACGAGGACGGTTCCCTCAACCTGAACCCTAACTCCCTCGAAGAAGTCACCGCCTGCGTCGAGCCCGCCCTGGCCCAGGCCCAGGCCTTCGACCGCTTCCAGTTCGTCAGAAACGGCTACTTCTGCGCCGACTGCAAGGACTCCAAGGAAGGCGCGCCTGTGTTCAACAGGATCGTGGGGCTGAAGAACTCGTTCAAGCTGCCGCGGTAAGTATTGAAACGCTCTTTTAAACTGCCGCGGTAATAGTAGTTCAATTATGCCAAGGGCCTATGAAGCTCCCGTTTTGATGGCAGGACAGATCAAAAAAGCATAAGCAATTCGCAGGAGGCTTTCGGAAACACAGCGTGAGAGGGTCTCCTGCGAATTGTTTATGCTTGTAGATAATTCTTGTAGAGGATACTTATTGATTCCGAGCGGCCGTCATCTTTTCTTCATCGGCACGTAATCGTTGATGTCTCCGACGTACTTGGTGGCGGGGCGCATGATCTTGCCGTCGTAGAGCTTGTTCTCCACGTTGTGGGCCACCCAGCCGGCGGTGCGGGCGATGGCGAACAGGGGAGTGAAGAGGTCCTCGGGGATGCCCAGCATGTTGTAGGCGAATCCGGAGTAGAAGTCCACGTTGACGGGGATGGGCTTGCCGCGTCTCTCGAGGACGATCTCCTTGACCAGCTGTTCGAACTGCTCGTAGAAGGCGAACTTCTCCTGGCAGCCGTTCTCCTCGGCCAGGGTCCTGCAGAGCTCGCGGAGGATCTCGGCGCGGGGATCGCTGAGGGTGTAGACGGCGTGGCCGAATCCGTAGACGAGGCCGCTGTGGTCGAAGTAGTCGCGGTCCAGGATGCGGTCGATGATCTCGCGCATGCGGTCCTTGTCCAGGGAGTACTTGAGGTCGCCGGTGATGTGGCGCATCATGCGGGCGACAGTGATGTTGGCGCCGCCGTGTTTGGGACCCTTCAGGGAGCCGATGGAGCCCACGATGGCGGAGTAGAGGTCCGTGCCGGTGGAGCCCATGACGACGTTGGTGAAGGTGGAGTTATTGCCGCCGCCGTGATCGGCATGGATCAGGAGCAGGGCGTCCAGAAGGTTGGCCTCCCGCTTGGTGAACTGTCCGTCGGGGCGGAGCATGTAGAGGATATTCTCCGCGATGGAATACTCCGGGCGGGGGTAGTGGATGACCAGGGACTGCCGGTAGAAATGGTGGACCATGGCCTGGTAGGAGTAGCAGCCCAGGGCAGGCATCTTGGCGATGAGGTTGATGCCCTTGAGCAGGGTCTGGTAGGGATCCTGTTCGTCCGGGTAGGCGTCATAGTTATAGAGGGACAGGGTGGTGACCATGAGCCGGTTCATCAGGTTGCGGCCGGGCGCGTGAAGGATCTCGCCGGAGAGGAAGTTCTCAGGCAGATCGTAGCGCGCGGAGAGGCTGGTCCTGAAGTGCTCGAACTCGTCCCGGGAAGGGAGATAGCCGAAGAGCAGTAGGAAGCACCCTTCTTCGTAACCGAAATTGCCGCGCCGGTTGGCGATGAGATCACGGATACTGTAGCCGCGGTAGCAGAGATCGCCCTCCTGGGGGACGATGGTGCCGTCTTCAAGGCTGCTGTATCCGATGACATCCGAGACCTTGGTCAGGCCGATGCGCACGCCGGTACCGTCTTCATTGCGCAGACCTTTCTTGACATTGTACTGGGCGAAGAGTCTGCCGGGGATATCTGTATAGACAGAGGAACGGCCGAAATATCTTGCAAGGATATTGTCGTCGTTGAACATGCTCTGCTGATTCATAAGTACCTCCTTCCTGAAGGCGGATAATTGTATACAATTATGCAGCTGATTTTGACATTATAACAGCAGTTCATGAATATGAAAACCTTTTTTTGAATAACAGGGGGCAGACGGGGAGGAAATGTCCGGCAGAGAATACTCTTTTAAGGGGAATCGTGCTATCATGTGAAAAGAGAATGACCTGACTCTTGCTAAGGAGGAATGACTATGCTTCCGAAATACTCAGAAGATCCGGACAAGAGGTATCATATTCAGTGCGGACCGGAGGATGTAGGCCGGTATGTGCTGCTGCCCGGGGATCCCAAGCGCTGCGTCAAGATCGCGTCCTATCTGGAGAATCCGCAGCTGGTGGCGGACAGCCGTGAGTTTACGACCTACACGGGGCTGCTGGAGGGCGAGCGTGTCAGCGTCACTTCGACGGGGATCGGGGGACCCTCCGCGTCCATCGCCATAGAGGAGCTTGCGGGCTGCGGGGCGGACACCTTCATCCGTGTGGGGACAAGCGGCGGCATGCAGCCGGAGGTCTGCGGCGGCGATCTGGTCATCGCCACGGGTGCCATCCGCATGGAGGGAACGACCAGGGAGTATGCGCCCATTGAATATCCCGCGGTGGCCCATCCGGATATGGTGCGTGTGCTGGTGGACGCGGCGCAGGAGCTGGGCTACCGCACCCACATCGGTGTCGTCCAGTGCAAGGACGCCTTCTACGGACAGCACATGCCGGAGGAACTTCCCAACGGCAAGGAATTGATCTATAAATGGGAGGCCTGGGTCAAGATGGGATGTCTGGCTTCGGAGATGGAGTCGGCGGCCCTCTTCATCGTCGGTTCTTACCTGCGGGTAAGGGTAGGCACCATCCTCCTGGTCATGGCCAATCAGGAGCGGGAGCGCATGGGTCTGGACAATCCCGTGATCCATGATACGGATCCTGTCATACGCACGGCCATCGAGGCCATGAGACTGCGGATCCTGGCTGACAGGGAGGCCCGATAATGCACGGACTGCACAGAGCGGACGGGGAGTCCCTCATGAAAGAGGCGGCTGCCGCCAGGGAGAGGTCCTACTGCCCTTATTCGGGCTACGCGGTAGGAGCGGCCCTGCTGGCGGAGGACGGGCGCGTCTATAGGGGCTGCAATATCGAGAACGCGGCCTTCTCGCCCACTGTGTGCGCGGAGAGGACGGCCTTCTTCAAGGCGGTCAGCGAAGGCGTGAAGAGCTTTAAGGCCATCGCGGTATCCGGAGGTCCCGCGGGAGACCCTCCGGCGGCCTGTACGCCCTGCGGGGTCTGCAGGCAGGTCATGGCGGAGTTCTGTGACCCGGAGAGCTTTGAGGTCTTCTGCCTGGATGCCCGCGGCCGGCTGCGGGACTATCTGCTGAAGGAACTGCTGCCCGAGGGATTCGGCGCGGCTGCCCTGCCTGACGGGGAAGGAGAATAAGTATGGACCGGAAATGCCTGCGGTACAGGGACATGATGCCCGGGTATATCGAGGACAGGCTCACGGAGAACGAACTGGAGGACCTGATGCTGCATCTGCAGCAGTGTGAGGACTGCAGGGAGGAACTGACCACCCAGTATCTGATCAGCCGGGGATCCTCGCTGCTGGAGAGCGACCAGCCCTTCGATCTGAATGCGGAGATCAACGCGCTGAGGAATACAAGAAACCGGCAGATGCGCAGCCGCAAGACCTTCTCGCTGGCGGCCCTGATCCTGGAGATCGGCGCCCTTGTGGCCTTTGTCATGGAAGTGCTGCTCCTGATCCGGCTGTGACAGGACAGCGTATTGGAGTGAGAACAAATTGAAGAATAAGAAGCTGATACTGATCGACGGACACAGCATCCTGAACAGGGCCTTCTACGGCCTTCCGGACCTGACCAACGCCAAGGGTGCCCATACAGGCGCTGTGTATGGTTTTCTCAATATACTGTTTAAGATCCTGGAGGAGGAACAGGCCACCCATCTGCTGGTGGCCTTTGATGTGCATGCGCCGACTTTCCGGCACGAGCTCTATCCGGACTATAAGGGGACGCGTCACGCCATGCCGCCGGAGCTGCGGGAGCAGGTGCCGCTCATGAAAGAGGTGCTGCGGGCCATGGGCGTGACCATGTGCGAGAAGGCGGGCCTGGAGGCAGACGACATCCTGGGCACCATGGCCAGAAGGGCCGAGGCAGCCGGGATGGAGGTCTCCCTGATCTCCGGTGACAGAGACCTCCTGCAGATCGCCACGGACCATGTGCGGATCCGCATTCCCAGGACGCGGGCGGGCCAGACCCGGATCGACGATTTCTATGCTGCTGACGTGGAGAAGGCCTATGGCGTATCGCCCGCGGGCTTTATCGAGATGAAGGCCCTGATGGGGGACAGCTCCGACAACGTGCCCGGCGTTCCCAAGGTGGGAGAGAAGACGGCCGCCCAGCTGATCGGCCAGTACGGGACCGTGCAGGCGGTCTATGATCATCTGGAAGAGATCAAAAAGCCCGCTCTCAAGAAGAATCTTTCCGAGAATTATGACCTGGCCATGCTGAGCCTGCGTCTGGTGACCATCAAGACGGACTGCGACCTGCCTCTGGGACCGGAGGACGCGGTGCTGGGCAGTCTGTATACGGAGGAGGCCTTCAAGATCTTCACGGAGCTGGGTTTCAAGAACTATCTCAATCGTTTCGAGGCCCCCGCCCAGGAGCCGGAGGGGGACAAGGAGGGCCTGAAGATCCTGGTCCCTTCCCCGGAGGAGACCGCCGGCATCTTTAGGGAGCTGGCGGAGGCGGCCGCCCGGCAGGGAGCGGCGGGGACCATCTGTCTCTACCCGGTCTTCGATCCCCTGCCCCGGGGGAGCGAGACAGAGCAGACCATCCTGGCCCTGGCCCTCTCCGAGGATCTGCAGGGCAAGGCCCGCAATTACTGGATCCGGGGGACGGAGGACAACCAGGCCCTGCTGAGAAAGGGCATGGGCGATCTCCGCAGAGGGGCAGCCGCTCACGACGACAGTCAGAAGCCCGGAGATGTCCGGCTGGCCGTCTGGGGCGCCAAGGACATCTATGCCCTGCTGGATGCTCAGCCCGGGGAGTTTGCGGAGGGGATCCGCCTGGAAGGCTGTCTGGATCTTCTGGTCGCCGCCTATCTGTGCGATCCGCTGAACAGTGATTTCCAGCCCGAGGACGTGCTCTCTAAATATGTTTCCCTAAATGTGGTACCGGTCCGCCAGTATCTGAAGAAGAAGACAGCGGCTGAGGTCCTGGAGGCGGAGGGAGAAGGCGCGGCGGCTTATTTCTGCAGTCTCTGCGACGGCCTGCGCAGGAGCGCCCCGCTCCTTAAGGACAATCTGGCAGAGGCTGGCATGTGGACCCTCTACACCGGGATCGAGAGACCCCTCACCTATGTGCTCTGGGACATGCAGCGGCTGGGCGTCCGGATCGACAGAAAGGCCCTGCAGGACTACAGCCAGTCCCTGGCTGCCAGGATCGATGAGCTGCAGAAGTCCATTTATGAAAAGGCCGGTGAGGAGTTCAATATCGCCTCTCCCAAACAGCTGGGTCAGATCCTCTTCGAGAAGCTGGGCCTTCCCGGGGGCAAAAAGACCAAGACCGGCTATTCCACGGCGGCGGATGTCCTGGAGAAGCTGGCACCGGAGAATCCTATCGTTTCCGACATTCTGGAATACCGGGGCCTGACCAAGCTCCGCTCCACCTACGCGGAGGGTCTGCGGGAGTATATCGCTGAGGACGGACGGATCCACACCAGTCTCAACCAGACGGTCACGGCCACCGGCCGCATCAGCTCCAACGACCCCAACCTGCAGAATATCCCCATGCGCACAGAGCTGGGCAGACGGATCCGCAAGGCCTTCATCCCCATGGAGGGTTACACCTTCACGGACGCCGATTACTCCCAGATCGAGCTCCGCATCCTGGCCCATATGTCGGGAGACCAGGAGCTCATCGAGGCCTACAGGGAGAACGAGGACATTCACAGGATCACGGCCAGCAAGGTCTTCCACACGCCCCTGGACAGGGTCACCCCCCTGCAGAGACGCAATGCCAAGGCGGTCAATTTTGGCATCGTCTACGGCATCAGCAGCTTCGGGCTCAGCCAGGGCCTGAGCATCTCGCGGGCGGAAGCCGCGGAATACATTAAGAGCTATTTCGAGACCTATCCCCAGGTCCGCGCATTTCTGGACGGCCTGGTAGCCTCCGCCAGGGAACTGGGCTATTCCAGCACCCTCTACGGCCGCAGACGGCCCGTGCAGGAACTGAAGAACAGCAACTTCATGACCCGTCAGTTCGGCGAGCGGATCGCCATGAATTCCCCCATCCAGGGGACGGCGGCGGATATCATGAAGATCGCCATGATCCGGGTCTGGGAGCGGCTGCACAGGGAGGGACGCGCCTCCCGCCTGATCCTGCAGATCCACGACGAGCTCCTGATCGAGACCGCCCCCGGCGAGGAAGAGGCCGTGTACAGGATCCTGGAGGAGGAGATGAGCGGCGCGGCGGATCTGGCCGTGGCGCTGGAGACAGACATTCATAATGGGACAGACTGGTATGTTGCCAAATGAGAAAATGATAACCATCGGGATGACGGGCGGCGTGGGCGCCGGCAAGTCGACCGTACTGGGATATTTGCAGGAGCACTGCCGCTGCCGGATCTTTCTGACAGACCGCATGGCGGCCGCCCTGCAGGCGCCGGGGGGACCCCTCTATGTGCCGGTCCTGGACCTCCTGCGGGAAGCTGCCGGGGAACTTAAGGCTGCCGATCCCGCAGCCTATCAGAAGCTCTGCCAGGAACATCCCGGACAGGAGGGACTGGCCTTCACCGGTGAGGGCGGCGTGATCGACAGAAGCCTGATGGCGGCGCTGATCTTCCGCAGCGAGGACCTTCTGGAAAGGGTGAACGGGGTGATCCATCCCGCCGTGATCCGGGCCGTGCACGAGGAGATCGACAAGGCCCGGCATTCCGAGGACAGACCGGAATTTTTGGTGGTGGAATCGGCCCTTCTGATCGAGAGCGGACTTGCTGACATTTTTGACAGTGTATGGTATATTTACTGTCTGGAAGAAATACGCAGAAAGAGACTTCGCTTATATCGCGGCTATACGGACAGCAGGATCGACGCCATTATGCGGTCGCAGCTGCCGGACAGCGCTTTTCGCGAGCGCTGTGATGTCGTGATCGACAACAGCGGCGATACCGCCCGTACATGGGAGCAGACGGAAGCGGCCCTGACGGCACTGCGGGAGAGGTTACGGTAGAACCAGAATATGAGATTTCAGCCAATTGCCAGCGGCAGCAGCGGGAACTGCTGCTATATCGGCACAGAACGGACCCATGTGCTCGTGGATGTGGGCATCAGCCGCAAGCGCACCGCTCTGGCCCTCAAGGATCTGGACCTGGACCTGAAGGATCTGGGCGGGATACTGATCACCCACGAGCATTCAGACCATATCCAGGGGCTTCCCATGATCATGAAAGCCACCGAGATGCCCGTATACGCCACCCGCGGGACCATAGCGGCCATCCTTTCCGGCTCCAGGGGGCGTGACCTGGATCCCCTGCGGTTCGTGGAGATCCGGGCGGATGTTCCCTTCTCTGTGGGCGATCTGACGGTGCGGCCCATGACCATCTCCCACGACGCGGCGGAGCCTGTGGGCTACCGGCTGGAAAACCAGGGGAAGAAAGCCGCGGTCTGCACTGATCTGGGCTGTTATACGGACTACACCATCGACTGCCTCAAGGATTCGGACGTGCTCCTTCTGGAGGCCAATCACGACGTGAACATGCTGCAGGTGGGACCCTATCCCTACCAGCTCAAGCAGAGGATCCTGGGCAACCGGGGCCACCTGTCCAATTCCGCCAGCGGCAAGCTCCTGACAGAGGTCCTCAATGACCATATGAAGAGGATCTGGCTGGGGCATCTGAGCCAGGAGAACAATCTGCCGGAGCTGGCCTTCGAGACCGTGCGCGTGGAGATCCTGTGCGGCGGGACCGGCTACAGGCCCGAGGAGCTTCCCATTCGCGTGGCCAGCCGGAAAGAGGTATCGGAAGCAGTAGAATTCTGATTCATAGAAGGAGTGAATACACTATGAGAAGAGCGATCGTCACAGTGGTCGGACGGGATACCATCGGCATCATCGCCGCCGTTTGCACCTATCTCGCCGAGAGACACATCAATATCCTCGACATCTCCCAGACTATCGTAGACGGTTACTTCAACATGATGATGATCGTGGACGTGAGCGATCCGGAGATCCCCTTCGGCGACCTGGCGGACGGCCTGGCTGCCCTGGGAAGAGACCAGATCGGCGTGCAGATCCGGTGTCAGAGAGAAGAGATCTTCGATCTCATGCACAGGATCTGAGAACGGAGGTACCAGCGTGATCAATTTTTCCGAGGTCAGCGAGACCAATGAAATGATCCTGAAGGAAAACCTGGACGTGCGCACCATCACTATGGGCATCAGTCTTCTGGACTGCATCGACAGCGACCCGGCCAGGCTCAGGACAGCGGTATATGACAAGATCTGCCGCAGCGCCCGGGACCTTGTCAGGGTGGGAGAGGATATCTCTCACGAATACGGCATTCCCATCGTCAACAAGCGCATCTCCG
>DGGX01000085.1:9399-9533 GCA_002392385.1 Lachnospiraceae bacterium UBA3863
ACAAGCGCATCTCCGTGACGCCCATTGCCCTGATCGGGGCCTCTGCCTGCAGGAGCACGGAGGATTTCACGGAGCTGGCGGTTACTCTGGACAAGGCGGCGGAGACCGTGGGCGTCAATTTCCTGGGCGGCTAT
>DGGX01000249.1:0-2403 GCA_002392385.1 Lachnospiraceae bacterium UBA3863
TCTGGAAGACCATCGCGATGTCTCTGTCCTTGGGCTCGACATCGTTCATGACCTTGCCGTCGATCTTGAAGGTACCGGAGCTGATGTCTTCCAGACCCGCGATCATACGAAGGGTGGTGGACTTACCGCAGCCGGAGGGACCGACGAAGATGATGAATTCCTTGTCAGCGATTTCCATGTTGAAATCCTTGACAGCCTGGAATCCGTTGGGATAGACCTTGCATACATTCTCTAAGGATAAGCTTGCCATTTTTACGCTCCTTTTCTCAAATGCTTACATACTGCGTGAAATCTGCTTTAACAGCTAAATGCAGTATACTATACCCGCCTGCCGGATTCCATGGGCCGATTTTACAAAGAAAAAAAGGACCTCTGGTGATTCCTTCAGTCCTTTTTCCGCTCTGTCAGCCGGCTTTCGTCAAATTGAACAGCCAGGCCCTCTTTCTATGTGCAAGATGTACAGCCGCCTGATTCCGTCCTCCGTCAGTCTGCCGGATCCGGCTCCTCAGTTCCCGAAAAGGGCGTCCCACTGCTCCGTCAGAAGCTGGAGAAAACGCTGGAGAATATTCTTCTTCAGAGGCTCTTCCACCTCCTGTTCGAACTGGGAGGCGGCGTTTTCCATGAGGCCGGACGCGCCTTCTCTCGCTTCCTCCGCCAGGGCCCCGGGGTCGGGCAGGCTTCCGTCCTCCGCCATGCCCCGCAGTTCCATCCAGAGGTCCCGGGGCGTCAGCCCCCGCCTTTCCAGCTCGATCAGGGCTTCCCTGAGCTTGTCCTTCTCCGTCTCCGAGGTCAGGATGTCCGTGATACCGGAGGGATCACTCTCCTCCCCGGCACAGACGGTCACAGGCATACACAGAGCAGCGGCAGCGATCAGGACCGCCGCTGCTGCTCCGCACAGACTGGTTTGTATACTTTTCAGCCCGGAATATCTTCTCATAGCTCTCCTTGTCAGCCTACCAGGGATCCGCCGGGAAGATCCTTGTCCGGATCCACCGTCAGAAGACCCAGCTCACCGTCCGGTCCCTCCGCGGAAAGGAGCATGCCCTCGGACACGATCCCGGCCAGCTTGGCGGGCTTGAGGTTGGTGACCGCCACGACCTTCCTGCCCACAAGGGTCTCCGGCTCATAATACTTCTTGATGCCGCTCACGATCTGGCGGGTCTCGCCGCCGAAATCGATGGTGAAGAGCAGGAGCTTCTTGGACTTCTTCACGGCTTCACAGGTCCTGACCACGCCGACCTTCAGCTCCACCCTGGCGAAATCGTCGATCGTGATCTGGGGAAGGGCCGGTGCGCTCTCCGCCGGGGCGGCCGGTGCGGCCTGCGCGGGCGCGCTCTCTGCGGAAGCGGCAGCCTTGGCAGAATCGGTCTTTTCCGCGAGGGCCGCTTCTCTGGCGGCTGCGGCGCGCTGTTTGTCCATGATCACTTCGACCTGGGCGGCCACGGCCTTCTTGTCGAGGCGGGCGAAGAGGATCTCGGGCTTGTCGGTGACCTTGCTGCCCGAAGGGAAGAGACCAAAGGTCTCCAGGGTATCGAAGTCCCTGGTGGGGAAGCCGATCATCTCCGCGATCTTGTCCGCAGTGCGGGGCATGAAGGGGGCGATCAGGCTGGCGCCGAAGGTGATGCCTTCCATCAGGTTGTAGAGGACGGTCGCGAGACGGTCCTGCCTGGCCTCGTCGCGGGCCAGCACCCACGGCTCGGTCTCGTCGATATACTTGTTCAGTCTCTTGAAGACGGCGATCGCCTCGGTCAGCGCATCCGCGGCCCGCAGCTCGTCCATCTTCTTCTCCACGCGGCCATAGGCGCCGGTCACGTAGGCCTTCAGATCGTCATCCACGGGCTCCGCCGCGCCGCGGTCCTCCACGATGCCGCCGAAGTACTTGTTGCTCATGGAGATCGTGCGGTTCACCAGGTTGCCGAGGGTGTTGGCGAGGTCGCTGTTGACGCGTTCCGCCACCAGGTCCCAGGTGATCACGCCGTCGTTCTCGAAGGGCATCTCATGGACGACAAAATAGCGCACCGCGTCCACGCCGAAGATGTCCACCAGGTCATCCGCGTAGATGACGTTGCCCTTGGTCTTGGACATCTTCTCGCCGCCCTGCAGGAGCCAGGGGTGACCGAAGACTTGCTTCGGAAGGGGCTCGTCCAAGGCCATCAGGAAGATGGGCCAGTAGATCGTGTGGAAGCGGATGATGTCCTTGCCGATCAGGTGCAGGTCGGCAGGCCAGTACTTCTTGTAGAGATCACCGTAATTGCCGTCGGCGTCGTAGCCCAGGCCGGTGATGTAGTTGCTGAGGGCGTCCAGCCAGACGTAGACGACGTGGCCGGGATCGAAGTCCACGGGGATGCCCCACTTGAAGCTGGTGCGGGAGACGCACAGGTCCTGCAGGCCGGGCAGCAGGAA
>DGGX01000249.1:2460-13456 GCA_002392385.1 Lachnospiraceae bacterium UBA3863
TTCATCATCTCGTTCTTTCTGGAGACGGGCTGGATGAACTCGGGGTGGCTCTCGATGTGGGCGATCAGGCGGTCGGCGTATTTCCTCATCTTGAAGAAGTAGGCCTCCTCCTTGGCGGGATGGACCTTGCTGCCGCAGACAGGGCACTTGTCCTCGTCCACGATCTGGGAGGCCGTATAGAAAGCCTCGCACTCCTGGCAGTAGAGGCCCTCATAGTGGCCCTTGTAGATGTCGCCCTTGTCATAGAGCTTCTTGAAGATCTTCTGGACCTGGGCCTCGTGGTCGGCGTCCGTGGTCCGGATGAAGCGGTCATAGGATGTGTCGACCAGGTCCCAGAGCCGCTTGATCTCCCCTGCGACCTCATCTACGAACTCCTTGGGGGTCTTGCCGGCCGCCAGCGCGCGGGACTCGATCTTCTGTCCGTGCTCGTCGCTGCCTGTCTGGAAATAGACGTCATAGCCGTCTGCTCTCTTATATCTCGCGATCGCGTCCGCCAGGATGATCTCGTAGGTGTTGCCGATGTGCGGCTTGCCTGAGGTGTAGGCGATGGCGGTGGTGATGTAATATTTTCCTTTGTTCTGCATGTCGGTTCCCTTCTTCCTGCTTACCAGCAAAGTACCTCGTGTCCCGTTTCCGTCACCAGGATCTGCACCTCCCACTGCGCGGAGGGCTTGCCGTCCTGGGTGTAGATCGTCCAACCGTTGTCGGCATCCTCATAGATGTCGTGGGTCCCCATGTTGACCATGGGCTCGATGGTGAAGACCATGCCCGGCACCATGAGCATCTCCGTTCCCGGCGGCGTCACATAGCTGACAAAAGGATCCTCGTGGAACTCCAGGCCGCAGCCGTGGCCGCCGATCTCGCGGACGATGGTATATCCGTTGTCCTTGGCGTGCTGATGGACCTTGTCGGCCATATCCCCCAGGAAATGCCAGGGAACGACCTCCTCGATGCCGATCTCCACGCACTCCTTCGTGACCTGCACCAGCTTGCGCTTCTCCTCGGAGACATCGCCGATGCAGAACATTCGCGAAGAATCGGAGTAATATCCATGCAGGATGGTCGAGCAGTCCACGTTGATGATGTCGCCGCTCTTCAGGATGTGCTTCTCATCCGGAATGCCGTGGCAGACCTCCTCGTTGATGGAGGTGCACACGCTCTTGGGGAAACCCTCATAGTGCAGCGGCGCGGGGATGCCGCCCATCTTCACGGTCGTATCGTAGACGATGCGGTCGATCTCCTCTGTGGACATGCCCTCGCGGATCACCTCCGCCACGGCGTCCAGACAGGCCATGTTGATCTTCGCGCTGGCCTTGATCCCCTCGATGGTCTCCGGCGTCTTGATGATGCTCCGGTCGGGCACGATGTGGCCCTTCAGCTCATAGCTCCGGATCTTATCGTCGAAGCGCATATGGCATGCCTTGTATTTCCTGCCGCTCCCGCACCAGCAGGGGGCGTTTCTGTCGATCTTGGCGTAACCTGTCATTGTCTCTCCGTTTCTCTGTGCGATACTTATGAACAAGCCTTTTTATGCAACATATAAGTATGAGAGTTTTCGGGGTAAAAGTCAAGGAGAGCCGGGGTTTACCCCCGTCTCTCCCCTTTTCTTCTCTCTATGGCCCCTTCTGTCCTGTCCCTGTCACCGGGAGGCCCTGCCGAGGGCACCCGCGGCGGCCGCCTCAGACCAGACTGTGCGGAAGGGCACGCCGGCCGCCAGGGCCGCTTCCCGCACGCTCTCATACTCCGGATAGGCCCGCCGGCTGCCGTCCGGAAGACGGCACAGCTTGACCTGTACAGATCCCCACATGGTCGGGACCGACATGGCCTCCCGCTCCAGGACGCTTCTCTCCACCGGCACACAGCGCACCCCGATGGTCGTCGTCTCCGTGAACAGGATGGACTCCGCGGCCGCCCGCAGGCTCTGCCGGCACAGGACCGACAGCTTCCAGGCCGGCCGGTTCTTCTTCATAAAGATGGGCGTATACCACACGTCCAGGGCGCCCGCCTCAAAGAGTCTCTCCATGGTATAGCCGAGCACCTCGCCGGTCGTATCGTCGATATTGGTCTCCAGGAGAAGGACACCGTCCGTCTCTTCCCGGACCTCCGGCGCCGCCATGTCCTCCAGGAGCATGGCCCTGACGATGCTGGGCCGTTCATAGGTCCGCTTGCCGGCTCCCAGACCGGACGCCGCGATGCTGAAGGCCTCCGGGAGCTTCCGGTCCGTGATCAAGGCCGCCGCGATCGCCGCGCCTGTAGGGGTCACAAATTCTCCCCGCATGTCCATGATCTTAAGGACCAGGCCGGCTTCCGCCGCGATATGCGTCACCGCCGGTACCGGCACCGGCAGGATGCCATGGGCACAGCGGACCGTTCCCTGTCCCTCCGCGAGAGAAGGAATGACCACCCGGGTGATGTTCTCCCGCCTGCGCAGGTCATCATAGCAGACGGCCGCCGCCACGATATCCGCGATAGAATCCACGGCGCCGACTTCATGGAAATGAACCTCCTCCGGCGTCGTCCCGTGGGCCGCCGCCTCCGCCCGGGCAAGGATCTCGAAGATCCGCAGGGCCAGCGCGTGGGCCTCCGGCGTCATATCGATCTGCGCCAGGATCTCCCGGATCTCCGCCATCCCCCGGTGCTCGTGGTGATGGTGATGATCGTGGCCATGATCATGATCGTGATGATGGTCGTGATCATGATCGTGGTCATGGTCGTGATGATGGTCGTGATCGTGGTCATGATCGTGATGATGTTCGTGGTCATGGTGATGGTCATGCTCATCATGATGGCCGTGCTCATGGCCGTAGAGATACTCCATATCATGATCGTGATTCTCATGGGCCGCGTCCACGAGCACGGAGAAATCACAGCAGTCCAGGCCTGCCTTGGAGGCTCTCCCGATCTGCACGGAGAATCCCTCCGCCGGCACACTGTCCATAGCCCGCATAAGGACCTCTCTGTCCGCGCCGAGGTCTACAAGCGCGCCGACCGTCATATCTCCGCTGATACCGGCCGCGCATTCCAGATATAAGATCCTTTCCTTCATTTTCGCTCCTTCTGCTCAGGCCCCGCAGTCTCTGCCCGGGTCTTTCTGTCCGTTTTATTCTGTCTTTCTGCTGTTGTCCCCGTACACCGCCAGGCGGTTGATCTGGGTCGCCATATAGCCGGCCCCGTACCCGTTGTCGATATTGACCACGGCGATGCCGTTGGCGCAGGAATTGATCATGGTCAGGAGGGCGGATAGTCCGTGGAAGCTGGCGCCATAGCCCACAGAGGTGGGGACGGCGATCACCGGGCAGCGCACCAGGCCGCCCACCACGCTGGCCAGGGCGCCCTCCATGCCGGCGACCGCGACCACACAGTTCACCTCCTGCAGGAGGCTCACCCTGTCCAGCAGCCTGTGCAGGCCGCTGACGCCCACATCATAGACCCGCTCCACCCGGGTGCCGAAATATTCCGCTGTCTGGGCGGCCTCTTCCGCCACCGGCACGTCCGCCGTGCCGCCGCTGCAGACGGCGATCCGCCCGACCCTGCGCTGCGCCTCGTCGGGCGCCTCCACCTTCAGGATCCGGGAGACCGGATCGTACAGGACCTGGGGCAGCACCTCTCTGACCAGTTCATACTGGTCCCGGGACGCCCGGGTCCCGAAAGCCCGTCCTTCCCGCTCCACCATATTGACATAGATCTTCTGCAGATATGCGTCCGGCTTGCCGCTGCAGTAGATCACCTCCGGAAAGCCGCTCCGGCTCTCTCTGTGGGTGTCCAGCCGCGCGAATCCGAGGTCCTCGTAAGGTTTGACGGCCAGCCGCTTCTGCGCTTCCTCCACGGAAACAGACCCGTCTCTGACGCTTTCCAGCAAGTCCCTGATGTCCATCCCTTCTCCCTTCTCTTCCGGGCCGGTCTCTCCTGTATCAGTCCCGGCTGTTCCGCAGGGTGCGTCCCTGCAGGCCGGCCTCTCTCTCCCTGTCAGACAGGGTCTCGTTCATACTGCCGGTGCGGTAGCCCGTCAGGTCCAGCGACACATAGGCGAACCCCGCCTCCCGCAGGCCAGCCGCCACGCGTTCCCGCACCCGCATAAAGTCTTCAAAACGTTCCGGCGGGATCTCAATTCGGGCAAGATCCCCGTGACTCCGCACCCTGGACTTGAGGTAGCCCAGATCCTGGAGCAGGCCTTCCGCCTCTTCCACCCGCTTCAGTCTCTCCGGGGTGATCCTCTCCCCATAGGGGAAACGGGTCGCCAGGCAGGCATAGGAAGGCTTGCTGCGGGTGGACAGTCCCAGCTCCGCGGAGAGCAGGCGGATCTCCCCTTTGGTCAGACCGGCTTCCTTGAGCGGGCTGCGGATCTCCAGTTCCCGCAGGGCCGCCAGTCCCGGCCGGAAATCCGCGGTGTCATCGGCATTGGTCCCCTCGACGCAGACAGCGTATCCCTCCTGCCGGCCTGTTTCCAGCAGGCCTGTGAAAAGGGCTCTCTTGCACAGATAGCAGCGATTGACGGGATTGTCCGCAAAGCCCTCTGTCTGAAAAGGATCGAAGCGGATCTCTTTCTGCCGGATGCCCGTCTCCGCGCAGTACGCGGCTGCCTCCGCCCGTTCTCTCTCCGGGAAGGAGGGACTGACGGCGGTCACCGCCAGCACACGGTCTCCCAGAGCGTCCGCGGCCGCCCGCAGGAGCAGGGTGGAGTCCACCCCGCCGGAGAAGGCAACGGCTGCGCTGCCATATTCCTTAAGGATCTCTGTGAGACGCCCGTATTTGATTCTCGCGGTCTTTTCATCCATAATTCACCCTGTCCTCAGGATCCGCCGGTCAGTCGATGCCCAGCTGTCCCCGCAGCCACTTGTCCGCCAGATCCGGCCACACGGCCACCTCGGCACTGGCGATCTTCTCAGACTTGACCTTGCCGCCCATGGCGCGCCCTGCCGCCTCTGTAAAGGCCTGCCGCATCGCCTCCGGCACCTCGACCCTGCCGCTGTCGACTGCCTCCATGAGGCGCAGGGTCTGCTCCAGAGTATAGGGCTCCCCATAATTCTGGGCTGCCCACTCCTCCGTGGCCACAGACATGCCGTGGTTCCCGTGGGGGAAGATACGCATCTCGCAGGGGACCCCTGCTTCCTTCAACGCCGCGGCAAAAAGCTTCGTATTCTGTACCGGCACGCTCTGGTCATCCTCCGTCGCCCAGAGAAAACAGGGCGGCACATCCGGATGGACCTCCAGCTCCAGAGAAGCCTTCCGCAGTTCCTCCTCCGTGGGGCTGTCCCCGAAGAGAGACCGGAAGCTCCCCCTGTGGGCATACTGACCGGTGGTGATGACCGGGTAGCCCAGGATCGCGGCGTCCGGCACGGCGGATACCGCGGCATAGAGGGGACTGTCGTCCTCCGTCTCCTCCGCGTGTACGCAGACATCCGCGGCCAGGTGGCCGCCCGCGGAGAAGCCGCAGATCACGATGCGGTCGGGCTCTGTCCCCAGCCGCGCGCTGTCCGCGCGAATGATCCGGATGGCCCTGCACAGGTCTCTGCGGGGCTGGTCCCGCAGGGGCTCCGTCTGCAGCAGGTTGGTGGTATAGGTCAGCACGCCCGCCTGCCATCCCTTCTCAAAGAAGGTGTGGGCCACGATCTCCGCCTCGGAGGGCGAGGCCAGACAGTAGGCGCCGCCCGGAACGATCAGGATGAAGGGCCTGCGCGGGGTCCCCTTCTCCAGACTGTCCTCGTGCAGATAGTAGGTGACGCTCGGAATAAAACCGAAAGCCAGCGGATACGCGTACTCCTCTGGCTTCCATATGCGGATCTGGTATTTTTTCATCGTTATAAACTGCCCTTCCGGTATGAAACGTGATACACGCCATACTATACCACAATCCATGGCCGGATTCATCTGCTTTTTATTCTGCTTCCTTCTGAGAACAGCAGAAGGCTGCTGCGCCTTCACGGCTGCAGCAGCCCTTGTTTCATCTGCCTCTTCTGGTCCGCGGCTGCGGGTTGAGGAGTGCGTCCAACCCATGCCAGTTCAGCTTCAGTTTGCTTTCCAGAGTGATCCGTTCCTTTTCAAGCTGTTCTACTCTCGAACAGATTTCCATCAGTTCACTGTCATCTGTATACGCTGTCCCTCCTGTGAGGACCGCCGGCAGTTTCTGTCTGCGCATCGTGTCAGAATAGCGGATCGTCAGGATCGCGCCGTTCTGCTCCTCCACCACACCTTCTCCATACTGCCGGTGTACCAGTATCTGTCCTTCCATCGGCGGAAAAACAAGTCTCTCCAGTTCCCTTGAAATCTCCTCCAGCTTCCTGTTCAGCTCCTCTCTTGTCTGTGTCAGCTGTCCGATTTTGCCGGCCCTTTCGTTCTCCCTCTTCTGTTTCAGCGTCACTCTCTTGGGTCTGGCCGGCTGGCTGCCTGCAGACGCAGCTCTTCTGGTCCCTGCCATTGTCTTCTCAGTCATATTCTGCCTTTCTTCTGTTCTGCAGAGATCTCCTTCCTTTCTTTCAGAATAATATGATGCTTTTATTCCATTGTTATTCTAACAAATTTCGCAAGTAAAATAAAGCAAAAAGAGATATTGTCTGAATATTGTTCAAATTTGTGCATAATAGCAGAATAAAAGGACCGGTTTGCTCCCGGTCCTTTCTTATTCTCTGTCAATAGTCCTTGGGCATGCCGCACATGCAGCAGATCTTGGGTCCGTTCAGTCCTCCCTTGAAGAAACCTCCGCAGTACTGGCAGCGTCCGTTCTGGCGCCACAGGGGCCGCCTGGTCCTGAGATATTCCGCGTCTCTGGCGCGGATCTCCCTGGCCCGCAGATAATCCTCTCTCTCCGGATCCTCCGGGCATCCCTCGAAGGCATTGGAGGCGATCTCCTGAAGATTCTCCGGCAGCACCAGGGTCCTGAGCGCCGTGCAGTCCCTGAAGGCGCTGTCACCGATCTTCTCAAGCAGCGGGGGCAGCACGACCTCCGACAGGGCCCGGCAGTTCTCGAAGGCGTTCTCCCGGATCACCCGGACGCTGTCCGGCAGCACCACGCGCACCGCCGTGCTGTCCTTGAAGGCCTCCGGTCCGATGGTGCGGACCCCCCGGGGGATCACGACCTCCTCAGCCTCTCCCACGTAACGGAGCAGGTCCTCGCCGGCTATGACCAGGTCCTCTCTCTGCGGTTCCTCCGCGGCCGTTTCCCGGGTCTGCGGCTCCTCCGCGTCCTGCAGCAGGCGCACCGCCGTACCGTAGAGCTGCATACACCAGCTGTCCTGCCGGCCGGCCCAGCTGAGATTCTGTCTCAGCCCGATGACCGCGTCGGCTCCCATCGCCTGCGCCTTCTCCTTAAGCCGGGCAAGGCCCTTCTCAAAGGCCCTGTCGCAGGCCTCGCCCCGAATGTTGAAGCCCGTGCTGCTCACCGGTCCCAGTATCTCATAGGGCTGTCCCGGGAGATCTGCCGTCGTGACAGCCGGTGTCTGTGCTGTATTCTCCATACGCCTCCTGTATGCCTTATATTTCGATATGGGAGAAGACCTCCCCGATACTTTCATGAAATGCCAGATCCGCATAGCTGTCCTGGGCCGTGCGGTCCCTGTTGACGATGATCAGGTACCGCCCGTGGTAGCTCTGCACCAGCGACGCCGCAGGATAGACCGTCAGCGATGTACCGCCGACGATCAGGCAGTCCGCCCGCCGGATCAGGTCAGCGGACATGGCCCAGGCGTGCTCCGGCAGAGATTCTCCGTAGAGCGTCACCTCCGGACGGATCATGCCGCCGCATTCGCAGCGGGGCACGGCCTCCTCCGATTCATAAATATAGTCCGCCGGGTAGCGCTTACCGCAGCGCGCGCAGTAGTTGCGCAGGGTGGATCCGTGGATCTCCCACACCTTTTTGCTGCCGGCCGCCTGATGCAGACCGTCGATATTCTGGGTGATGATCCCGTCCAGCCGGCCCGCGGCCTCCATCCGGGCAAGGACCTTGTGGGCCTTGTTGGGCTCGATGCCCCGCGCGTCCATCTTCTGCCGGTAGAACTCATAGAAGACCTTGGGCTCCCTTGTCAGACAGGCATTGCTCAGAAGATATTCCGGTTCATAGGCGTCAAAACGCACGTCATGCTGATTATAGAGGCCGTCCTTGCTGCGGAAATCCGGGATCCCGCTCTCTGTGGAGACGCCGGCGCCGCCGAAGAAGGCCACGTGCTTCGAGACCTGCAGGATCTCATTCAGGGCCTCGTACTTCTCTTCCCCTTTAAGGCTGCGCAGATAGACAGCTTCTTCCCTGGTCGAACCGTGACATCCGATATGCTTCATGGAAGACTCCTTTCTGCGGAGGCCCGTCGGAAGGCCTCCGGCCGCGCCTGGTTTCCTTCAGTCCATGCCTGTTGCGGATCACTTTCCGTCGTAGCAGAGGGCGGAGAATACCTTATAGCCCGCGAGCTTGTCACGGCCCTTGAGGCCCGCCAGCTCGATCATGCACTCGATGCCCGCGACCTCGCCGCCGGCCTTCTCCACCAGCTCCGCTGCCGCCTTGAGGGTGCCTCCCGTGGCCAGGAGATCGTCCACCAGCAGGCACTTCTGGCCGGGCTTAATGTCGTCCACATGGATCTCCATGGAGGCCTTGCCGTACTCCAGATCATAATCCACCGAGATCGTCTTCCGGGGGAGCTTGCCCTTCTTGCGGACCAGCACCATGGGCTTGTGCAGGTTATAGGCCATGGCCGCGCCGTAGATGAATCCTCTGGACTCCGCCGCCACGATCACGTCATAGTCCAGATCCTTCACCAGGTCCTGCATTGTGTCGATGGCCAGCCGCAGACCGTCCGGATCATTAAAGACCGTCGTAATGTCCCTGAACATGATGCCGGGCTCCGGAAAGTCCGGTATAGTGCAAACATACTCTTCCAGCTTCTTCATGGTAATCTCCTCCTTACAACAGTCCCTTGGTGGAAAGGACCCCTTCGATCCTGGGATCCATAGAAACCGCCTGGTCCAGCGCCCTGGCCAGGGCCTTGAAGCTTCCCTCGATCACATGGTGATCGTTGCGGCCGTCCAGCTGCCGGATGTGCAGATTCATCATAGCGGAATACGACAGGGCGTAGAAGAATTCCCGGACCATCTCCGTCTGCATGGTGCCGATCATGGGCGCCCCGAATTCCATCTGAAAGGCCAGATAAGGCCTGCCGCACAGATCGACCGCGCACAGCAGCAGGGCGTCGTCCATGGGGATCACGGCGCTCCCGTACCTGCGGATCCCGGCCTTGTCTCCCAGGGCCTCACGAATGGCGGTCCCCAGTACGATGCCCGTATCCTCCACGGTGTGATGAGAATCCACCTGCAGATCCCCCTTCACCGTCAGGTCCAGGTCGAAGAAACCATGGCGGGCGAATCCCTCCAGCATGTGGTCGAAGAACCCGATCCCGGTGTGCACGTTACATTTTCCCGTCCCGTCCAGATTCAGGGTGAGTGAGATCTCCGTCTCCTTCGTATTCCTTGTCACATGTGCGATCCTGGCTTCCACGGACTGATACTCCTTTCTGTGCATAAGCCTGCCGTCCTTCCACCCTTAAAAGTACCACAACCCCCCGTTTTTCACAATGTCGGCGGGGCAAAAAGGCCCCCGCCCCTCCGCCGGTCATCCCTCCGGCTCTCCCGCCGGCGCGCCCGGGACATAAAAAGGGCTGCCGCGTCAGGGCGGCAGCCCCCAGACTGTCTGCTGATCTTCACTTTCCGTTCAACCGCGGGCTACCTCATCTTGGAATAGCCGAAGCCGTTGCAGATGGCATCCACGGGAATGCCGGCCTTGCAGAGCTTGCACTCATTGGGCTGGAAGGACTTGTAATCCGGAAGCTCACTGCTGGTGAAGAGGGCATGGATCGGCATGCCGAAGGCCTTGCTGGCCGCGCTGTAGATCGCCGAGATGCCGGTGATCATTCCGCCGTAATAATCGATGCCCTCAGCGGCACGGCTGATGGTCTGGCCCGTGGTGGCAGAGGCCAGCAGGAGCAGGATGTGCTTGCCCTTGATCATCATCTCCGCGTTCTCACGGAAGATCATCTGGCCGGACAGATCATATTCCGGCTTGTAGATGTAGATGGTCTTGTGGGCATTCATGGACATGATGCCCGCCTGGGTCAGCTCCTCGGCCAGATAAGCGCCGATCACTTCCATGCCGTCCATACACACGATGGTGTCCACGATGGTCGTGGCGGCATAGTTATGGGCCATGGCCTGTGCGGCTGCCTTCGCTTCACTCATACGCGTCTTGATGGTGGTCATATCGATATAATAATTGATATGGGAATTGGGCGTCACAAAATGGCCCGGGATCACCTTCATGATCACGTCTTTGTACCTTCTGGATCTCATCTTGGTATAGCTCTGCATCGTCCGCCTCCGTTTCTGCTTGCGCCTGGTCAACGTACGGATCCTTCGGGTCTGTCCTCCCCTCCGGACCCCCTGCTACAGAAAATATCTGTTTTTATTATAGTACAATTTAGGCAAGGTGTATAGAATAATCCTCTCCGGAACATTTTTTTACATACTTTTGCCCTGCCGTGAGGGACCGCCGGAAGACCGTCCGCCGCGGGACCGGGACGGGTCCTCAGGGGCGTTTTCTTGACAGTCCCCTTCTCCGGGTGCTACACTAGGGCTCAATTAAGTACACAGTTAAACAAGTGCATTTTTATTCAGAAATGGTGTGTCGTATGAGCGAATTGAAAGTCCCCTACAAGATCTATCTGGAGGAATCGGAGATCCCCGCCGCCTGGTACAACGTGCGCGCGGACATGAAGAACAAGCCGGCTCCCCTGATCCATCCGGAAACCCACGAGCCCATGACCTTTGAGCAGCTGCAGCCGATCTTCTGCGATGAGCTGATCCGGCAGGAGCTCAATGACAGGGACGCCTGGATCCCGATCCCCGAGCCGGTCCGGGATTTCTATAAGATGTACCGCCCCGCCCCGCTGACCCACGCGGTCTTCCTGGAGCGGGCCCTGGACACGCCGGCCCATATCTTCTATAAATTCGAGGGCAACAACAC
>DGGX01000172.1 GCA_002392385.1 Lachnospiraceae bacterium UBA3863
GCATGGACATCAGGCCCATCCTCTATGAGCCCTTCTTTGTCCACCAGTCGACCAAGATCGACGACCTGCTGGAGATCATGTCCAAGAGGAAGATCAACCTGGCTGTCGTCACCGACAACTACGGCGGGACCCTGGGGATCGTCACAGACGAGGACATCCTGGAGGAGCTGGTCGGTGAGATCTGGGACGAGGACGACCGCGCGGTGCGCAATATCGTCCCGATGACGGACGGCTCCTACAGCGTCAATCCGGAGGAACACGTGCTGGATGTGCTGGACGAGCTGGGCGTGCACTATACCGAAGAGGAAGAGGCGGAGATCGGCCGAAAGCTCATGAGCGAGCTGGCCTATGAGTCCTTCCCTTCGATCCCGGAGGTGGGAGACAGCTTCCGCTATCTGGGTACCCGGATCTCTGTGATCGTCATGCGCCACAACCGGATCATGCGGCTCAAGGTGAGAAAACTGACGCCGGAGGAGATAGAAGGGGGTGACGGACAGTGACGGAAATCTACATCTATATCATCGGCATTGTCGTCTGCGTAGCCTGTTCTGCCTTCTTCTCCGCCTCGGAGATGTCCTTCTCCGCCTGCAGCCGGATGCGTCTGGAGCACGCGAGGGACAACGGGGACAAGCGCGCCGGCCTGGCGGCCCGGATCGCCGACCGGTTCGACGACGCCCTGTCCGCCATTCTGGTGGGCAACAACCTGGTCAATATCGCCGCCTCTTCGCTGGGCTCCCTGGCCGTGATGATGGCCCTGGGAAGGAATTATGCCTGGCTTTCCACCCTGATCATTACGGCGGCAGTCATCATCTTCGGAGAGACCATCCCCAAGATCGCCGCCAGGAAGAACGCCACACGGTACGCGAGAACTTTTGCCCGGCCCATACGGTTTCTGATGATCGTCCTCAAGCCGGTCACCGTGGTGGTGGTGGGTCTGGTGAACCTGATCACCCGGATGCTGCCGGACGTGGAGAATCCGGACAGCGACGCCGTGCTGGAGGAGCTCCATACCATGGTGGACATGGCGGAGGACGAGGAGATTCTGGATGAGGAGGCCTCGGAGCTGGTGAGCGCGGCCATCGATTTTGCCGATACGGCCGCCTCGGAGGTCATGACAGCCCGTGTGGACATCGTCGCCATCGACATCGATGATCCCTGGGAGGAGATCCTGAGCATCATCGACCACTCCCCCTATTCCCGCATTCCCGTTTATCAGGACAGCGTCGACCACGTGATCGGCATCCTGTCCCTGAACCGTTTCCTCAAGGCTATGATCGACAGGGACAAGGTGGAGATCCGGTCCCTCCTTCTGCCCACCTGCTATGTCTACAAGACCATGAAGCTGCCGGCGGTCCTTGCCTCCCTGCGCAATGCCCAGCAGCATCTGGCGGTGGTGACGGATGAATACGGCGGCACACTGGGCGTCGTCTCCATGGAGGACGTGCTGGAGCAGCTGGTGGGAGACATCTGGGACGAGACCGACACCGTGGAACGGGACATCGTGGACCGCGGCGGCGGCACCTATGAGCTGGACGGCGACATGCCGATCTCCGAGTTCATCGAGCTCATGGACTGGAAGGAGGACTCCTTCGATTTCGATTCCGAGACCCTTGGCGGCTGGTGCATCGAGATCAGCAACGGCTTCCCCAACGTCAACTCCACCTTCGACTATGACAATGTCCGCGTGCGGATCCTGGAGGTCTCCAAGCGCCGCGTACGCAGGGTCAGCGTCGAGAAGATAAGAGAGAGTGAAACACATAAAGCACCTGCATAAATCCATGCAGAGGCCCTTCTCCTTATGATAAAATAGGATCAGGTAGAGATCCGGTCAGAGGACGGAGAGACAGGCGGATCAGAGGCCTGCCCTCCGTCCTCTTTTGATCAGAAAGGAGTATGCTATGGGATTGTTCGACAAGCTGTTTGAAAAGAAATACTGCGAATTCTGCGGCGAGGAGATCGGTCTTCTGGGCAACCGCAAGCTGGAAGACGGCAATATGTGCAAAAAGTGCGCGGCCAGGCTCTCACCCTGGTTCGACGAGCGCCGTCACTCGACGGTCGAACAGATCAGAGAGCAGCTGGCCTACAGGGAAGAGAACCAGAAAGCTGCCGCAGCCTTCAACGTCACGCGGAGCTACGACGGCACGAAGAAACTCCTTTTCGACGATGATGCCCACAAGTTCACGGTGACCTCCTCCTCCGGCAGCGGCCTGGAGGCGGCCAATCCCGATATCCTTGACTGGTCCCAGATCACAGGCTGCGACCTGGACGTACGGGACAGCCGCAGAGAGATCTACACCAAGGACCGGGAAGGCAAGAACATCAGCTACAATCCGAAGCGCTACGAGTATATGTACAACTTCCGGATCAAGCTGCGCGTGAATCACCCCTATTTCGATGACATGAGCTGGGACCTCAACAGCGGCTCCGTGGTCATGAAATTCGACATGAAGAACGACTACCAGAGCTTCTTGGATGACGCCCGCATCCACGGACACGCGCCTTCCAAAAAGGCCGTGCTGGTCTCCCAGACCATGGGAGCCCTGGCAGGGAGCGTCGGAGCCGGCGTCGTCGCCCCGCCCAATGATTACGACAGGTACCTGAAGCTGGGCAATGAGATCTGCGAGGCCCTCGAAGCCGCCCGCCAGGCGGCCGCCGATGGCTATCCCGCGCCGGCACCGGCAGAGACACCTGCCGCCGCGCCTGAACCTCAGGAGAACGCAGCACCCCAGATGCAGATACCTGCCAAAATGACCTGCCCCTACTGCGGCGCCGAGACCACCCCTGATAAGGAAGGTCGCTGCGAGTACTGCGGGAGCAAGCTGATCTGAGTGAAGGTGAGGCTCCCGCTATAGTGCTCTGGGCAGGGGTGAGGCCAGGTCGTTATTTCTTGTAGTAAGTTTGAGGCTGTCACATTTCCATGTGACAGCCTCTGTCAATTCACAGATCCACTTCCGGGATCCCGGCCATGCCGGCCGCCAGGTCCGCGTCGGTGGGGATGTAATCCTGCATCCTGCCGTCGTTGTAGGAGGCGTAGGCGGTCATATCGAAGTAGCCGGTGCCGGTGAGACCCAGGATGATGGTCTTCTCCTCGCCGGTCTCCTTGCATTTCAGGGCCTCGTCGATGGCGCCGCGGATGGCGTGGCTGGACTCCGGCGCGGGAAGGATGCCTTCCGTGCGGGCGAACAGCTGGGCTGCGGCGAATACGGAGGTCTGTTCTACGCTTCTGGCCTCGATCAGTCCGTCGGCATAGAGCTGGGACAGGATGGGGTTCATGCCATGATAGCGCAGGCCGCCTGCGTGGCTGGAGGAAGGGATGAAACCGTGGCCCAGGGTGTACATTTTGGCCATGGGGCAGACCTTGCCGGTGTCACAGTAGTCGTAGGCGAAGCGTCCCCGGGTCAGACTCGGGCAGGAGGCGGGCTCTACGGCGATGATGCGGTAATCCGCCTCGCCCCGCAGCTTCTCGCCCATGAAGGGGG
>DGGX01000239.1 GCA_002392385.1 Lachnospiraceae bacterium UBA3863
GGTCTGGCCGCGGGTGAACATGGCGCTGCCGTGAACGCGGGGGATGATATCCACCTCGGCCGCCAGGGGACGGATCTCGTTGAGCTGTCTGCCGTCGGGACGCTTGTGGTCCTTGAGGATCATCTTGCGGATGGTCTTCTTCTCATACTGATAGACGGCCTCGTCCAGGATGGAGAGCCACTCGGGCTTCTCGGCGAAGGCTTCGCGCAGTCTCTCGGTGAAGACGGCCACGTTCTTCTCTCTGGTCTGCTTGTCGTCGGTGAAGACGGCCTCTTCCATCTCTGCCGGAGGCACGATCTCACGGATAGCCGCGAACAGCTCCTCGGGGATGGCGCAGCTGACATACTCTCTCTTGGGCTTGCCGGCTTCCGCCACGATGCCGTTGATGAACTCGATGATCTTCTTGTTGACGGCGTCCGCTTCATAGATGTAGCGGATCATGTCGGCCTCGGGCACCTCGTTGGCACCGGCTTCGATCATGATGACCTTGTCGGCGGTGGAGGCGACGGTCAGCTTCAGATCGCCCTTATCCCACTGCTCCTGGGAAGGGTTGATGATCATCTCGCCGTTCACGAGACCGATCTGCGTAGCAGCGCAGGGGCCCGCGAAGGGGATATCCGAGATGGAGGTCGCGACAGAGGCGCCGATCATAGCCACCAGCTCGGGACGGCAGGCAGGATCCACGCTCATGACCATGGCTTCCAGGGTCACGTCATTGCGCATATCCTTGGGGAACAGAGGACGCATGGGGCGGTCGATGACACGGCTGGTCAGGATCGCGTTCTCGCTGGGTCTGCCCTCTCTCTTGTTGAAGCCGCCGGGGATCTTGCCGATGGCGTAGAACTTCTCGCTGTACTCAACGCTCAGCGGGAAGAAATCGATGCCGTCGCGGGGAGAGGCAGAGGCTGTGGCTGTGCAGAGCAGGGTGGTGTCGCCGTAGTGCATGAAGGCGCAGCCGCCGGCCTGCTTGCCCACACGGCCGATGTCGATGCTCAGAGTCCTTCCTGCCAGTTCCATGGAATAAGTTTTGTACATGTTCTTTCTTTCCTTTTCCTTCGTTCTTCTTCCTTCTTCTTTACTTCTTCCGTCAATGTGTGACGGACGCACAAGAGACGGCGTGACCGAAACTGCGGTCCAGGCCGTCTCCGAGCTTACATAATTAATGGGATCACTTTCTGATACCAAGCTGCTCGATCAGTGTACGATAGCGGTTGATATCCTTGTCCTTCAGATAGTCAAGCAGACCTCTGCGCTTACCGACGAGCATCAGAAGGCCTCTGCCGGAGTGGTGATCCTTGGGGTTCTTCTTGATGTGATCGGTGAGCTCGCGGATCCTGGCGGTCAGGATGGCGATCTGGACCTCCGGTGAACCGGTGTCGCCCTCGAATCTCTGGAACTGCTTGATAACTTCTGTCTTCTTGTCCTTACTGATCATTTCTTCTCTCCTTTCGATCAGATACGCCGGACCCTCTTGTCCGTACGTCCGCTGCGGTCCGCCGTATACCAGGGAAGGGTCGGAGACGCCGTTTCCGGAGCATCGGTAAAGTGCGCAGCACTGGAATAATACCATATATATCAGAGTCTGTAAAGTTCTTTTCCCGCGCGAATATCCGCCTCCATGGCCTCACGGAGAGCCTCCAGATCCGCGAAGTGCTGCTCGGGCCTGCGGAAGTGCAGGAGGTCTGTCACCGCCTGCTCGCCGTAGAGGTCGCCGCTGAAATTAAAGAGGTGGGTCTCCGCCGTGATCTTCCCGCTTCCGGAGACCGTAGGCCGCATGCCGATATTGGTCATGCCGTAGAGCTTACGGCCCTCCACCGTCACCTGGGAGAAGTATACACCCAGAGGCGGCAGGAGCTTGTCCGGGTCCGGGATCTGGTTGATGGTGGGGATCCCGATCCGCCTGCCGATCTCCCGGCCGTGGCGGATGGGTCCGGCTATGCTGTAGGGCCTGCCCAGGCACCTGGCCGCGTCCTCCATATCTCCCCGGCGCAGCAGGTCCCGCACCCGGGTGGAGCTGACGGCCTTGCCGTCGATCCGGAGCTTCTCGATGCACTCGGCCTCGAAGCCGTCCTCCGCGGCAATGGCCCGCAGCAGGGCGAAATCGCCCTTGCCCTTCCTTCCATAAGAAAGGTCCGGCCCCGCCGCCACGTAGGCGGCGTGCATCCTGTCCCGCAGGATCCCCCGGACAAAATCCTCCGGCGGCGTATCTGCGGTCTCCCTGTCGAAGGGATACTCTATGAGGATATCGATGCCCAGCCTGTCGAAGAGGTCTCTCTTCTCCTCCTCCGTGGTGAGGACCTTGCCGTCCCCGATCCCGAAGAAGCGGTCGGGCGCGGGATGGAAGGTGAAGATGGCCGTCGTCATCCCCTCTTCTTTTCTCCTGATCAGCTCGCGCAGGAGCTTCTGGTGGCCCAGGTGGACCCCGTCGAATTTACCGATGGCCAGGGCTGTGGGGCCTTCCAGCTGAAAGTCTTTGGTTCCGGAAATGATCTGCAATCTTACGCTCCTTATTTATCTTTACGCACCGCTCAGTCCCGCGGCAGGAACATCTGCTCCGCAAGGAGCCTGTCTCCCTCCGCCAGCCTGTACAGGGCGTAGAATGTGCCCGCTTCATCGTAGAGCCGCACCCGTTCTCCCGGGACGCCGGTCATACGAGCGCCCTCCCGCGGCTCCGTCTGCTCCAGCTGCAGGGCGTTCCCGTTCAGAAGGTAACGCATGGCCGCCGGCCGCACAGTCAGGGCCGGTGCCTCCTCGAAGAAACTGTCCACAGGCATGATCAGGGACCGCAGGCGGTCCGGTTCCTCGTGGGCCAGCCTCTCCGCCTCGTCCAGACGGATGGCCCGGTCCAGGGTGAAGATCCCCACTCTGGTCCGCAGAAGATATTCCATGCAGCCGCCCGTGCCCAGGGCTTCTCCCAGGTCTCTGCAGAGAGACCGGATGTAGGTCCCCTTGGAGCACCTGACCCGCATACGGACCAGGGGCAGGTCCACGCCGGTGATCTCCAGGTCGTGGATCACGATCCTGCGGGGCTTGCGTTCCACCACCTTGCCCTCCCGGGCCAGCTGGTAGAGTCTGCGACCGTTGACCTTGATGGCCGCATACATGGGCGGGATCTGGTCATAGGGGCCCGTAAAGCCGGCGGCGGCCTCACGCAGGGCCTCCTCCGTCACGCGCTGCCGCACCTCCTCGTCCGGCATGGTCCGCAGGATCTGCCCGGTCATGTCCTCGGTGTCCGTGACCGTTCCCAGCCGCATCACCGCCTCGTATTCCTTGTCGCGGTCCGCGATGAGATCGCACAGACGGGTCGCGCTGCCCAGGCAGACGGGCAGGACCCCCTCCGCCGCGGGATCCAGGGTGCCTGTGTGGCCGATCTTCCGCATACGGAGAATGCCCCGGAGTCTGGCCACCACATCGGAAGAGGTGTAGCCGGCCTCCTTATAAATGGTGATCATCCCGCTGTACATCATTGCGCCGCCTGTGTCGCTGCCAGACACTCCATCTCCAGAAGGATGTCGTCCACATCCCCCCGTACCGTGCATCCCGCGGCTCTCTTGTGACCGCCCCCGCCGAAACTGGCTGCTATGGCCGACACATCGGTCCTGCCGTTGGACCGCAGGCTGCATTTCCACTCTCCGCCCGGCATCTCACCCGCCATGACGGCGCAGTCCACGCCCCTGGTCAGGGCCATCTGGGCACTGATCCCGTCGAAATCGGCGGACGTCGCCCCGCAGGACTGCTGGATGCTGAGCGGGAGGCTGCAGCAGACGAACATGCCGCCCAGACGGAACTCCATCCTGGTCAGCGCGGCGCCCAGAAGACGGTGCTGGGCCTTGCTCCTGGCATAGAAGACATCCCGCACGATATCGGAGAAATCGAATCCGTAGGCCACAAGATCTGCCGCCGTGCGCAGGGTGTTGGGGGAGGTGCTGGAATAGCGGAAAACACCGGTATCCGTGACGATGCCGATGTAAAGAGCCGTCGCGATCTCCGCGTCCACAAAGGCCGGATCCATCAGGCCGTAGAGCATCTCGCAGACGCTGCCGGCCGTGGGATCGATGACATTGACCAGGGCACTGCCCCGGTTGGAGATGTGGTGGTCGATATTGCAGGTGCGCGCCGCCCTGTCAAAAAGGGGCCTGGCGGCGCCCAGTCTCTCGGGCACGGTATCCAGGCACACGAAGAGGTCATAGGTCCCCTCTTCCGTCTCGGCGTCGTGGCGGATCCTGTCCGCGTGGGGCACATGGGCCCTGAGCTCCTCCGGGATCTCCTCCAGGAAAACGTCCGCGTGCAGACCCGGGCAGGCCTTCTCCAGATAGAGGGCTGCGGCGACGCAGCTCCCGACACAGTCTCCGTCGGGATGGATATGACCGCTCACGGCGACTCTCGACGCCCCGGCCGCGATCTCTCTCAAGTCAGTACTCATAGACTTCAGGTCTCCTCCGTGGTCTCTTCCTCAGTCTCTTCCGCGGTCTCTTCCGTGATCTCCTCTTCGCCCCGTTCCTGCTGGGCCTGTCTGTCCATGGCCGTCACCTCGTCGATCCGGTGCGACATCTCCACGCCGTAGGCGATGGAATCGTCCCCGATGAAGCGAAGCTCCGGGGTATGTCTGAGGTTGATCCGTCTGGCCAGCTCCCCGCGCAGGAAGCCGGAAGCGCTCTTAAGGCCCTGCATGGTCTCTTCCAGCTGCTTCTCGTTTCCGTACACGCTGATCCTGACGCGGCAGGACTTGAGGTCCGGCGCCACCTCCACAGCGGTCACGCTGGTGAGCGGGCTGACCCTGGGGTCCTTGAGACCGCCGCGGATGATCTCTCCGAGGACCCTCTGGACCTCTTCATTGATACGGCGATTCTTTACGCTGTTTTTTCTCATACTTAGTGTCCCTCCTCTGCGGTGCCCGGCTGCGCCGCCATAGCCCGGCAGGGCAGCCTATATCGGCACAGATGCCCGCGGCGGTAACCGCTGCGGGCATCCATTCCCAGTCTGTAATCCTCAGGCCCTGGGGACCTCCACGAGGTCATAGGCCTCGACGATGTCGCCGACCTGCATCTTATCGAATCCGTCGAAGACCAGACCGCACTCGAAGCCCTCGCGGACCTCCCTTGCGTCATCCTTGAAGCGCTTCAGGGATGCCAGCTTGCCTTCGTAGATCTGCTCGCCGTCTCTGGTGATCCTGCACAGGCAGCCTCTGCGGATCACGCCGTCCTTGACATAGGAACCGGCGATATTGCCCACATGAGAGGCCTTGAAGAGCTGACGCACTTCCACGTGACCGATGACACGCTCCTCGTAGACCGGCGCCAGCATGCCCTTGAGGGCTGCCTCCACGGCGTCGATGGCCTGGTAGATGACTTTATAGAGACGGATATCCACGCCTTCGTGATCCGCCAGTGCCTTGGCGGTGGCGTCAGGCCGCACACCGAAACCGATGATGACGGCATTGGACGCGGAGGCGAGGGAGACGTCGGACTCTGTGATGGCGCCGACGCCGCTGTGGATCACCTTGACGATGACCTCCTCGTTGGACAGCTTCAGGAGGCTGGCTTTCAGGGCCTCTACGCTGCCCTGGACGTCTGCCTTGACGATCAGGTCGAACTCCTTGAGAGTGCCCTCCTGCATCTGGCTGAACAGGTCGTCCAGGTTCATGCGCATACGGGTCTCTTCCAGCAGTTCTTCCTTGTGCTGCGCCTTGTAGGTGGCAGCGAAGGCCTTGGAGGTCTCGTTGTTCTCGTGGGCCACGATGACCTCGCCGGCATTGGGAACATCCGACAGTCCGAGGATCTCCACGGGCTGGGAGGGGCTGGCCTCCTTCACACGGCGTCCCTTGTCGTCGATCATGGCACGGACCTTGCCGGAGCAGGCGCCTGCGGAAATAAAGTCGCCCACATGCAGGGTGCCCTTCTGGACCAGGATCGTAGCCACCGGACCTCTGCCCTTGTCCAGCTGAGCCTCGATGACCAGGCCGCGGGCGTTCCGGTTGGGATCCGCCTTCAGCTCCTTCATATCGGCAGTCAGGAGGATCATCTCCAGCAGGTTCTCGATGCCCTCTCCGGTCTTCGCGGAGATCGGGCACATGATGGTGG
>DGGX01000184.1:0-646 GCA_002392385.1 Lachnospiraceae bacterium UBA3863
CCAATGACGAGATGCTGGCCAAGCTCCTGGCCGGCAGCAAAGGACAGTATGACATCGCCGTCCCGTCCAACTTCTACATCGACGCCATGCTGGCCAACGACCTTCTGGAGGAGCTCGACTTCAGCGTCATCACGAACATTGATAACATTGATCCCCAGTTCCGCACCTCTCAGGTCGATCCCGAAGGCAAGTACACCGTGCCCTACATGGGAACCGCTTCCCTCTGGCTTGGGAACCCCCAGAAGCTGGAGGAGCTCGGTGTAAAGGCGGACAACTATGAGGATCTGAAAGACCCGCGCTTTGAGGGCAACATTCTCATGTCCGATGACGCCCAGGGCAACATCTGCTGCGGCCTGAGCGCCATGGATCTGGACCCCACCTCCAATGACCTGGCAGACATCGAACAGGCAAAGCAGTATCTGCTCTCCATCAACAAGAATGTCAAGGCCTATTCCCTGCCCGCAGATGTGCGCGACAGCATGATCAAGAACGAAGCGGCGGTCGCCTACATGTACAGCGGCAACATCATGCAGGCCATGCAGGCAAACCCGAATCTTCAGCTGGCCCTGGGCGAAGAGAAGGTCTCCCTCTCCATCGACAACCTGGTTATCCTGAAGGGAACCAAGCACAAGACCGAGGCCGAGCT
>DGGX01000184.1:817-2529 GCA_002392385.1 Lachnospiraceae bacterium UBA3863
GAACTCTGCCTGCTCTCCGACGACATCAAGAGCCGGATCTATATGCTTAACACCTTCAACGGCGAAGCCATCGCGGCTGAAATCGACGCCATGGTCGAGGTCAAGACCAGCCGCTGAGCCTCCGGCGTATGCCAAACGCAAAAAAATGAATCAGGCATTTTGACCATTTTATGATATGAAAAGGACCTGCCCTTTGGACAGGTCCTTTTCATATCATCGGGTTACTGAGAATATCACTGATTATGCCGCTTTTACGACGATGGTCAGGTCTCCCGGAACAGCGGGCGCTTCATACTCCGTGCCGTCCTTGGCATAGCCCTCGGGAACCTTCAGCAGATGCACGGTGTAATGACCGGGGGCTTCCTCAAACTCCGCGACGCCGTCCGCGTCTGTCTTGCCCATCATGCACTGGACATCGGAGCAGAACTGAATCGTTGCGCCCTGGACCGGGTTTCCGTCCTCATCCACACAGATGATCCGGTACGCGTCACCGGGGGTGGGTGCGGCAGCCGCCTTGATGGACGTCTTCATCTGGCCGGCAGCGCCCTGCACCATGCTCTGGACCTGGCTGTAATCGCCGGATTCCTCTGCTCCGCCGTTTCCGCCATTGAGCAGGTCGTTGATCACCAGCTCGTACTTGTCCACGAGGGCGCCCTCGACGGAGGTGAGGACCGTGCCGTTCTGGTCAATAAAATAGCTGGTCGGGAAGCCGCCCTGGTTGAAGATCTCGTCGAAGTTCGAGGGAACCTGCAGGGTCAGATAGTCCACACCGGCGTCGGCGTAGAGCTGCTTCGCCTCGTCAATGGCGCCGGGCATGTCGCTGTCCCAGAGCAGGCCGACGATGCCGCAGCCGATGTCCTGGAGACGGTGGTTGATCTGGGCAAGCTCCGGAAGCTCATTGCGGCAGGGGCCGCAGCCGGTCTCCCAGACGTTCAGCATGGTGATGCGGTTGGAGGCGAAGAGAGAGGCAAGATCCACGGCGTTGCCGTCGAGATCCACGGCGTCAAAGTTCACCTGGATTCCGGCATCCTTGGCGCCGGGGTCCTCGGGCTCGTAATAGTCCGCGGTGTTCACGACGTCCTCGGCGTACGAGAGGAGGTGGTTATAGGCCGCAACCTCTTCCTCGGTGAAGGACTCGGGGATGTGGTCGCTGCCGATCACCACGTAGAAGGTATAATCGCCGACGGTGCAGAGGCCGTCCAGGTGGTCCGAGGGGAAGAGCGCGGCGAGGCCCGGGTCGTTCAGGGCCGCCTCGTCACAGTCCTCGCGCAGGGTCAGGAAGGTCAGGTACGGGATATAGGCGTCGGGATCGAAGGCTTCGCCGCTGCGCTCGTAGACGATCGCGGTGACGTAGACGCCGGAGTGATAGCCCGCCTCCTGAGCGTACAGGGGGTTCAGGCCGCCGGTCAGGCCCTCGACAAAGAACATCTCGCTCGGGAAGTGCAGGGTGATGCCGCACTCAGGATAGGCCATATCGGCGACGTTGTCGGAGCCGAAGAATTCGTCGTAGTCGTAGACGTCTTCCTCTTCGGCGAAGGCGGTGGCGGTCAGGGAAGAGAGCATCAGGATGGCAAGCAGGATGGCAAGCAGTTTCTTCATTTTTTCTCCTTCTCAGCGTATCTCAGCGCTGTGTTTTTCTTTCAGGGCACGGAGCACGTTGCGGACGATCTCCTCGGCGTGCTCGTCCGTCAGGGTCTGGTTCTCGTCGCGCA
>DGGX01000052.1 GCA_002392385.1 Lachnospiraceae bacterium UBA3863
GCCTGATCAAGGATATCCTGGCCGGTATCTTCATCGTCTTCGAGGGTGAGTTCCGGGTCGGCGATATCGTGACCATCAGCGGCTACCGCGGCACGGTCATGGACATCGGCCTGCGCACCACCAAGATCATGGGCATGGACGGCAACATCAAGATCCTCAACAACAGTGAGATCTCCGGCATTCTGAACATGACCCAGGAGGCCTCCATCGCTGCCTGTTCCATCGGCATCGAGTACGGACAGGATCTGGACTATGTCGAGGCCATTATGAACCGCGATCTGCCCCTGCTGCGCAAGAACAACCCCGCCATCCTGGACGGCCCCACTTACCTGGGCGTCTCCGAGCTGGCCGCCAGCAGTGTCAACCTGATCATCATCTGCAAGTGCAGTGAGAAGGACGTCAAGGGCGTCGCCCGCTACCTGAACAAGGAGGTCCTGAAGATCTTCTACCGGAACGGTATCAATGTCCCGTTCCCCAACGTTACCGTATCGCAGCTGGATATGACCGGAAGAAAGACCATCCGGGATTTCGAAGCACTGACAGAACAGACACAGGAGGGACAGAAATGATGCGCAGAATGCGTCCCGTTGTGATCATAACCCTGCTGTCCCTGCTGACAGCCCTGCTCCCCGCCTGTGCGTCGCAGCAGGAAGCAGCCTCCGCGGCCTTCACCGAAGAAGAAGCCCCCGCGGAGATCAAGGCCACCATCCGTCTGGCCCAGACCTTCACCGGCCATGTCTTCAACGCCATCGCCGAACAGCAGGGCTACCTGGCCGATGAAGGCATCGCCGTCGAATACGTCCCCCTGGCCACGGATGCCGACGTATTCGCCGCCCTTGAGAACGGCACCGTCGACGTGGCCTCTACCCAGGGAACCAACCTGCCCCTCCAGTACATCTCGGAGGGCCTCGACCTGACGATCTTCGGCGGCTACCTGCTGACAGGCTGCATGCCCGTTTTCACCCGCGTGGAGACCGAATGGAACAGCATTGAGGACCTGATCGGCAAGACCATGGCCTGCGAGCCCAACCTCTACGCCATCACCGGTCCCCTCCTCAGACTGGGCTACGACCCCCTCCACGACATCCGCTGGGTCGACTACCCGGACCAGCAGGGCCGGATCGACGCCGTCCTCAACGGCGAGGCCGATTTCGGCCTGGTCGGCACCTTCCTCAACTACGCCGTCGTCTCCAATCCCGAACTCAAGATCGTCACCTACGCGTCCGACATCCTGCCCAATTACTCCTGCTGCCGCATAGAAGGCCGCACAGAATGGGTCAATGAAAACCCCGAGACCGTCAAGGCCCTCCTCAAGGCCTGGATCCGCGCCATGGCCTACTACGACAACCACCACGAAGAGACCGTCGCCCTGATCACAGAGATCACCGGCGAGGACGAGGCCGTCATCCGTGCCTTCATGGACAACCCCCGCTGCGAATACAACATCGATCCCATGAAATCCTCCGTCCGCAGGGCCTGGGACTACATGGACAACCTGGGCCTCCTCGACGCGGATGCCCGGAAGATCAACATCAACGACCACATCAACGTCGAACTCTACGAACAGGCCCTGGACGAATGCCAGGCCCAGTACGGCAGCGAGAATCCCAAATTTTATGAGATGCTGCAGGCACAGTTTGCGAGGAACGATCAGTAAGGGATGCAAGAAGCCAAGAAGCCCGGCATACAGGCACGGAATATTAAGAACTCAACAAAAATGCATATAGACTCCTCGGAGGCACGCTCTCGCTCAACCAGAAACGCAGCGGCACTAACATTTTCCCTGCGCCAGAGGCTTGGAAAAATGAAGTGCCGGCGTTTCTGAAAGGCCTCCGAGGAGTCTTTATGCATGCTAAAGTGTAATGCGACCGCCTTGGCTTCTGCCTGTGTATTTGCCTTTATATCTTGCCCTCTCGTAAAGGTGTTTTGACAGGTAGGATGTGGTATTGGCTTCTGTCTGTTTTTTACCTTTATATCTCGCCCTCTCGCAAAGGTATTTTGACAGGTAGGATGCGATGTTGGCTTCTATCTGGTTTTTACCTTTATTTTCTGCCCTCTCGTAAAGGTGTTATGACAGGTAGGCTGCGAGATTAGCTTCTGCCTGTTTTTAGCCTTTATTTCTTACCCTATCGTAAAGGTGTTATGACAGGCGGGCTGTGAGATTCACAGCTTACGCCTTATCTATATGGAGCTATCGCACTACGTATTCATAAGTATAAATATCCCCCGGAGGTCTTTCGATGGAGCGAGAGCGTGCCTCCGGGGGATTATTATGCTTTTGAATAGTGTTGTGTCGGCCGTTAGTTACTTGACGGTCACGCCGGTGACGTGGGTCTGGGGGCCTTCGTACCAGTACATGAAGCCTTCGATGTCGATGACGTCGCCGACCTTGAGGTTGCGGACGGCTTCGTAGGCATCGGTGCCGGGGCCGCAGAGGTAATACTCAACGGTGAAGGTGTAGGTCTGGCCGTCCTTGGAGACGTCGAAGTAGAGGTCGCTGTCGGAATCGGCGCTGCCGCTGCCGTCCCAGGCATAGAGGAAGGCGTCGCCGTTGTCGCCCTTGGCCTCGACGGTCATGTCGGTGAACTTGACGCGCTCGTTCTGGTGGGCTTCCAGTTCTTCGGTGCCCAGAAGAGCGGTGGCATCCATGGGCTCGGCGATCCAGCTGCCGTCTTCGAATTCAAAGGTCGCGTCGATGATCTCGACCTCGCCGGACCAGACGGTCTTATAGCCGTTGACCTTGATCTTCTGGCCGGGGACGAGCTTCGGGGCATCTTCCTCGGAGCAGGCCATGCCATAGATGAAGTAGGCGCCGTCTTCACTCTGGGCGTAGACGGTGATATAGCCGTCGTTCCATTTCTGGGTGCCCTGTACGTAGGTCTCCACGCAGACGGGGCTGTCCATCTCGGCAGCCATGTACTCTTCGTGGGTCATGACCGGCACTTCCTCTGCAGGTGCCTCGGCGGGCTCCTCCGCGGGCTCCTCCGCTGCTTCTTCGGTCTCCGCTGCCGCTTCCTCGGTCTCGGCTGCCGGCTCGGCGCTCTGCTGGGCGTTGTTGCCGCCGCAGCCGACCAGGGCCAGGGTCAGAGTGGAAGCGAGCATGATTGCTGCAAATCTTTTCATAGCATTTCCTCCCGTTTGGTGCTCTTGAAAATGGTGTTTCCGCGCCCTCAAGGGCGCTTACGTGGACTATTATACTCCTCAGAAAACGGAATAAAAGCGGTTTAATGTTTATTTCACAGTATTTTCACAGGGATTTTCTGCGCATCTCCCGGAGCCAGTAGAGGCCGATCAGGACCCAGAGGACCGCCAGGGATGCGAGAAGGGCCTTAGATTCCGCGGGGAGGGGGCCCAGGTCGCGGCGCAGGCCGGTCCCGCCGGCGTCGGCAGAGATCCTGTCCAGGCGGTAGAGGCTGGTGACGTCATCGAAGAGCTTGTCGATGTAGGCATCGTCCACCTTCTCCTTGCGGCGGACGGATTTAGTCACGTTTTCGATCAGCTGTCCGGCCGCGTCCCGGAGGGAGGCGCTGCCATTGAAGACAGGGGTCACGAAGGTATGCTCTGTATTGTCCAGGAGGAGCCGGGTGGCTTCGATCTTGATGTCATAGTGGAGACTGTCGTCGGAGCCGCCGGCGGCCAGATAGGACTGGTAGGCCTCGGTGGAGCGGGCTTTGTCCGTCACGGGGGCGTAGCCCTCGGTCTGGGCGTAGGCGATCTGCACGTCGTCGGTCAGCAGATACTGAGCGAAGAGCCAGGAGGCCAGCACGATCTGGGGATCTTCCTTGTTGAAGATGCAGACGGAGGGTCCCTGGGAGATCATCCTGGGATCATCAGGATCGAACTGGGGGACCATGCGGACCGCCGTTTCAAATTCCACGAAGGCGTCCTTGCTGATGTCGGACAGGGGGGCGTGGGCGCCCATCCAGGTGGAGCCGGCGGTGGAATCGATGGCGAACAGACACTGGCCGGCATTGAGGAAGTTGGCGGGGTAGCTGGAGATCTTGAAGGTGGAGAAGGCGCCTGTCCTGGCATGAGAGGCGATCTCCTTGAGAAGATCCCGGGTAGTGTCGTTGAAGAGGCCGATCTCTCCGGCATCGGTGGAATAGCCGGCGTCCTTCTGGCGCAGCATCTGGATCATCATGTTGTCCGTGGACTTATAGATGAAGGGGATCATGACCTTCTGGCCGTTCAGCTTGTAGGTCCCGTCCGCGTTTTTCTCCACGGCCTTCTCGGAGACCTCCCAGATATAGTCCCAGGTCAGGACGTCGGGCACCTCGTAGCCCAGGGCCTCCACGTAGGTCCGGTTGATGTAGCAGGCCTCCGTGGACCGCATGAAGGGCAGGGCGTAGAGATTGCCGGACAGGCGGCATTCCTCCAGGAACTTGTCGATCATCTCCTCCCGTGCCGGTCCGTCGTAGAGGAGCTCGGAGCCGCCCAGGCCGTAGCGGGGATCGGCCGCCAGGTCGTCCAGGGGGACCACGATGTCGTCGCCGGTCATGTAGGTGGCGATGTGGTCGGGGTAGGTGA
>DGGX01000174.1:0-2257 GCA_002392385.1 Lachnospiraceae bacterium UBA3863
GCCAACAACCAGGAGACCAACCGCTACTACTCCAACAGCCAGGTCAGCGAGCGCGCCATGCGCGAGATCTATCTGCGGGGCTTCGGCATCGCCGTGCGCGAGAGCCAGCCCAAGGCGCTGATGACCTCTTACAACCTGCTCAACGGCACCCATACCTCGGAGCGGCGGGATCTGACCACCGATATCCTGCGGGGAGAATGGGGCTTTAAGGGCATCGTCATGACGGACTGGGTCATCAGCATGATGGCCAGCAAGGGCGCCGCACATCCCATCGCGGCGGCTGTGCCGACCATCCAGGCCGGCAGCGACCTCTTCATGCCGGGTTCCCAGGGCGACTGGAAGGCTCTGATGGAGGCCCTGAAGGAGGGGACCCTGTCCAGGGAGACCCTGGAGAAGAGCGGGACCCGTCTCCTGCGCATGATCAGAAACATCCGGGAAGCCCAGGAGAGCGCGGAGGACTGAGAAACGCCCCTCCGGGCCGCCCGGCATCTCCACTTGACGAAGAGATTAGCTTATGCTAATCTGACAGTTGTTAGTTATGATTAACACTGGTTCGGAAAGGGAAGAGCGATGCCGGGAAGTTCCAGAACAAAGGCGCTGGGCAAGTCAGGGGAGGATTATCTGGAGGCGATCCTGATCCTGAACAGAAGCCGCGGATGGTGCCGTGAGGTGGATATCGCGGGCCAGATGGGTTACTCCAGACCCAGTGTGAGCATTGCCTGCACCAAGCTGGAGGCCGAGGGCTATATCACCAAGGAAGACACCGGTGAGATCCGCCTGACAGAGGCCGGCAGGGCGATCGCCGAGAGGACACTCGACAAGCACGAATTCTTCCGGGACTGGTTCATCCGCACCGGGATCCCGCCGGAGAAGGCGGAGGACGAGGCCTGCCTCGTGGAGCACGCCATCAGCGACGGGAGTTTTGCCAGCATCCGCGCCTATATCGAGCGGCTGGAGGCACAGAACTGAGTAGAGACGGAAGGGTCCGCTGCATGATCCATAGATGCAGCGGACCCTTTTTGTGATATGATAGTAAGCAGACAGTAATGTATGGACCGGGGGACAGGGATGAGATACAGGATCGAACACTTATCGCAGCACAGACTGAGGATCAGGGTACAGAACGGGGCGCTGACGGAGTATTCCCGTGAGATCCTGGACTATGCCCTGAACGGCATCCCCGGCGTCCGGAAGGTGATCTTCTATCCGGCGACGGGCGGCATAGGCATCGCCTTCGACGGGCCGGCGGAGGAGGTCACGCGGCGGCTCGACAGGCTGCGGTTCGACAATGTCACCATGATGGCCGGGCAGATCGAGGCAGATCCCAGCATAGATATGGAGGAGCTCAGGCAGCGCAGGCTCTCCCCCGAGCTCAAGAGCAGACTGCGCCGGCGCATCCTTCTGGAGTCGGCGGCGGATATGCTGCTGCCCATGCCGGTCCAGATGGGCTATCATCTGTACCAGCTCATCACACTGCGGGAGATCTGACGGACACAAGAGGGACCGGGGACCGGCCGGAGGCTTTAAGCGGCACAGACAGGAGGAGCGGATTATGCGGACAGGCAGAGAGACGGACGAACAGGCCAGGAAGAAATATCTGGAGCTGCTGTCCGGGGTTTTTCCCAACCGGCGGGCGGCTTTTGCGGAGATCATCAATCTGCAGGCGATCCTGAACCTGCCCAAGGGGACGGAGCACTTCCTCAGTGACCCCCACGGGGAATACGAGGCTTTCGAGCACATCATCAACAACTGCTCCGGCGTGATCAGGGAGAAGGTCCACCTCCTCTTCGACGGGATCATGACCGCCCCGGAGGAGGCGGAGTTCTGCACCCTCATCTACTATCCCCGGGAGGAGCTGGACCGCATGAAGGCCCAGGGGCTCCTCTACAGAGGCCGCTACAAGCAGCTCCTGGAGAGGCTCATCGACCTGACCCGGTATCTCTCCTCCAAATATACCCGTTCCAAGGTCCGTAAGGCCATGCCGGAGGAGTTCGCCTTCATCATCGACGAGCTGCTGCATGCCCAGAAGGACGAGGACAATAACCGGGCCCGCTATCATTCCATGATCCTGGACAGCATCCTGGAGACGGAGAGCGCCGACGATTTCATCATCGCCCTCTGTCAACTGGCCAAAAGGCTCACCGTGGACAGGCTGCATATCCTGGGGGATATTTTTGACAGGGGCGAGCACGCGGACCGGATCATGGACCTGCTGATGCAGTACAAGAACCGCCTGGACATCCAGTGGGGCAACCAC
>DGGX01000174.1:2311-11783 GCA_002392385.1 Lachnospiraceae bacterium UBA3863
ACGACATCCTGTGGATGGGCGCGGCGGCCGGCAATCTGTGCTGTATTCTCAACTGCATCAACAACAATGTGAAGTACGGAAATTATGAGGTGCTGGAGAACGGATACGGCATCAGCATGCGTGAGCTGGTGCTTTTTGCCGAGAGGACCTATCGGGGACAGGACGGGATGGACCCGCTGAAGAAAGCCATCTCCGTGCTCATGTTCAAGCTCGAGGGACAGCTGATCCTGCGGCATCCGGAATATGAGATGGAGGACCGCCTTCTGTTCGGCCGCATCAACTGGGAAGAGGGGACGGTGGACATCGACGGGGTGACCTATCCCATGAAGACAAGGGATTTCCCCACCGTAGACAGGAAGAATCCCTACCGGCTCAGCGAGGAGGAGGAGATGGTCATGAAGGACCTGCGCCATGCCTTCATGCATTCCGTACGCCTGCGCCAGCACATCGATTTCCTGTATTCCCACGGCTCCATGTATCTGTGCGTCAACGAGAACCTGCTCTACCACGGCTGCATCCCCCTGGACGAGGACGGCAACTTCGAGCGGGTCCTCTTCTGGGACGAGCCCGTGCAGGGCCGCGCCTACCTGGACGCGGTGGACGCCGCCGCCCGCAGGGCCTGGAGCTATCACGAGCCGGCCAGCGTGGATTTCATGTGGTACCTCTGGTCCGGTATGAAATCGCCCCTTTTCGGCCGTGTCATCAAGACCTTCGAGCGCACCTACCTGACCGATGAGTCCACCTGGAAGGAGCCGCGCAATCCCTATTACAAGTACAACCGCGAGCGCCGGACCGCCCAGATGATCCTGCATGAATTCGGCCTGTATTCGGAGCGCAGTCATATCATCAACGGGCATACACCCGTCAATGTGAAGAAGGGCGAGTCCCCCATCCGCGCGGACGGCAAGCTCTATGTCATCGACGGCGGCTTCTGCCGTGCCTACCAGAAGACCACCGGCATCGCCGGCTATACCCTGATCTTCAACTCCCACGGCCTCAAGCTCAAGACCCACCAGCCCTTCGAGAGCCACCGCAAGGCCCTGGAGGAGTATCTGGACATCGATTCCCAGACCGAGATCGTGGAGGTGGAGGATCACCGGGTCATGGTGGCGGACACCGACGACGGCGTCCGCATCCGCGAGAAGATCGCGGACCTGCAGGACCTGCTGCAGGCCTACAGGAGCGGCCTCCTGCGCGAGATGTGACGGTCATTTCTTGAGCAGTGTCTGGAGCAGGGTGCCCAGCATCTCATTGCCGGAGGAGCCTGTCTTTCCGGACAGGAGGGTGTTCAGGAGTTCTGTCGCGGCATTCTGCTGGGAGGAGCCCTGCCCAGATTCCTGGGAACCGGACATGAGTACCGGGATCAGTTCGAGAATATTGCCATTGCCCGAGAGCAGATTCATGGCGGCCTTTCTGGCGCCGGAATCTGCTTTCCTGTATGCCTGGACCAGCTTCTTCTCCGCGGCCGTGAGCGTCAGGCTGTCGGCGGCCTTCTTAGCAGAACCTGTCTTAGCAGAACCTGTCTTGGCGGAGCCGGTTTTGCCGGAGGACTTGCCGGAAGAGGTCTTGCCTGCCGCGGCGCCCGCGGAGGACTTGCCCGTGGCGGCCTCCAGGAGAGACTTCTGGGTCACGCCCAGGACCCGCGCCATCTGCCGCAGGACCTCCTGTGAGGGCTCCTTCTCCCCGCGTTCGATCTTGCTGAGATCAGACGCGGTGAGCCCGTCGACCCGGTCCGCCACGGCCGCCTGAGTGAGGCCCTTGTCCGTGCGGGCATTCTTCACCAGCTGTCCGAGTTTTTTGGACATAGTGCAGCTCCTTTCATAGGTGAGTGAACGATCCGTATCTCCATCCATTATACCGAAAAGCTCCCCGTGGAAAAAGGCTTCAGAATATAGTATCATTTAAAGAGTATCCCGCTCAGGGGGCGGATGCCCCCGGCGCAGAAGAGACAGAAACGGAGAGAGAGCGGCGCCCTCGGGCGCTGACGGTGACGCTATGACATTCCGACACAGGATGGCGATCGCATTCTCCATCATGCTGATCGTGCCCGCGGTCCTTTTTGCCGCGGCCTTCAGGATGATCGGAGATTTCATCAGCCAGACAGAAGAACCCAAGGGGATCGATAAGTACACGATGCAGTCCGGGCCCGCCCGCAACGACGAGGCACTGGACGCTCTCGTCCTGCAGGTCCGCACGGAGCTGGCGGACGGAAGCGGCAGCGCGGAGGATACCGGTTACCTGGATGACCTGTCCGGCCGGGCCGGCCAGCTGCGCTCCATGCTGATCGTGCGCCGCGGGGACACTCTCTACTATCCCGGAGAGGATGCCGGCGGGGAGGAGCTCCTGCCCTACCTGCCCGCCTATACCGGGGAGGAGAGTACGGCCCCCTATTACAGCAATTCCCTGGAGCAGATGATCAGACAGGTGGATTTCACCTTCGCCGACGGGGAGGAGGGAAGCCTCTTCATCCTGACCCGCGCGGTGGTCCTGGTCCACCGGCGCTTCCTCTTCTTCATGATGACGGCCATGGTCCTGATCCTGATCCTGACGGCCCTCTTTCTGACCAGCTGGCTGGAGGGGAGCTTCTTCGGCCCCATAGGCAAGCTCAACACAGCCATGAACAACATCCGGGACGGCAACCTGGAGTACATGCTGCAGACGGACGAGCAGGGAGAGATCGGGGAGCTCTACCGCAATTATGAGGACATGCGGCTGCGGCTCAAGGAGTCCGCGGATGAGAAGCTGGAGCGGGAGAAGCAGAACCGGGAGCTGATCAGCAACATCTCCCACGACCTCAAGACCCCCATCACCTCCATCAAGGGCTATGTGGAGGGCCTGATCGACGGGGTGGCCAATACTCCCGAGAAGCAGGACAAGTACATCCGCACCATCTACAACAAGGCCAACGATATGGACCGCCTGATCAACGAGCTGACCCTCTACTCCAGGATCGACAGCGAGCGTGTCCCCTATAATTTCCGCAAGCTCAACGTCTCCGACTATTTCGGCGACTGCGTGGAGGAGATCGGCATGGATCTGGAATCCCGCGGCATCGGACTGGACTACGCCAGCCTGGTCGCGCCGGACACCCTGATCGTGGCGGACCCCGAGCAGATGAAGCGGGTCATCAACAATATCGTCGGCAACAGCGTCAAGTACATGGATCCCAATAAGCCCAAGGGCAAGATCGAGATCCGGATCCTGGACGAGTCGGACAGCGTCCGCATCGAGATCGAGGACAACGGCGTGGGGATTGCCCAGAAGGACCTGCCCAATATCTTCGACAGATTCTATCGGACGGACGCCTCCCGCAATTCCGCTCAGGGCGGCAGCGGGATCGGCCTCTCCATCGTCAGGAAGATCGTGGAGGACCACGGGGGCTATATCTGGGCCACCAGCCGGGAAGGCAAGGGCACCTGCATGCACATGGTGATCCGTAAATATACGGATGCCGGCGGCAGGAGCGTAGACATAGAAGCATCATAACTACGGAGGAAGAGAACTATGAGCAAGATCCTGATTGTTGAGGATGAAGAGGCCATCGCCGATCTGGAGAAGGACTATCTGGAGCTGAGCGGATTTGAAGTGGAGACCACGCCCCGGGGAGACCAGGGCCTGCAGATGGCCCTGAAGAATGATTATGACCTGGTCATTCTGGACCTGATGCTGCCCGGCACCGACGGCTTTGAGGTCTGCAGGCGCATCCGCGAGAAGAAGAATATCCCGATCCTCATGGTATCCGCCAAGAAGGACGACATCGACAAGATCCGCGGCCTGGGCCTGGGCGCGGACGACTATATGACCAAACCTTTCAGCCCCAGCGAGCTGGTGGCCAGGGTCAAGGCCCACATGGCCCGCTATGAGCGCCTGGTCGGCGCCGGACAGAAGGAGAACGATATCATCGAGATCCGCGGTCTGAAGATCGACAAGACCGCCCGCCGCGTCTACATCAACGGAGAGGAGAAGAATTTCACCACCAAGGAGTTCGACCTTCTCACCTTCCTGGCGGAGAACCCCAACCATGTCTTCTCCAAGGACGAGCTCTTCCGCCGCATCTGGAACATGGACAGCGTGGGCGACATCGCCACCGTCACCGTCCACATCAAGAAGATCCGGGAGAAGATCGAGTACAACACCTCCAAGCCCCAGTACATTGAGACCATCTGGGGCGTGGGCTACCGCTTCAAGATCTGACAGGCCCCTGGGGCGCCTTAAGAGAAGGGAGACAGGATGCGTCTGGACCGTCTGCTCTCGGAGAACGGCTGCGGGACCCGAAGCGAGATCAAAAAAGAACTGAAGAAAGGCGCGGCCTGTGTGAACGGCGTCCCGGTCAGGGACGGGAGCACCCAGGTGCCGGAGGGCGCCTCCGTGACCTGGCACGGGGAGGAGATCGCCGGGGAAGCCCTCGTCTATTACATGCTCAATAAACCGGCCGGCGTGATCACAGCTACCCGGGATCCCCGGCAGAAGACCGTCATGGACCTGCTGCCGCCCAGGCGCAGGAAGGACCTGTATCCGGTGGGGCGGCTGGACCGGGATACGGAGGGCCTTCTCCTGATCACCAACGACGGCCCCCTGGGCCACCGACTGCTGGCACCGGGCAGGCATGTGGACAAGGTCTATGAGGCCCGTGTCCGCGGGGCCGTGTCGGAGAGGGAGGTCCTCCTCTTCCGCGAGGGCCTGGCCATCGACGACGCGGACGGCGCCTTTACGGCCCGGCCGGCAGACCTGGAGATACTCGGCCGGGAAGAGGACCTGTCCCGGGTCCGCGTGACGATCCGGGAGGGCAAGTATCACCAGGTCAAAAGAATGTTTGCCGCTCTTGGCATGGAAGTGGTATATTTGAAACGCATATCTATGGGACCGATCGTGCTGGACGCGCAGCTGGCGCCGGGGGAGGGCAGACAGCTGACGGAAGAAGAGATCACGGCGCTGAAAGCACAGGGATGAAAAAGTGTGGACTACGGACTGGACCGGGGGAGAAGACCGGGAGGGACGGAAGGTGAAAAAAGAATGGCTGATGACGCTGCCGGCGATCCTGATCGTGATCGTGATCATCGCGGTGTGGAGCCGGATCGGCAATGACGCGGCGCAGGGACCGGACCAGCAGTCCGGAACTGTCTCAGAAGCAGAAACAGAGCAGACAGAACAGACAACAGAAGAGACAGAACAGACAACAGGGACAGAAACAACCCAGGAAGAAACGACGGCGGAGGCATCCACAGAAGAGCCGGCCGCTCCGGAGACGGAGACAGACACCTCCGCCGCTCCGGAGACACCCGGAGACCAGACTGAGCAGGGCGCGTCAATACGCGCAGGCCTCATTCCTTCCGTCAGCATCGCCTTCCGGCTGCTGACAGAGGACGGCAAGGACCAGGAGAATCCGGAACTGATCCTGGGCGTCTACCGCCCGGCACAGGATGGCGGGAATATAGAGCTGAAGATCCTGAAAGACGGCGCCTTCCTGCAGACCCTGGAGGACCCGGCCCTTCCGGATGCCTACAGCGGAATGCGGTTCGACGCGGTGACGGACGTGCGGGCAGAGGATACCAACGGCGACGGCTATACCGATCTGCGGATCCGCTGCAGCTACGTGGGCGCCGGTGATAACCGGGGACAGAGTCTGACAAGAGAGAGAGTCTATCTGGGCGCGGAAGGCCCGGTCTATACCCTTGAGCGGGATCCGGCAGTGGACGTCGTCTACGCGGACTGGAAGGAAGCCTATGCTGCCTACATCCGGAGCGACGCGGCGGCGGATTACGACGGATTCGTTCTGTTCTATCTGAATGAGGACAATATCCCGGAGATGGCGGCCGCGGACACGACCGGAGAGAGAGGACTGTCTGTCCTCTTCTATCGGGACGGGAGATGGGTCGAGAAACGGTTCCTCCGCCAGACAGTCTACTATCTGGAGAAGGAGAACCTGCTCTGTGACTCCTCCGGCATCATGGACCGCTTCTACGATACGGTCTACAGCATTTCCGGCGGACGTCTGAACACGGTGGCGGAGGGCACCTACGGCCTTCCCGACGACGCGCCGGCCGGTGCCGGAGAAGAGAGCTATACCTATGTCTGGAGCGGCGCGGAGGTCTCCGCGGCCGGATACAGGGACGGCCTGGCTTTCCTTTTTGACAAGGGAAGGGCCCATGCCTGCACAGAGGGTATGGTGAGCGGGGAGGACCTGCTGACAGACCTGCAGCAGTAAGTCCCGCCCGCGGCGGGGCGGAGGCTCAGGCCTCCACGATGAGATAGCGCCCGCCGCCGACATCGAAGACCTCGGCGGCCTCGAGGACATCGCCCTCCACGTCGGCGCCGACCTCGTCGAAATACTGACGGACCTGCTTCCTGCCGGTCACCACCTGAGCAAAGCAGTCCTCGAGAAATTCTCTGGCCTCCTGCGGTGTAGCGGTCACGGGCTCCGGGAACAGCTGCAGCTGGTCTCTGAGAAAACATGCCACGACCTTGTCGTCATAATTTTCCATATAGACTCCTTTCAGAGGACAGGGCACGGTCCTGTCCTTCAACATCAGTATACGCGGAGGAAGAAGGGTATGCAAATCAAAGGCCTTACGGAGCAGAAGCTCTGCGCCATGTTCGATCACACCAACCTCAAGGCGTTCGCCACGAGCGCGGATATCGGGAAGCTGTGCCGGGAGGCGCGGGAGTACGGATTCGCCGCCGTGGCGGTGAACGATGCCCAGACAGCCCTCTGCAGCAGGCTCCTTGCGGGGAGCGGCGTGAAGGTGGGCACCTGCATCGCCTTCCCCCTGGGCCAGAATACCATAGAAAACAAAGTGATCTCCGCCGTGCAGGCCATCGAGGCCGGCGCCGGCGAGGTGGACTATGTGGCCAACCTGACCTATGTTAAGGACGGAGACTGGGCCATGGCGGAGCGGGAGATGACCGAGGTCGCAGCCGCCTGTCGGGAGCGCGGCGCTGGGAGCAAGGTGATCTTCGAGAACTGCTACCTCAGCAAAGAGGAGATCAGGCATCTGGCGGAGATCTCCCTCAAGGCGCGGCCGGATTTCATCAAGACTTCCACCGGCTTCGGGACCGGCGGTGCCACCGTGGAGGACGTGGCCCTGATGAAAGAGGTCGTGGGCGACGCCGTTAAGATCAAGGCAGCCGGCGGCATCCGCGACTGGGAGACCTGCCGGGCCATGATCGAGGCCGGCGCCGACCGCATCGGGACCAGCGCCGCCATCGCCATTTTGGAAGGATTCAGACAGGACCACAGGTTATGAAGATCATTGTTCTCGACGGTTATACGGAGAATCCCGGGGATATCAGCTGGGCGCCCCTGGAGGCGCTGGGCGAGGTGACGGTCTACGACAGGACTTCCTATGAGGAGTCCCCGCTGATCACGGAGCGGATCGGCGACGCGGAGGTCATCGTCATCAACAAGACGCCGGTCAGCAGGGCGACGATCGACGCATGCCCGAATTTGAAAGCGATCGCCGTGCTGGCGACCGGCTACAACGTGGTGGATTATGCGTACGCGGGAGAAAAGGGCATCCCGGTCATGAACGTCCCGGTGTACGGCACGGACAACGTGAGCCAGTTCGCGATCGGTCTTCTGCTCGAACTGTGTTCCCATATCGGTCACCACAGCGATTCGGTACACGCCGGGGAGTGGGCCTCCAATGTGGATTTCTGCTACTGGCAGTTCCCGATGATCGAGGTCTCCGGGAAAACGGCCGGCATCATCGGCCTCGGCAGGATCGGCATCAATACGGCCAGGATCCTCCGCGCCATGAACGTGCGCGTGGTCGCCTATGACGCCTTTCAGAGCGAAGCCGGCAGGGCCGTTGCGGAGTATGTGGAACTGGACGAGCTCCTCGCGCAGTCCGATTTTATCTTCCTGCACTGCCCGCTCTTCCCGTCCACGCAGGGGATCATCAATAAAGAGACGATCGCGAAGATGAAGGCCGGCGCGATCCTGATCAACAACAGCCGCGGTCCGCTGGTCGTGGAAGAGGACCTGGCGGATGCCCTGAACAGCGGCAAGCTGGCCGGGGCAGCAGTGGATGTGGTCTCCACCGAGCCCATCCGGCCGGACAACGCCCTCCTCACCGCGAAGAACTGCATCATCACCCCGCACATCTCCTGGGCGACCAAAGAAGCGCGCGAGAGGATCATGCAGACCACCGCGGACAACATCCGCGCGTTTATGGAAGGGAAGCCGGTCAACGTCGTGAATATGTGACCGCCGCTCAGCAGGGCATCTGTTATAAGAGCCTGTATCAGAACAAACACTAAAAGAACAGGGGTGTCGCAGCAACAACACCCCTGTTCTTATTCGCTCATTTTCACTTCTCCAGCAGATACCGCTGCACGCTCGTCACGGCGTTGGCGCCGTCCGCCACGGCGGTGACTACCTGGCGGAGCTGCTTGGTGCGGACATCGCCTGCGGCAAAAACGCCCGGCACGTTGGTCACACCGGTCTCATCGGCGATGATGTATCCCTTCTCGTCTGTCGCGATGTGGTTCCGGGCAAAAGCGGAACGGGGCTCGATACCCACGGCGATGAAGCAGCCGCTCAGCGGGATCTCCTGCTCGGACTGATCCAGCTTGTTGACGACAGTGATGGACTCCACCTTCTTGTCGCCGTTTACGCTCTTCAGGTTGGAATTCCAGACCATCTCCACGTTGGGGAGCTTCAGGAGCTGCTCCTGCAGGATCCTGTCGGCCCGGAGCTCGTCCCTGCGGTGCACCACATAGACTTTGGAACAGCCCCTGGCCAGGAAGATCGCATCCTCCACGGCCACATTGCCGCCGCCGATCACAGCGGCCTCTTTGTTCCTGTAGAAAGCGCCGTCGCAGGTGGCACAGTAGGAGACGCCCATGCCTGCCAGGCGCTCTTCGCCGTCCACGCCCAGGTGGGAGTGGATGGCGCCGGAGGCGATGATCACCGCCCGCGCCTCAAAAACGCCCTCGTCTGTGACGACCTTCTTGATATCGCCGGTGAGATCCAGGTCCTCCACGCAGGCGTTCTGCACTTCCACGCCGAACCGCTCCACGTGCTCCGCCAGCTTCTCGGAGAGCTCCATGCCGGAGATGCCGGGGAGGCCGGGATAGTTGTCCACCTCATAGGTGTCCATGATCTGGCCGCCGTTCACATAGTTCTGTTCGATGATGACTGTATTCAGGCGCGCGCGCGCCGCGTAGATGGCGGCGGACAGCCCCGCGGGGCCGGCGCCGATGATGATAAGATCGAGCATGATGACACCTCGTACCGATTACTGTGCGTTGGCCTCGAATCTGGCCTTCATGGCGGGCTTCGGGATGGCGCCGATGACGCGGTCCACGACCTGGCCGTTTTTCACGAACACCATGTTGGGGATGCTGGTGATGTCAAACTGCTGGGCCAGATCCATGCAGTCGTCCACGTTCACCTTGCCCACCTTGATCCTGCCGTCGTATTCCTCGGCGAGCTTGTCGATCACGGGGCTCATCATCTTGCAGGGGCCGC
>DGGX01000174.1:11825-22865 GCA_002392385.1 Lachnospiraceae bacterium UBA3863
TCTTGCAGGGGCCGCACCAGTCAGCATAGAAATCCACAAAAACAGGAAGCTCGCTTCTCAGCACTTCCGCCTCAAAATTGCTCTCGTCAAAATGATAGACCATCGTTAACTCCTTTCTTATATCCCTCTTCCGGATCTCTCTATAGTGTATCTTCGCATTGAAAAGTCTCAAATGCAAGACTCATTGCCTGCAAACACATTGTACACAATTAAATAGTATGTGTCAACACAGAAAGGCGTTCTGGTAAAAACAGGCGCACAGGGTATAATGGTACTGTAAAGAAGAGCAGGCGCGGAACAGGAGCACAAGACTATGTCCCGAGAAGAGAACAGGCAGGATTCCACATATCTCTTTGAACGCATGCCGGTGCCGCAGGCACTGCTGCGCATGGCGGTCCCGACGATCGCCAGCCAGCTGATCACGTTGATCTACAATATCGCGGACACGTGGTTCATTGGCAGAACGAACGACCCGTACATGGTCGCCGCGGCCTCCCTGGTCCTGACTGTCTATATGCTCTGCGTGGCGATCTCCAACCTCTTCGGCGTCGGCGGCGGTACGCTGGCGGTGCGCCGGATGGGGGCGGGCGACCGGGACGAGGCGAGGAGAGTCTCATCGCTGAGCTTCGTGATGGCGATGGGGGCGTCGCTGGTTTTCTCCCTGCTCTGTTTTGCCTTCTCGGGCCCCCTCCTCCGCTTCATCGGGGCGAGCGAGAACACCTTCGGCTACGCGCGGGAATACCTGTTGGTCGTGGTGGTCCTCGGCGGTCCCCTCGCTGTGATGTCGCAGGTCATGAGCAATTTTGTCCGCAATGTGGGGCATTCGCGGGAGGCCGGTTTCGGCCTCGGCATGGGCGGTGTCCTCAACGTGGTGCTGGATCCGCTCTTCATGTTCGTCATCCTGCCCGACGGGAAGCAGGTGCTGGGCGCGGCGATCGCGACCACGCTCTCGAACCTGGTGACGCTGGTCTACTTCCTCCTGGTCTACCAGAGGCTCAGCGGACAGGGCATCCTGGAATTCCCGCGGCGGATCGAGACCATTCCGGCGGCGTCGATGCAGGAACTCTTCGCGGTGGGCCTGCCGGCTGCGGCGGGCATCCTGCTCTTCGATGTCAACAACATGGTCCTGCTGCGCCTGATGTCCGGCTACGGCGACGCGGCGCTGGCGGCCGTGGGCATAGTCCTGAAGGCGGAGCGCCTGCCCCTCAACGTCGGCATCGGGATCTGCCTCGGCATGACGCCCCTCGTCGCCTACAACTTCGCCTCCGGGGACCGGGAGCGGATGCTGGACTTCTTCCGGACGGCGCGGCTTGCAGGCCTGGTCTTTGCCCTCTGCAGCGTGGTCCTGTACCGCTTCAATGCTGCCCGCATCATCCGCATCTTCATCGAGGACCCGGAGACGGTGCGCCTGGGAACGCTCTTCCTGCAGCGGCGGTGCTACGCCACGCCCTTCATGTTCCTGAGCTTCCAGATGAACCACTACATGCAGGGCCTGGGCTGCGGGAAGGAGTCCTTCCTCATGACCATCATCCGGCAGCTGTGCTGCAACATGCCGCTGCTGATCCTCCTGAACCTGCTGTTCGGGTCGATGGGCATCGTGACCGCCCAGATGACGGCGGACATCCTCAACGTGATCGCCTCCTACGTGATCTACGGGCGCGTGAAGAGGCGGCTGGGCATCAATACGGCAAAAGACAGCAGTGCCCCGGCATAGGAAGAGAGCGCCCCGGCAGAGGAGGACGGCGTCTCGTCATTTTTATACCAATTGTTTACGGGACAGCCTTTTGTCGCATATAATAGAAACAAGTGATTCAAGACAGGACCGGATGGAGTCCGGCCCGGCAAACGGCGCGATCTGACCAAACAGCGGAGGAGATTATGAATTATCAGGAAGAATACAGACAGAAACTGGTGACACCGGAGCAGGCAGCGGCTCTTGTGAAGAGCGGCGACTGGGTGGATTATAACTGGACAGCCAATACGCCCGTGGCCTTCGACAAGGCCCTGGCCGCGAGAATGCCCGAGCTTTATGACGTGAAGGTCCGTGGAGGCATCCTCCTGCACGTGCCGGAGATCTTCAAGATCCAGGATCCGGCTGACCATTTTACCTGGAACAGCTGGCACATGAGCGGCATCGAGAGGAAGGCGATCGCCCAGGGCTTCGCTTTCTATGCGCCTGTCAAGTATTCCGAGCTTCCCAGATATTACAAGGAGATGAGGGACGATCTGAACGTCGCCTGCCTGATGGTCGGACCCATGGACGACAAGGGCTACTTCAACCTGGGTCCCAGCGCCAGCCACGCGGACGCCATCGTGAACAAGGCGGACAAGGTGATCTTCGAGGTCAACACCTCCATGCCCATCTGCCTCGGCAATGCCCAGGCCTATGTGCATATCAGCCAGTGTGACATGATCATCGAGAGCGACAACCAGCCCGTGGATGAGATGCCCGCCGGCGGTCCCGCCACCGATGTGGACAAGGCTGTGGCGGAGCTGGTCGTGGCGCAGATCCCTAACGGCGCCTGCCTGCAGCTGGGCATCGGCGGCATGCCCAATGCCATCGGCAAGATGATCGCGGAGAGCGACCTGAAGGATCTGGGCGTGCACACCGAGATGTACGTGGATGCTTTCGTCGATCTGGCGGAAGCGGGCAAGATCACCGGCCAGAACAAGAACATCGACCGCGGCCTGCAGACCTATGCCTTCGCCGCCGGTACCAGGAAGCTCTACGACTACCTCAACAACAACCCGGAGTGCATGAGCGCCCAGGTCGACTATGTCAATGACATCAAGCGCGTCGGCGCCCTGGACAACTTCATGTCCATCAACAACGCGGTGGACATCGACCTCTTCGGCCAGGTCAACGCCGAGTCCGCGGGCACTTCCCACATCTCCGGCGCGGGCGGCCAGCTTGACTTCGTGCTCGGCGCCTATGCCTCCAAGGGAGGCAAGACCTTCATCTGCCTGGCCTCCACCTTCTTCAACAAGAAGACCGGCAAGCTCGAGAGCCGCATCCGGCCCACCCTTGCCCCCGGCAGCATCGTCACCGACACCCGGGCCAACGTCATGAACGTCGTCACCGAGTACGGCTGCGTCAACCTCAAGGGCCGCACCACCTGGGAGCGCGCCGAGGACCTGATCGGCATCGCCCACCCCGACTTCCGCGACGAGCTCATCAGGGAAGCGGAGAAGATGCACATCTGGAGACGGAGCAACAAGCGCTGACCAAGGAGATGTGCAAAATGTGCATATCCGTCTGAAAAATCAGATAATTTAAGAACATCCCCCGTAATACATTGACAATATTACGGGGGATGTTATAATTAGTTCAACAAAACAAAAGCAAAGGAGAATGGTCCAATGTACTAGCAAATTACCGCTGATCTGCCGTTTATATCAGGATCAGTTATAACAGTGGGAAGCGTTGTAACAGATGATCATTTATAGTGGAGGACAGATCAGTAAGAACTTGAGAAGTTCAGAAACGACCGGAATAAGGACAAGGAGGTACGGACCGATTATCTGAGCAGGCTTATAGCCCCTTCAGCAAGGGCAGCAGCTAAAACGAAACACAGAAGACGGGATGGTTGAACAAAAGCTTTATGGTACTGACAACAACGAGTTGATCTGAGATTACAGCAAGATGTTGAACAAGTTCCAAAGAAAAGGTATTGTCGCCGATCAACCCCGCCGCGGAGGGTAGACCATTGGACAACGTACATAGCTGAAGGGCTGTTGCAGACGTGCAGCAGCCCTTTTAATTTTTGCCCTTAAGAGGCCCGGACGTTGGTATTTCCCAGCAAGGTGGGATATAATAAATCTGTATTCCACGGGGAGAGTCTGGAAACAGAAGGAGGTACCTATGATCACGATCGGGAGACAATTCGGGAGCGGCGGACATAAGATCGGTGAATTTCTGGCCAACCGGCTGGGGCTGCCTTATTACGACGACGAGCTGATCCTGCTTACGGCATCGGAACTTTTGACCGGAGAAGAGGGCGGAGGCAATCCTCTTTTTGACATAGGAAGCTGCAGCGTCCGGGAGGTCCAGAAGGCGACGATCCTGGCCATCGCGGAGAAGGGGCCGGCCGTGATCGTCGGCCGGTGCGCGGATGACATTCTGAAGAAGGCCGGCGTGCCTGTGCTCAGCGTCTTCATCGCGGCGCCCTGGGAGCAGAGGATCCGGCGCACCATGCGTGTACAGGGCCTGTCCCGTGAGGCGGTGGAGGAGCTCACCCGCCGCAAGGACGAGAGCCGGCGCGCCTTCTACAAGGAGGTCACAGGCAGGGAATGGGGCGTCCCCGAGACCTATGACCTGTATTATGACACCTCTGAGAACGATATCGGCAGCATCATCGTGGATATCGTCAAGCATTACAACGCGCTGATGAAGGATGTGAAGAACGGCAGGGCGGAGGCAGGTAAGTGAAGGAAGACAGGCCGGAGAGGAGAGGCGTCAGGGGATACAGCTTCTATGCCACCCTCTCCAGAATGAAATATATTGAGCGCTGGGCACTGATGCGGAGCACGCGCCCCGAGAATCTCTCCGAGCATTCTCTGGAGGTGGCCATGATCGCGCATGCCCTGTGCCTGATCGGCAGGGTGAGATTCGGCAGGGAAGTGGACGCTGAGCGCGCCGCGCTGACAGGCCTCTACCATGATGCGTCGGAGATCATCACAGGGGATATGCCGACACCCGTCAAGTACCACAGCCGGAGGCTGAAGGAGGCCTATAAGGAGGTGGAATACGAAGCGGAGGAGACGCTGCTGGACCGCCTTCCGGCGGACCTGCGCGGGGCCTACGAGGAGATCTTCCACCCGGACGCGTCCGACGAGGAGACCCGGTATATGCTGCGTCTGGTCAAGGCCGCGGACAAGCTGTCAGCCCTGATCAAGTGCATGGAAGAGGAGAATGCCGGAAACGGCGAGTTCAGAACGGCGCGGGAGACCATCCTGGCCGCCGTGCGGGAGATGGAAGAGGAACTGCCGGAGGTCCGGGTCTTCATGGAGGAGTTCATACCCGCCTACGGACATACACTGGACGAGCTTTGCTGACAGATTCGGAGCGGAGGAAGAGCGGGCATGACTAGGGAGAACCGGAAACAGACGGGGCGGGATGCAGAGCGGACCGCAAGGCAGGCCGCCTTTCTGCGCCGTCAGCACAGGCTCTTCAAGATGGTCTCGGTGGGCGTCGTGGACGATCCCGTGAACAGGGCCTACGACATCCTGAGCACAGCCGCCCTCATCGCCAACCTGACGGCCGCAGTCCTCAACACCTTCGAGAATCTGCGCATGCAGTACGGGGGCCTGTTTCTGGCTATTGAGACGGTGACGGTGTTCTTTTTTGCCGTGGACTATGTGCTGCGGATCATGACGGCGGGCGCCCTGTATCCGGACCGCTCGCAGGGCCAGGCCATCTTCAGCTACGTGACCTCCGCAGCGGGCCTCATCGACATGATGTCCTTCCTTCCCTATGCCCTGCCATTCTTCTTCCCGGCGGGCATGGCGGCCTTCCGCATGTTCAGGGTTATCCGGATCCTGCGTCTGTTCCGCATCAATGCCTACTACGATTCGCTCAATGTCATCACGGAGGTCATCAGCAGCAAGAAACAGCAGCTGCTCTCCTCGGTCTTCATCATCCTGACGCTCATGCTGGCCTCCAGTCTGTGCATGTACAGCCTGGAGCACGATGCGCAGCCGGACGTGTTCGTCAACGCCTTCTCCGGGATCTGGTGGTCTGTGTCCACCCTGCTGACGGTGGGCTACGGGGATATCTATCCGGTCACCACCATGGGCAAGATCTTCAGCATCATCATAACCTTCCTGGGCGTCGGCATGGTGGCCATCCCCACGGGTATCATTTCCGCCGGTTTCGTGGAGCAGTATACAAGGCTGCAGAAGCTGGGCGATTATGCGGCGGCGGAGGACCTGCGCTTCATCCATGTCAAGCTGCAGAGGCGGGACAAGTGGAACGGCAAGACCATCAATGACCTGGGCCTGCCGCGGGAATCCATCCTGGCAGCCGTGCAGAGGGGGCCCGAAATGATCGTGCCCCACGGAGACACCATTCTCCAGCCCGGCGACCTGCTGGTGATCGGCGCTCGTCCCCGGGCCGGCGACCGCCTGCTCAAGGTGACCGAGCTGGTCCTCAACAAGCACAACCGCTGGAACGGCCGCCGCATCGGCGACCTGAACATCTCCCGCCAGACCTATGTCATCATGATCAAGCGGGGCAGGGAAACGATCATCCCCAAGGGCGACACGGTGCTCCTGGAGGGCGACCGGGTATACCTCTTCGACCGTTCGCAGGCGGAAAATCCCGGTGAGACCCCGCCGACCAGACTGGGATAGAGGACAGGTCCCCGCGGAACATGCGCTCGCGGAAACCGATCGGGACCTGATCAGGAGAAGAAATGCATCAGGAGAAGAAACGCTCCCGCACCTTCTCCACCGGCATCTCGTGTCCGGTGAAAAGCCGGAAGGCGCTGACGCCCTGCCACAGAAGCATGCGCCTGCCGCCGATGGCCGTGCAGCCCGCCGCCCGGGCCTGCTGCAGGAGCAGGGTGTCCGTGGGATCGTAGACGGCGTCGAAGACGACCATGTCGGGACGCAGGGCCGCCGTAAGAGCCGGCGTGCTCAGGATGCTTGCCTTTTCATTGGGCCGCATGCCCACGCTGGTGGCATTGGCCAGGATGTCGCAGGCCGCGATCTCCGCGGCTGTCCGTGCCTCGTCATTCATATCACAGACCCGGATCTCACAGGCCGGGCAGGCCGCGCTGACCTGCCCGGCTTTTTCCACGGCTTCCTGCCAGGAGGCATTGCGGCGTTTGAGCACAGTCACGGAGCGGGCCCCCTCCAGGGCGCACCGGACCAGGAGGGAGATGCCGGCACCGCCGGCGCCGGCCACGACGACCCGCTGACCCCGGATATCGAGCCCTCGCTCCCGGAGGCTGCCGGTGAAACCGTCGCCGTCGGTGTTATAGCCCTTGAGGACACCGCCCTCATTGACGATGGTGTTGCAGGCGCCGATCAGGGCGGCCGCGGGGGACAGCTCATCCACGTACCGGGCGGCGGCCTTTTTGCAGGGCATGGTCACGTTGAAGCCCCGGATCCCCAGCGCGCGCATGGCGTCCAGGGCGGCAGGCACGCCGGCTTCCTTGACATCATAGGCCAGATAGGCGTAATCGAGGCCCAGCAGTTCCGCCGCATAGTTATGCATGGCGGGAGAGCCGGAATGACCGACCGGTGAGCCGATCAGTCCCAGAGAGACGGTTTTTCCTGTGATCTGCTGCATGGATGGATCTTCCTCCTTAATTTGGACAGGCCTTTGAAGGGGCTGCGGGAGCGCCCGCGAAATCAGTGTTTATCATACCACGGAAGGACCGGCTGTGCGCATAAACAAATTTACTTTTGCCCGATGATGGGATAAAATGTTCTTTGTATGAGTGTATCCTGTCGCAGGTCACACAGGAAAAATATACAGAGGTAAGAACAGGCAGATATGGACTTTAATGATATTTATGATGCGGGCGGAGAGATCCTTGACGCGGTCACCGACGCTATCAATACCGGAGATTTCGGCGGCCTGAGCGAGGAGATCCGCCGGACCGTCGAGGATGTGACGGGCAGTGTGCGGAGCGGTCTCTATGGGAACACCGGCGATCCGACTCTCCGCCGGGGGACAGACAATAATCCCTACCGGAGGAACGGGCAGAGCACCCGCAGCACATCCGGCCGGACGGGCTACGGCGCGGCCGGGACGGGACACTGGGATGTCCGGGAGGCCCGGGAGCAGGGGGACAATCCCTACCGCCGCAATTCGCCCTATGTGCGCCAGCACACCTCCTTTGCCAGCAGGCTGTCGCCCTTCCTGCAGAGGAAGATCTCGAGACTGACCGGCGTCGGCCAGATGGTCGGCAGTGCCATCGGCGGACTCTTCGGCGCTTCGATCCTGGGGATCGGCGCTGTGGCTCTGCTGTTCGGGGCCGGGTCCGGCGCGGTACCGGGGCTTCTTTTCGGCGCGGGCGCCCTGGGACTGTCCATCTACGGATTCCTGAAGGGCAAGGGCAAGATGGACCTTGTCAAACGGTATTACGAATACGGCAAGGTCGCCGGAGATGCCGAGTATATTGAGCTCAAGAAGCTTGCCAAGGCTACCGGGCGCACAGAGAAGCAGGTCCGTGAAGACATCGAGAACATGATCAAGGAGAACTGGCTGGCCCAGGCCTGGATGGACAGGAGCGAGACGACGCTCATGCTCACCGAGGAGATGTACAGCCAGTACCTGGCGGCGGAGGAATCCAGACGTCAGCGCGAGGAGCAGGAGGCCAAGGCCGCCGAGCAGGCGGAGGCCGACGGAATCAGCGCCGAGGTCCGCGCGATCCTGGAGGAAGGCAGGAAATACAGCCAGACCATCCGCGAGTGCAACGACGTGATCCCGGACGAGACCATGTCGGAGAAGCTCTTCCGCCTCGAGGGCACCATGAACCGGATCCTGGACCAGGTGCGCAAACAGCCTGACAGCGCCAGAGAGCTCCGCAAGCTCATGAGCTACTACCTGCCCACCACGATCAAGCTGCTCCGCGCTTACATGGAGCTGGACCGCCAGCAGCACGGCGGTGAGAACATCACCCGGACCAAAAGGGAGATCGAGGACGCTCTGGATACCATCAACCAGGCCTTCGAGCAGCTGCTGGACAGCCTGTTCGCGGATCTGGCCTGGGATGTCTCCACAGACATCAGCGTCATGAAGACCATGTTCGCCCAGGACGGCCTGTCCAAGGACGAGCTCCAGGAGCGTATCGAGAAGGAGAAGAAACGCCGCGCGGCAGCCCAGGCTATGGCGGCCAGAGAAGCGGCGGAAAGCGGGAAGCAGGCCTCCGCGGACAAGGCGGAGACCGCCGACACAGCCGCGGAGCAGCCGGAGCAGGCCGTTATGACGGCCGGCGGTCAGACAGGCGCCGCCCAGGCGGGCAGCGGCTGGAACGCCTACGATACCGGTTATTCCGCTCACGGCGGGGCGGCTTACCAGACAGCTCCCGAGAGCGAGGAAGACAAGGAGAAGAAGGAACTGGAGAACGGTCCTGTGCTGCGCTGGGATCCCTGATGCGGGTGAAGGCCGGTGCATTGAACGAAGTTGCAGAAGGTAAGGTACAGGAACACCCGGCGGCCGGCCGGGAAGGGAGGCAGACATGGCAGATGGAATGATGAATCAGGCACAGGCAGCACCCGGGGATGCGTTTGCGGAGTTCAGCACCGGCGTTCCCACACTGTCCTTCGGCGAGACAGCGGCGGCGGAGCCCGCTCCCGCTCCCGCACCCGCGGCGCAGACAGTCGTTGAGCCCGAGGCCAACCTTCTCTCCGAAGAGGAGATGAAGCAGGTGGACGCTTTTGTCGACCAGATCGATGTGACCAATTCCAAGGCGATCCTCAACTATGGCGTCGGCACCCAGAAGAAGATGGCTGATTTCTCCGAGAAGGCCCTGGACAACGTGCGCACCAAGGACATGGGCCAGGTGGGCGACATGATCAGCGGCCTTGTGACGGAGCTCAAGAACTTCGACGTCGACGAGAACGAGAAGGGCTTCATGGCCCTCTTCAAGAAGAACGCCAATAAGGTCCAGGAGATGAAGGCCAAATACGCCAAGGTGGAAAGCAACGTCCAGGCCATCTCCGACGAGCTGGAGAGACATCAGATCCAGCTGCTCAAGGATGTCGAGACCCTCGACCGCATGTATGACCTCAACCTCCAGTATTACAAGGAACTGTCCATGTACATCCTGGCAGGCAAGAAGAAGCTGAAACAGGTCCGCGAGGAGCAGCTTCCCGCCCTCCAGGAGAAGGCCAAAAAGAGCGGCCTCCCCGAGGACGCCCAGGCGGCCAACGACCTTGCCGACCAGTGCGACCGCTTCGAGAAGAAGCTCTATGACCTGCAGCTGACCCGCACCGTTGCCATGCAGACCGGCCCCCAGATCCGCATGATCCAGTCCTCCAACACCATCATGGCGGAGAAGATCCAGTCCACCATCGTCAACACCATCCCGCTGTGGAAGAACCAGATGGTCATCGCCATCGGCGTCGAGCACGCCACCCAGGCCGCCAAGGCCCAGAACGAGGTCACCAACATGACCAACGAGCTGCTCAAGAAGAACGCCGATTCCCTCAAGATCGCCACCGTCCAGAGCGCCAAGGAAGCCGAGCGCGGCATCGTCGACATGGAGACCCTGCGCCACACCAACGAGATGCTCATCTCCACCATGGACGAGGTCATCCGCATCCAGGACGAGGGCAAGGAGAAGCGCCACGCCGCCGAGGCCGAACTCGCCCAGATCGAGGTCCAGCTCCGCGAGAAGCTCCTGCAGGCATCCCGCAGCTGACCCTCACACAGGGCCTCTCACAGGGGCCTCTCACAGGGGACGGTTCTCTGTGAGAGGTATGCTATCATATTCTCACAGGGGACGGTTCTCTGTGAGAGGTATGCTATCACATTAAAAGGCACGCTGCAGACGCGCGCACCACGAATCACTTCGCAGTGATACACGTAGACCCGCCCGCTGTGTCTGCCTGGCAATGATCACAACTCGGCCACCGTTCCGATGAACGGTGGCCTTAAACATGTGATCAATGAGCGGCGCGGACTGAACCCGCACCGCTCAGCCCGTCAGACGCAGTGGGCGGGTCAAGTGTATCAAGCTGTTCGTTCAAAGTGGTTCTCGCGTCTGCGGCGTGCCCCTTTATGTATGGCCCACAGCACAGAGGACCATCCTCCGTGCAGCCGGCAGAAACCGGTACCCTGTGTGGGGTGATACTTCATGGCCCACGGGAGGTCAACCCGTATGGTTGCCAGAGGGACTTTGGGATGATGGTTTATCCCGGCAGATCAACCCAACTGTGTACAGAGAGCTTCCTGGGTTGAAGTTTATCTCGACAGATCACCCCATTCTGGCTGCAGGAAGCTTCCTGGGTTGAATTCCAGCCCGTTAGATCACCCCACTCACCCGCGAAAAGCTTAATGGGGTGAAGTCCAGCCTTGCTAGGTCA
>DGGX01000094.1 GCA_002392385.1 Lachnospiraceae bacterium UBA3863
CCGCGACAATGACAAGTACCTGCATACCATGATTGACGGCAGATACAACGACGCCGGCAGTATCTTCATGGACTGCCTGTGCGATCCGCAGCTGGCAGACCTGGCCACCATTCTCTACGGCCACCATATGAAGGACGGCTCCATGTTCGCCATGCTCCACAACTACACACGGCAGGAATACTATGAAGAGCATCCCTGCATGTGGTATCTCACCCCCGAGGCCGACTACCGTCTGGATCTCTATGCCGGTTACCTGGACGCCCCGGATGCCGATATCTACACTGTCTACACAGAAAAAGAGCAGCTGGACGCCTATATGGAATACGCATCCGGCCGCTCCAATTTCCAACCTCTCAAAGAGTTCGGAGAAACAGACCATGTATTTGTTCTCTCTACCTGTGCCTACGAGTTCGAAGACGCCCGCTACCTTGTGGCAGCCGTTCCCGTCCGTGTGCGGTGACGGCGGTCAGCCCATGCGGAAGCAGGTCGAGGTGATCTCCGCGATCAGGGTGCCCAGCTCGTCCCTGACCTCCGTGCGGTAGAAGCCTGTCCTGCGGCCGTCCCTGACAGCCCGGCATTCCGCGCAGAGATAGTCTCCTCTGGGGGTAGTCAGGAAGGTTATGTTGGAGCCCAGGGTCACGGCCGGCGTGCCCTCTGTCGTGGCTGCCGCCTGGTCCTCTGTCCCGATCTTCTCCGCCAGCGCCGCGTTGGAGGCCACGGCTGACGCCAGATCCGCCATGGTATAATAGACGGCCCCCATGGTGATGCCCACCGCGTTGATGTGGCGGTCATCCAGCCGGAGCCCCACCCTGGCGTAGCCGGGCTCCGCGTCCAGGATCTCCGCGCCTGTCACGCCGGTCGCGTAATGATCTCCCTGAAAGAATGCCTTGATCCTCTTCAGCTGCTCTTCTTTACTGTGCTTGTCCTGTCTGTTCTCCGACATCGTTCTGTTCTTTCATCCTTCCTGTACTAAACCACCCTGTACAGCGCCCCCGAAAAGGCGGGCAGAATGATCATCTGCTGTCTGCCGCTGCTGACGCGGCATCTGACGGCTGTTTCCTTAGTGTTCCCGCTGAACCGCTGCCAGTCTGTGTGCAGCACCAGCTCCCAGGTCTCCTCCCTGTCTCCTCCGATCCGGCAGGTCTGTTCCCGGTCTGAGAAATTGAAGACGGCCACCGCCGCGGACATGCGGCCGCTGCGCCGGATGGCATAGACGTCGCTGCCGTTCTCGTTCATGACCAGCCACTTAAAGCCCTCCGGCATATAATCCAGCTCATAGAGGGCCGGCATGGAGGCGTAGAGCCCGTTCAGCGTCTGCATATAGGCGTGGAAGGAGTCATGCAGGGGGTACTTGAGCAGGAAGAGGTCCGGCTCCCGCGTCTCGTCCCATTCCCTGAACATGGCCAGCTCGTTGCCCATGAAGTTCAGCTTTTTGCCCGGATGCACGTACATATAGAGGTAGAGGGCACGCAGCTGCGGGAACTTGTCTTCATAGCTGCCGAAGATCTTATCGATGATGGTCTTCTTGCCATGCACCACTTCGTCGTGGGACAGGGGCAGCAGATAGCGCTCGTTGTAGTAGTAATACATGGAGAAGGTCAGCTTCTCAGGCAGCCGGGACCTCTCCTCCGAGGTCTTCATAAAGTAGTCCAGGGTGTCGTTCATCCAGCCCAGGTCCCACTTATAATCGAAGCCCAGCCCCCCTCTGTCCGCCGGCTGTGTGCAGCCGGGATAGGAGGTGGAGTCCTCCGCGATCAGCATGGCGGTGGGATGGAGGCAGCGCAGGCCGTTGTTCATGCGGCGCAGGAAGGCGATGTTCTCGTGATTGACGCCTCTCCACTCCTCGCCCTGCCAGTAGATCAGGCGGCTGACGGCATCCATCCGCAGGCCGTCGAAGTGGTATTCCGCCAGCCAGTAGTTGGCCGCGGACTGCATGAAGGTCACGACCTCCCTGCGGGAATACATGAAATTGCAGGTCCCCCACTCACTGCCGGAGACATCGCTGTCGGGCAGCTCATAGAGGGGCGTCCCGTCATAGCGGAGCAGGCCGTAGCTGTCCCTGGCAAAATGGGCCGGGACAAAATCCAGAATGGCCCCGAAGCCGGCCCTGTGGAGGCTGTCCACCAGATAGCGGAGCTGGGCGGCGGTCCCGTAGCGGGCGGTGGGCGCGAAGAATCCGGTGTTCTGATAGCCCCAGCTGCCGTCGAAGGGATGCTCCGACAGGGGCATGAACTCCACATGGGTATAATGATTCTCCTTGAGGAAATCTATAAGGAGACCGGCGATCTCGTCGTACCGGTACCAGCCCTCCGCGACGTCTGCCTCCGGATCTGTTTCCTTCCGTCTCCAGGAGCCCAGGTGCATCTCGTAGATGTTAAGGGGATCGTCCAGATTCAGGCTGCGCTGCCGCATCCAGGCATCGTCCCCGAAGGTATACTCCTCCAGATCGCGGACGATGGACGCCCAGGCCGGCCGCAGCTCCATGCCAAAACCGTAGGGATCGCAGTGCTCCACCCTGCCGGCCTTGCTGTAGATCACATATTTGTACATCTGGCCGACCCTGGCCCCGGGCACCGTGCACTCATAGAACTGGGCCCGCACCCGCTGGGTCATCTCCTCTTCCTGCCAGCCGTTGAACTCGCCCATCAGTGTGACGCGGTCAGCACCCGGCGCGAAGGTGCGGAATACCACGCCGCCCTCCACGGGGTGAGCGCCCAGATACTTGTAGGCGTCGAAGCAGTCGCCCATATAAAACTTCTGAAAATCAAATCCTGCCATAGAAGTGTCCCCCCGCGGACAGACCCGGCCGCGCCTTCATGCCTGTCCTGATGCTCTTCTTATTTAGACAATATGTAATGACCT
>DGGX01000093.1:0-678 GCA_002392385.1 Lachnospiraceae bacterium UBA3863
TGGAGCGGGTGGAGGACGTCATGGAGTATCCGGACGATCCCCATGTCCGCTATGAGCCCATGCGGGAGGATACCGACTATTCCAAGCTCAAGGGCCATGTGGAGCTCAAGAACGTCACCTTCGGCTATTCACCCCTGGGAGAGCCCGTCATCCGGGATTTCTCCGTGGACATAAAGCCCGGCAGCCGCATCGCCATAGTCGGCGCCTCCGGCTGCGGCAAGTCCACCGTCAGCAAGCTGATCTCGGGTCTCTATCAGCCCTGGAGCGGGGAGATCCTTTTCGACGGCCGGCCCATCTCCGAGATCCACAGGAGCGTCTTCACCGGCTCCGTGGCGGTGGTGGACCAGGACATCATCCTATTTGAGGACACCATCGCGGAGAATATCCGCATGTGGGACTCCTCCATCCTGGATTTCGAGGTCATCATGGCGGCCCGGGACGCCCAGATCCACGACGATATCCTCCTGCGGCCCGGCGGCTATCAGGGGAAACTTACGGAGAACGGCAAGGACCTGTCCGGCGGACAGCGCCAGCGACTGGAGATCGCCCGTGTCCTGGCCCAGGATCCCTCCATCATCATTCTGGACGAGGCCACCAGCGCCCTGGATGCCCGGACCGAGTACGACGTCGTCAACGCCATCCGGGAGCGGGGGATCACCTGCATCGTGATCGCCCACC
>DGGX01000093.1:735-3686 GCA_002392385.1 Lachnospiraceae bacterium UBA3863
GGCTCTCCACCATCCGGGACTGCGATGAGATCATAGTGCTGGACAAGGGGACGATCATCGAGCGAGGCACACACGAGGAACTGCTGCGCGCCGGCGGCGTCTATCGGGAGCTGGTCACCAGTGAGTGAACGGAGAAGAGAGCAGAGTATATGAACTGGTTTGACGAACAGATCCGGGAGCGGATCCGCAAGGACGAGGAAGTCTTCGAAGACTCCTTCCTGCAGATCGCGGGAGCGGTCCTCGGCAGGAAGGGGGCCTCTTCCGCGGACACGGGCCGCAGCACCCGCGAGGCCATCGCCCGGATCCTGCAGTACTATCATCATAAAATGCCGGAGATTCCCGACAACATCAGGGACAGGGACGAACAGCTGGAGTACGTCCTGCGCCCCCTGGGCATCATGACCCGGAACGTGGCCCTGCGGGATGACTGGTACCGCCATGCCTTCGGCCCCATGCTGGGCGTACTCAGGGACGGCGGCGCCATGGTCGCCCTGATCCCCGGCCACGTGTCCGGCTATTCCTATGAGGATCCCTCCACGGGCGCCACGGTCAGGCTGGACCGCCGCTCGGCGGCTCTCCTGGAGACAGAGGCCCTCTGCTTCTACCGGCCCCTGCCCCAGAAGCGGCTGGGCATTCCGGATCTGCTCCTCTACATGAAGGACTGCATCTCCGACAACGACCTTATCCTGATCGTGCTGGCCTCTGTGGGCGTGACCCTGACCGGCCTGGCCGAGCCCAGACTCTACCGGGTCATCACCGGCCCCGTGCTCAAGAGCGGGAGCGTGTCCCTCCTGATCGGGACGGCCGCCTTCCTGTTCGGCGCCGCCTTCGCCTCCCAGCTGATCGCCTCGGTCAAAAACCTCCTCATGCAGAGGCTGTCCGCCAAGACCTCTCTGGCCGTGGAAGCCGCGGTCATGATGCGGATCTTCTCCCTGCCCCTGAGCTTCTTCCGGAAATATGCCTCCGGCGAGCTGTCCTCGCGGGCCCAGTCGGTCAATTCCCTCTGCAGCATGCTGCTGGACGAGATCCTGTCCGCGGGCCTGGGCTCCATTCTGTCCCTGGTCTACATCACACAGATCTTCCGCTACGCCCCGCTCCTGGTCTGGCCCTCCCTGGTGATCATCCTGGTCACCATCGGCGTCAGCCTCCTGTCCTCCTATGCCCAGATGCGCATCACCTCCCGGAGGATGGAGCTGTCGGCCAAAGAGAACGGCATGGCCTACGCCCTGGTCAGCGGCATCCGCAAGATCCGCCTCTCCGGCGCGGAGAAAAGAGCCTTCGCCCGCTGGGGAAACCTCTACGCCCAGAATGTCAGGCTCCAGTATGACCCGCCGGCTTTTCTCAAATACAACGGCGTCATCATCACCGGCATAGGCCTGGTGGGCAACATCGTCCTCTACACCATGGCCCTCAAGTCCGGCGTGGACCCCTCTGATTATTTTGCCTTCACCGCATCCTACGGCAGAGTCATGGGAGCCTTCAACACACTGGCGGGCATCGCCCTGTCCACGGCCTCCATCAAGCCTGTCCTGGACATGGCGGAGACCATCCTCCAGGCTGAGCCGGAGATGAATGAGAGCAAGGAGATGGTCCACAGCCTGTCGGGCAACATCGAGATGAGCCACGTTTCCTTCCGCTATGAGGAGAACACCCCCTATGTGATCAAGGACCTGAGCCTCAAGATCCGCGAGGGAGAGTACGTCGCCATCGTCGGCAGGACCGGCTGCGGCAAGTCCACCCTCATCCGCCTGCTCCTGGGCTTCGAAAAGCCCGAAAAAGGCGCCGTCTACTATGACGGCCGCGACCTGGCGACTCTCGATCCCCGGTCCGTCCGCAAGAAGATGGGCGTGGTCACCCAGAACGGCGACCTCTTCGAGGGAGACATCTTCTCCAACATCGCCATCACCGCTCCCCAGCTGACCCTGGACCAGGCCTGGGAAGCTGCCGAGATCGCCGGCATAGCCGACGACATCCGGGCCATGCCCATGGGCATGCACACCCTCATCTCTGAGGGCTCCGGCGGCATCTCCGGCGGCCAGAAGCAGCGCATCATGATCGCCCGCGCAGTGGCCCCGGGGCCCAGGATCCTCATCTTCGACGAGGCCACCAGCGCCCTGGACAACAAGACCCAGAAGAAGATCTCGGATGCCCTGGACGCCCTCCACTGCACCCGCCTCGTGATCGCCCACAGACTCAGCACCATCCGCCACTGCGACAGGATCCTGGTCCTGGACGGCGGCACCATCATCGAGGACGGCACCTACGAGGACCTCATCCGCAAGGGCGGCGCCTTCGCCGACCTGGTGGAGAGACAGCGAGTGGACGTGGGGGAGACGCAGGGGGAGATGTTGGGTTCAGGCGAGCCTGACGGTAATGCGACTGCGGCGGGAGAGACTATGGCAGGCGAGCCTGCGAAGACAGAGATATAAGTTAAGTATGAGAAGGCGCGCAAGGGGCGGCGGAGATGTGTCCGCCGCCCCTTGCGCTGCTTCAAATAATAAACTCCTTCTTGCGTGTTTCTGCCTGCGACATTTGCTTACTGCAACAGCCTTCTATTTAATCCTTCTCCTTACACGCCTTCTTCAAAGACTCCACGACGATGCGGAGGGCCTTGATGCGGGCGTATTTCTTGTCGTTGGATTCGAGGATGTACCAGGGAGCGAAGGTGGTGTTGGTCTTCTGGAGCATCTCGTTGACGGCCTCTTCGTACTGGTCCCATTTCTCGCGGTTGCGCCAGTCTTCATCGGTGATCTTCCACTGTTTCTCGGGGGTGTTCTGGCGGTCGGTGAAGCGGGCGAGCTGGGTGGCGTTGTCGATCTGGACCCAGAATTTGATGACGACGGCGCCCCACTCGGCCAGTTCCTTCTCGAATTCGTTGATCTCGTTGTAGGCGCGCTGCCAGTCGTTCTCGCTGCAGAAGCCTTCCAGGCGCTCGACCATGACGCGGCCGT
>DGGX01000130.1 GCA_002392385.1 Lachnospiraceae bacterium UBA3863
TCTCGCCGGTCTTGGTCTTGAAGACGAAGCCCTTCACGCCGAGGATATCGCCGATATCCATCTTCTTGAAGTCCTTGTAGGCCTCCTCGCCGATCTCATCGCGGGCGACATAGACCTGGATCCTGCCGTCGCGGTCCTGGATGTTGCAGAAAGAAGCCTTGCCCATCACACGTTTGAAGAGCATGCGGCCGGCGATGGAAACATCGCTGTTCTCCAGCTCCTCAAAGTGCTCTTTGATCCCGACGCTGTGATGCGTCTGATCGAAGGCAACGATCCGGAAAGGATCCTTTCCCTCCGCCTGCAGCTGCGCCAGCTTGTCCCGGCGCACCTTCTCCAGCTGCGAGATATCCTGTGTCACCTGCGCATTGTTCTGTGCCAAATCTCTTCTCCTTTTATATGAGAAACGAAAGTTAATTGCCAGCAGTTTCGGTTTTCCAGATCTCCAGCACCCGGTAGCCGGTCTCGCCCACGGGGGTGCGGACGGTCACTTCGTCGCCCACCACGCAGTTCTCGAGCTCGCGGCCGATGGGGGACTCATTGGAGATCTTGCCCTTGAGGCTGGATGCCTCTGTGGAGCCGACCATGCTGTAGACCTTCTCCTTACCGGTATTCAGGTTAAGAACGCGGACGGAGGTGCCGATGCCGACGCTGTCGCTGGAAATGTCCTCGTCCGTGATGATCTCTACGTTCTTGAAGAGCTCCTCGAGCTTCATGATCTCGGCTTCGATGTCGCGCTGCTCATCCTTGGCGGCATCGTACTCAGCGTTTTCAGAGAGGTCGCCCTGCTCTCTGGCCTCCTGGAGCTTCTGGGCCACTTCCTGTCTGCGCACGCCCTTAAGATAGTGAAGTCTCTCTTCCTTGCGGTCCTTCTCGACCTGCGTCATCCGAACTTTTCTGATTTCCACGTCTGCCATCTTCCTTAGTTCCTCCCTGAAACCTGTGTATTGGATACGTAACAATGATTCCCTCTGCGCGTGGGCGTCGGGGGAATCTTCCTTGTTGGACTCTTATAGGCGGAGTAATTATACAGGGTTGCTGTCTGCTCTGTCAACTGTCGCCTGCGATCTCGCGGACAAGCTGCTCCAGATCCTCCGCGGAGGCGATAGAGCCGGCCCTGCTGCGCAGCGACGAAGCGCCGGGGAAACCGGCGATGTACCAGGCTGTCTGTGTGCGCATCTCGCGGATGGCGGTCCTTTCTCCCTTGTACAGGATCTCTCCGCGCGCGTGGGCCAGGATCATGGCCGCCGTCTCGGCCCGGGTGGGTCTCGGCGGGACCGGTTGTCCCGCCAGGCTGGCATTGATCTCCCGGAAGACCCAGGGGTTGCCTCTGGCTGCCCGGCCCACCATGACAGCGTCACAGCCGGTCTCCGTGAACATGCGGACCGCGGAAGGGCCGTCCGTCACGTCTCCGTTTCCGATCACGACGATGTCCACGGCCTCCCGGACTTCCCGGATACAGCCCAGGTCGGCCTTGCCGCTGTACATCTGCTCCCGGGTCCTGCCGTGTACGGTCACGGCGGAGGCGCCGCCCTCCTCGGCGGCACGGGCGCATGCGGCCGCGTTCAGGAGATCCTCCGAGTAGCCCCTGCGGATCTTGACCGTCACTGGACGGCTTGTGTTCTCCACGGCGGCGGCGACCAGCTCCCGGATCCGGCCGGGATCCCGCATCAGGGCGCTGCCCTCGCCGTTGCTGACGATCTTGCGCACGGGGCAGCCCATGTTGATGTCCAGGAGGTCGAACTGCTCCGGCTCCAGGATCCTGCAGGCCCGGGCGATGATGTCCGGCTCGCTCCCGAAGAGCTGGAGGGAAACGGGCCTCTCCTCGGGCAGGGTCAGCCACAGCTGTCTGGTCCGTTCGTTATGGTAGGTGATGGCCTTGGCGCTGATCATCTCCATGCAGACCAGGGCCGCTCCCTGCTCTCTGCACAGGCGGCGGAAGGGCAGGTCCGAGACGCCGGCCATGGGAGCCAGGAAGACTCTGCCGGGTATGCGGACAGAGCCTATGGTGAGCTCTCCCTGCGGCACTTCATTCGTCATCCTCGTCCTCCTCTTCCAGAAGGACGGCGGCGTCCTCGTGCAGCATGGTCACGCGGAAATAGATGGACAGGCCCCGCAGGAGCTCCTTCTTCTTCCGGCGGACCTGGCTGATCATAAGCGGGGCGCCGACGTCATCGTAGAGAAGGTCGCCCTCTTCCTTCTGCGACTCCAGAAGGACGTGGCCGTCCAGGTCGAAGGCCACCGTGAAGATGCCGCCCACGTCCTCTGTGAAGAGGACGCAGAGAATGTGGAGCTCTTCCTTGACGCTCTCCGGAAGTCCGTTGAACTTTTCGTTGAAATAATACTTTTTATCATAGGCGCTGGCTCCGCAGAGCACCACGCGGTAGCGGCTTCTGTCTTCTGTAAGATTCATGCCCTCTCCTGTCCTGTCTCTTCCTCTATCCTGTCGCGCGGGCGGCTGTCACACATAGCCGGCAATCCCCCGCACGGAGACCTCACCGCTCTCGATCCTGCGCAGATCTCCCTCCGCCGTGCGCACCAGCAGGGCGCCCCGTTCATCGATGCCTGCGGCTGTCCCGGTGAAGGGCGCCTGGGGATCCAGGACCCGCACCTGCCGGCCGCGGTTGACCAGGGCCGCTTCATAGGCTTCCCGCAGGGGCGCCAGTCCTCCGTGCTCCAGGAAGATGTCGCAGTACTGCTCGAAATATGCCCAGACGCAGACGGTCATGGCGCTGCGGCTGACCCCCTGCCCCGTTATGAGCTTCAGGGAGGAGGCCGTCTCCCGGATCTCCTCCGGGAAAACTGTCTGGTTCACGTTGATGCCGGTCCCGATCACGATGTCCCGGATCTCCGCGTCTTCCATCCTCATTTCCGTCAGGATGCCGCAGATCTTCCTGTACTGCCCGTTGCTGTCCTGCATGAGGATATCGTTGGGCCATTTGATCCAGGCGGGTTGTCCTGTGATCTCCTCCACGGCGCTGCGGACGGCCATGGCCATCACCAGTGTCAGGGAGGGCGCGGCGTCCGGTGCCAGGGCGGGCTTGAGGAGGATGCTCATATAGATGTTGCCCTCCGGTGAGATCCACTGACGGCCCCGCCGGCCCCGTCCCGCTGTCTGTATGGCGGCAGCCGCGGCTGTACCCTGGGGCTGCCCCTCCTCCGACAGGCGGAATACGTCCGCGTTGGTGGAACCGGTCCTGGCGTAGAACCGGAAGGGATGGCCCACCCATCTGGTCCGCAGCAGGCGGGCGATCTCCTCTTCATTGAAGACGTCCGCCTCGTCGGTCCCCGCAGTAAGAAGGCGGTAGCCCCTGTTGGTCACCGCCTCGATGGGATAGCCTTCATTTTTAAGACTCTGAATGTTCTTCCAGACAGCTGTCCTGGATATCCCAAGACTCTCACTGATCTGCTGTCCCGAAAGATAGTCCTGCGCCTCCCTCAGGCGGCGCAGGATCTCCTGTCTGGTCGATAGCATAAGCTTGATACCTTCTGTTTCTTCAGAATTAGGTCAGACCTCGATGGGCTCCCTGCTCAGGGTGGCGGCGAGAACGGCCTTGATGGTGTGCATCCGGTTCTCCGCCTCGTC
>DGGX01000025.1:0-10484 GCA_002392385.1 Lachnospiraceae bacterium UBA3863
CGCAGGCGTAGAGCTCGCCCAGCCATGTGGCGGTATCGGTGTTGGCGTAGTCGGGCGCCTTCTTCTTCTGGACATTGACCAGGACCACGGGGACATCCAGATCCCTGACGGCCGGCAGCATGTTGTAGGAGGTGGCATAGGTGAGGAGCTGCAGGATCACGAGATCCACATCCGCCGCGCGGAACTTGTCGCCCGCCTCCATGGCCTTCTCCTTGGTGGTGACGATACCGCCGTCGATGAGCTCGACCGTATCCGGAATATTGGTCTTCTTGAAGTCCTCGTACTGGGCCTCAAACTCCGGCACCAGAGAGGGGAACTGGGGCAGGTACGCGCCCAGCGCGATGGAAAAAACGCCGATCCTTGCCTTGGTATTGACTAACATAATGCCCTCCTGAACTATTATCTGTGCTTATGCTGTATAGGTTTCCACTCCGAAGGAGTCGAAAACGCAGTTCCTGAATGCCTTCAGATCGGCGAAGACGCCGTCCGCGATCATCTGAGCGCCGAGGTTGCCGATGGCCGTCGCCTCGCCGGGGCCCGCCAGGACCCTGCGGCCGGTCACCTGCGCCGTGAGCTCGTTGAGCCAGCGGGCATTGGAGCCGCCGCCCACGATATTGACGGCCGGATAATGGACACCGGTCAGGGATTCCACCTCGTTGACCGCCTGGCGGTAGCACTCCGCCAGAGACCGGTAGATCACCCGTGCGATCTGCCAGGGCGTGACCGGCACCTGCTGACCGCTCTCTCTGCAGGCCGCCCGGACCTCGGCGATCATGCTCGCAGGAGCGAGAAAACGCTCGTCATTGGCATCCACCAGAGAATCGATGTCCTCCGCGGAGGCCATGTCGCAGAGTCTGCCGAAGCTGTAGTCTTCCTGCTCTCCTCTGCCCGGCCAGTCGTAACCGGCCTCCAATTCCTTCTTCACGGACTGGATCATCCACAGTCCCATGATATTCTTCAGGAAGCGGTATCTGTGATCGTAGCCGCCCTCGTTGGTGAAGTTCGCCGCCTCGGCCTCCGGGCCGGCGTCTGCCTGGAGCAGCTCACAGCCCAGCAGGGACCATGTGCCGGAGGAGATGTAGAGTACGTTCTCCTCGTTGGAGGGAACGCTCATGACGGCGCTGCCGGTGTCGTGGGTCGCGGGCAGGACGACCTGAAGGTCGTATCCCACTTCTTCCCGGATCTCCGGCCGCAGGCTGCCGACCCTGGTGCCCGGCATGGAGAGCTCTCCGAAGAGTCTGTCCGGGTAACCCAGCATGGCGATCAGTTCCCTGTCCCAGTCTCCCGTGGCGCAGTCCACCAGCTGCATGGTGGTGGCGTTGGTGTATTCCTGTTTCTTCACGCCTGTCAGCAGGAAGTGGAAGTAATCGGGGACCATCAGAAGGCTCTGCGCCCTGTTCAGTCTCTCCGGCTCCCGGACCTTGTCGGCCATGAGCTGGTAGATGGTGTTGAAGCTGGTCTTCTGGATGCCGGTGCGGGCGTAGAGGTCTTTCTGGGGAATGATCCTGTAGACCTCGCTGTCCATGCCCTCTGTGCGGTCGTCGCGGTAGGCATAGCAGGGACCGATCCGTCTGTCGTTCTCGTCCAGAAGCACATAGTCCACGGCCCAGGTGTCGATGCCCATGGAGACCGGGATCTTGTTCAGTTCGGCGCATTTCTTCATACCGGCGACGATCTCGGCGAACAGCCTGTCCGTATCCCAGACTCTGTGGCCGTCCGCGATGTCATTGCCGTTGTAGAAGCGGTAGATCTCTTCCAGCACGATCCGTCCGTCTTCCATGTGGGACAGGATGTGTCTGCCCGAAGAGGCCCCGATATCCACCGCCAGATAGTATGTCTGTGCCATGCTGTGTCCTCCCTGTGAGGCGGGACGCGCTGTCACCGCCCTCTCATCCCCTCTTGTCTGTCAGTCCTGCGGCAGCTGGCCGATGCGGCCGTCCTTCTTCTCATAGAGGAACTTCTCGTTGATCTGGACGCCGAAGGGCGCGTTCAGCTGACGGAACTGGTCAGGCTGGATGGTGTTGAGCTTGTTGGGGGACATGGAGAGGACCTTGACCAGGATCTCCGCCGCCTTCTCCACTGTGTGCATGAGGCCGAAGGTGAGGTCGAAATCATAGCCGCAGCAGAAGGCGCCGTGGTGAGCCCAGACAGCCACGTCCTGGGTCTTCATGATCTCCGCCGTCGCGTCGCCGATCAGCTTGCCGCCGCAGAGCATCCAGGGCACGATGCCGATGCCCTCCGGGAAGACGATGGGGCACTCGGTGGCCATCTCGTAGATCTCGCGGGTGAATACCCGGCTGTCCAGAGGCAGCACGAAGGTCAGGGCGATGGTGTTGGTGGGGTGGCAGTGATAGACCACGCGGATCTTGGGATCGCGGGCTTTGCAGACCTCCAGGTTGGCCAGATGGGTGGGCAGCTCGGAGGTGGGACGTCCGCCGTTCTTTAGACCCCAGACGATGCGGAAACGGTCGCCGGTCTCGTTGAGCTGCAGGATGCAGACATTGGCCTCAGGATCCAGCTCAATGTTGCGGAAATACTTGCCCGAGCCGCTGACCATGAAATACTCGCCGGCCAGACCCGGGAAGGCGGAGTGATCGTCGGCCTGCCAGCCGATGGTCTGCCACTCGCCGTCATAATGGAAGTCCTCCTTCAGGGCCTCCACCTCTTCTTCCTTCATGCGGTAGCTCAGATTGCCGCCGTTGCGCTCGTGCCAGCCCCAGTTGTAGCCGTCCATAGCCATCCTGGCATATCCCTTGAGCAGTTCTGAATCCAGTACCTTCATCTTCATACCCTCCTGTATATTTAAATATATAGTGCTTTTTTTGTTTCTATAACCGATTATATCGACCCCGCCGCCTCTGTGAAAGGACCTTTTGACAGTTTGTTACCGACCTGATTTGCAGCAAAACCCTGTTTGCGGCATCCCGGGAAATATGCGATACTGAGAATGGCGCTGCAGTCAGACTGTGATCTTTCCGGCACAGTCCTTACATCTCTGTGAGGTCATCTTATGAAGGTATCGGAAGAACGCAACAGCCGGATCATCGACGGCATGACCTTTTCCATCTCCACTGCCCTGCTTCTGGCGGGCTTCGCGGGGGCTGTCTACACCGGCACTCTGCACACCCTGCATATCGATTTTCTCCGGATCCTGACCTCCCCGTGTCCCCTGGTCACGGACTATTTCGAACTGGGAAGTCTGGGTGCCGCCTTCCTCAACGCCTCTCTCTGCGGATACGTCATGGCCTGCTTCATGGCTGCCCTGCCCGGCCCTTCCCACGTGAATACCCTGGCGGGCTTCTTCCTGGTGATCGCCCACGCCTTCTACGGCCTCAACCTCCTGAATATGCTGCCCTGTTTCGCCGCGCCTTTCCTGTTTCTGCTCGTGCGCAGGCTTGACATCAACGAGAACCTCCATGTCTGCATGTTCGCCACCTGCTTCAGCCCGGTGATCAGTGAGTTCCTCTTCCGATATCCTCTGGGCGAGAACTATGCCCAGGGACAGGTCGTGGTCACCACCCGGGGCATCGTGATGGCGGTGATCTTTGTCCTGATCCTGGCCATCATCGGTCCGGGGCTCCTGCCCGGCGCCCGCGCCTGGCACAAGGGCTACAACCTCTACAACGGCGGACTGGCCTACGGTCTGTTCGGCTTCCTGCTCTACAGCTTCCTCTACCGCACCCTGGGCATGCCCGCGCCTACCGTGCCGGTGATCTACAACCATGTTTACAACGCCTTCGGCCGCAGCTACCAGGCCTTTGCCAACTGCTTTTTCCTCCTGCTTTTTGCCTGCTGTCTGCTGACCGGCTGGTTCCTGAACGACAGGAGCTTCAAGGGCATCGAGCACCTCTTCACGGACACGGGCTATGAGAGCAATTTCGCGAGAAAATACGGCATGCCCCTGTGTCTCATCAATACGGGTCTCTACGGCGCCCTCTTCCTGGGCTATGTCAATCTGGCGGTCCTCCTGACCCCGGGCGACGGCTTCACCGGGCCGACCTTCGGCGTCATCTTCGCCTCCCTGACCTTCACGGCCATGGGACAGCACGTGACCAATGTCTGGCCCATCTTCCTGGGCTATCCCCTGATGTCGCTGATCACCTTCCTCTTCCATCTTTTCATCGGCGGCAACAGCACCTGGACCATCTCCACCCAGGCCTATATCAACAGCGTCGCCTTCGCCACCGGTCTCTGCCCCATGGTGGGCCGCTACGGGATCCGGGCCGGTCTGGCGGCCGGTGCCGTCTGCGCCGCCCTCTGTACGGCCACCGGCGCCCTGCACGGCGGTCTCATGCTCTATAACGGCGGCTTCACCACCGGTATCGCCGCCCTGATCCTCCTTCCCATTCTGGAGCACTACGTCAAGACGCCCCGCGGACAGATCCGTGAGTACATCAATCTCCGGGATATGCTCACCCTCAATGAAAATGCCCGCGTGCCGGAGGGCAAGGATCTTAAATGATCCTGCCGCGGCGGCAGCGGGCCTGGCTCTTCACTGATTTATCCAATGCGCATCCGTCGGATGCGCATTTGTTTTGCGCGCGTTTACTGTCTGCGCCTTTTGGCGTCTCTTTTCTGCGCCTGTTTTTCTGTGTCTTCGGTCATTCTCTGCGCAGGGCGTCGATGGGGTTCAGATTGGCGGCCTGCATGGAAGGCAGGATGCCGAAGATGATGCCGATCAGCATGGAGAAGGCGACGCCCAGGATGATGGTGGGGATACTGATGTAGACCGGCGCTCCGGTCATATGGGAGATGATCCGGGACAGGAGAATGCCTGCCAGGATTCCCAGGATACCGCCGATGCTGGTCAGCACGGCCGACTCCGTCAGGAACTGGAGGAGGATGCTGAGCTTTCTGGCGCCCAGGGCCTTCTTCAGACCGATCTCACTGGTCCGCTCCGTGACCGATACCAGCATGATATTCATGACGCCGATACCCCCGACCAGGAGGGCGATGCTGGCGACCCAGAGAAGGAGATTGTTGGTGCTGGCGTTGAGCTCCTGCTGTTTTCTCGCGGTCTCCAGGATATCCTCCGCCCGGTAGGACACGGAATTCTCCCCGTCAGACCCCCGGATCAGGGTGTTCATGACCGAGGCGGCCTCCGTGCCGGCCGCGCTCATGTCTTCCGTGGAGGTCGTCCTGAGCACACAGTTCTGGGGCTCGTCGAACTGGAAGACGATGGGCCAGCAGGCATCCGGCATCAGGACCGTGCCGTTCTCCGACTGCCGGTAGGTGTAATAGTCCTGCAGAGTCTCGATGACCGGCTGAAAGGCCTCCGCCCTGCGGAAGAGTCCCACCACCGTAAAGGGCTCTCCCCGGATCTCGATGATGCCGCCCACAGGCTCCTCCCCGGGGAAAAGGGTGGCCGCGGCCATCTCGTCCAGGAGAACGACCTTGCGGAATCTCTCATAATCCGCCTCGGCGAATCCCCTGCCCCGGTAGACCACATAGCCCATGGCCGACAGGTAGTTCTGATCGATGCCCAGGGTCCGGCCGCTCTGGAGACTGAAGGTCCCCCTGCGCAGGCCGTCCACCCACTGGCGGGAATTGTAGAAGGCAGCCGCCTCCACGTTGTCGATCGCCCTTATGCTGTCCTTGATCTCCTCTGTGACCGGATAGACGCCCTGGGGCGCCCCGCCGTCCATGTAATAGGGCCCGTCGCCCTGAAAGAGGGAGATGGTCACGCAGTTATTGCCGGCTCCCACCAGGTTGTCCATGATCTGCCTGTTGGTTCCCTGGATGGTGGATACGATGGCAATAATGGAGGCAATGCCTATGATGACGCCCAGCATGGTCAGGAAAGACCGCAGCTTGTGGGCCCAGATTCCCTGAAAGGCAAATCTGAAGTTTTCTGTCATATCTGTCTCTCTCCTTTACTGCTGATAGAGTTCATCCAGTGTGCCCTGTCTGGTCACGGCACCCTCTCTGACCGCGTTTCCATAGGGAAAAGCCACATAGTCCTCCGGCGACAGTCCCTCCAGGATCTCATAGGATTCCCCGGACACGGCTCCGACGCGGACATTCTGTCTGACCAGTCTGCCGCCGTCGTCCTTATACACATACTTCTGTCCGTTCTCGTCGCGGACGAAAGCCTTCCAGAGGAAGAAGCTCCCGCCCTCTCCCTGATCGCTGCCGGCCAGGCTGTCCACCGTGACCTCCAGAAAGTCGCCCTCGTGCAGTCTCACGGTGGGATCCGTGACGCTGATGATCATGGGATAATAGGTCGCGCTGCTCCCCCAGCCGTAGCGGCCGGTGGTGTCGGGATAGGGGGAGACGGACTTGATGGTCCCCTCGAAGCTGCTCCCGTCCATGTAGCTGGTGAGGTAGACAGAGTCTCCCTGGGCGACGGTCCCCAGATAGAGCTCGTTCAGACCGGACTCGATATACTGGCCGTTCTCGGAGATGACCGTCAGGAAGGGCGAGCCGTCCGTGGGCGGATTCTCAGGATCTCCCACCGCCGTGACCTTGCCGTCCATGACAGCCTTGACCTCGCCCTCTTCCAGGGCTCTTCTGGCCGCTTTGATCCGGATGTCGGCCTCCCGCAGGTCCAGGGTCAGGCTCCGGATGCTCTGCTGGGCTTCCCTTCTGGCCTGCTCCAGATCTTCCTTGCTGTAGACCGTGTCCGGCGAGATCAGGCTGGTATTGTCTCCGTCCGCCAGGCGGAAGAGGATGTACTGACCGTCGGTGATATCCAGCACCAGACTGGTCTGCATACCGGGCATGGTGCCCATGGCCGTGCCGACCACGTCAGCGCCAGCGTCCGGTTCCGTCACGGGCGCACTGTTCTGCCCGTCTCCTGCCGGAGGCGCTTCGTTCTGTCCCTCTTTATTGCCTTCTCCGGGAGCGGGGTCCGCAGGCGGTTCCGTCTCATTGCCGTCCGTCGGCTGTGAGCCGCCCTGCTCCGGATCCTGTCCGCCGGCGCCGGGATCCTGGGGATCCTGTCCCTGGGAGCCCTCCGAAGGCTGGCCCTCTGTGCCGCCCTGGCCGGGATCACCTCCCTGACCGGGGTCGCCGCCCTGGCCGGGATCACCGCCCTGGCCGGGGTCATCGCCCGGGACGTCTCCGCCTTCGGGATCGACCGTCGGATCCTCTTCCGCCGTTTTCTCAAGAAGGGTGACGGCCAGGGTGTATTCGCCGTCGTCCTTGATGGTCTCGTCCGCGGCTCCCCGTCTCTTCCAGGACAGGAGGAGCTCGCCGTCTCCCTTGTCTCCCTCTCTCACTTCCAGCACATAGGAAGCGGGACTGCCGTCCGGACCGGTCCTGGCCGCCATCTCCTTGAGGAAGGCGCCCGTGATCACCGCGTCCCGCGTGCACAGATAGCGGTAGGGGTTGGCGTCCGAACCGATGGGATCCTCCGCGGTATCGTCGGCCATGTTATAGGCCTCCGCGCCGGCATCCAGACGGCTCTGGGCCGTCACGCCGCTGTAGGGCTTCTTTACATCGCCGCTCAGGTTGACGGAACCCTCCCAGTTGTCAGGCGCCGTCTCCAGGGTGGAGGCGTCCATGATCCAGCCCTTTCTGAGCTGGCCTGTGGGACTGTCTCCCTCTCTCACCTCGAGCATGAAATAGAGAGGAGTGCGTTTCTTGCCGCCCTCCTGGATCTCCTGGGCCTTCTGCCGCAGTCCGTTCAGGAACTCGCCCGTGATCACCGTATCTTCCTTGCACAGATAGCGATAGGGATTGGTCTCTGTGCCCAGGGGCTCATCGCCCTTATTCTTATCGTTGTAAGGTCTGGTCTGGCCGTCCAGTCTGGCGGCCGGCTGCACGTCGGAGTAGTCCGGCTCTTCGGGGGGCGCAGGCATCGGAATATCGGGTATGGGGTCGAATCCGCCCTCATTGGAACCGGGCCGCATCCGCATCAGGGTCTCCAGATTCTTCTGGGCCACGTCCAGCTGCAGCTGCAGCTTCTCCCTGGAGAGCAGCTCCCTGTCCAGGTTGATGGCTGTCTGGGTGGCGTCATAGCGGAACAGGACCTCCCCCTCCCGCACCGAGAAGCCGGTCTCAACCAGGACCTCCTCCACGCTCTCCGTATCGGTCAGATAGATATCCTGGGTCGCGCCGGAGACGACGGTCCCCTCCATGCTGTTCTCGTAATCGCTCCAGCTGTAATTGATCTCCATGGCGGGGATCACGATGACCGTTTTGCGCCTGGAGGCGGCTATGGCGCTGATGGCCCCGTAGAGGAGCAGGACAGCGGCCAGCACCGCCGGCAGGATGACTTTCCATTTTTTCTTCTTCATTGCTGCACCTCCTGACGGAGCAGTCCGTCACGGATCTCCACGATCCTGTCCGCACAGGAAGCGATCCCCGCGTCGTGGGTGATCATCAGGATCGTCACGCCGCCCGCGTTCAGCTCCCGGAAGAGGTCCATGACCTGCTTGCCGGACGTGGAGTCCAGGGCGCCGGTGGGTTCATCCGCCAGCAGGATCCTGGGATGGTTGATCATGGCCCTGGCGATGGCCACCCTCTGCTTCTGTCCGCCGGAGAGCTGGGTGGGCATGAAGTTCACACGGTCGGCCAGCCCCACTCGTCCCAGCATCTCGATGGCGCGCTCCTTCCTCTCCCGCCTGGGGACCCCGGCAAAAGAAAGAGGCAGGGCCACATTTTCCGCCGCGGTCAGATAGGGCAGGAGCTGGAAGGTCTGGAAGACGAATCCGATCTTCTCCAGACGGATGTCCGACATCTCATTGTCAGACAGTCTGGACAGGTCCTGCCCGTCCAGGAGATAAGTCCCGGAGGTGGGCTGGTCCAGACAGCCGATCAGGTTCATGAGGGTGGATTTGCCCGACCCGGAGGGACCCATGATGGCCGTATACTCGCCTTCTTCCATGTTGAAATTAATGTTCTTGAGAACCGGGACCTCCATGGTGCCCTGTATGTATGTTTTGCAGATATCCCGCAGTTCAATCATCATCTTCTTCCATCATCTCCGGATCCGTCATTTCCGGATCCATCATTTCCGAATCTGTCATTTCCGGATCCGTCATCCCCGGATCCGTCATCTCCGAACGGCTGCAGGCCATGCCCTCGGTCAGCGTCCCGTCGGGGAAGGCGATATAGTCCTCTGCCGACAGTCCCTCCAGGACCTGGTACTGCATGAGCTCACTGTCGTATTCGCCCAGGGTGACCTTCCTTCTCTCCAGGCGTCCCTTCCCGTTGTCCGCCCACACACAGGCATCCTCCGTTCCGGCGCCCTCGATCATGAATTCATCCAGCCAGAGGCCCTCCCGGCCCTCGGTCCCCGTGCCGTAATCGATCTCCAGGTAGACGTGCTGGCCGATGAGCAGGCCGTCCCCGGACTCCAGGTTCACGTAGAAGGGATAGGAGCTGGAGCCGGCGCCCTCTCCGTACATGTTCTCTGAGCTCTGGGTATTCTCCCTGTCGATGGAGGTGATCACGCCCTTCCAGGTCTGGGTCCTGTCCCGGCGGCTGTGCACGATGACCGGCATATCCTCGGAGATGTCATAGATGTTCTGCTCGTTCACAGAGCCCTTGACACGGAAGCCGCCGGTCTTCATGACCACGATGAACCCGTTCTCGGTCTCCCCGCCATAGTAGGACTGGGGGGTATTCTCCTTGTTGATGCTCTTGACGACGCCGTCGATGTCGGAGCTGACCGTCGAGTGGCGGATATTGTCCTTGAACTTTTCGATCTCCAGCTCCTTGCTCTGGATATCATATTCCTGCTGGCGGTAGTTGAGCTCCTGCTCCTGGATCTGCACCGTATAGTTGGCCTTGTCGGAGGAGGAGGCCGCCTTGCGGTCCTTCTCCAGCTGTCCGATGGTGGTGCTTATGCTGTCCAGTTCATTCTTGAGCCGCTCCAGGTCGATCTCCGCCTTGGCCAGGTCCTCCTCATATTTTTCCTTGCTGTAGGAAAAAAGAGGCGTGCCGACGCTGACGGTATCGCCTGTCTCCACGAAGATCTCGTCGATTTCCGCGTCGTCTCTCTTGTTGTAGGACCTGGTCTCCTGGGGCTCCACCACTCCGCTGAAGCGGTTGAAAACACCCGTGGAGGCAAATTGACCGGTCAGTTCCGCCACCGAGGTCACGTAGGCCGTGTCCGCGCCGCCCGCCGGGGAGGATCCCCGCTGCAGCCAGATCACCGCCGCGACAAGCAGGACCAGGGCCGCCGCCATGGCCGCGGCCGCCTTTTTATGTCTGCCTGCCAGTGCAAGAAGTTTTGTCATTCTCTTCCTTTCTCCCAATACAGTACTTGCAGAAGGATCGTCAACCATCCCTTCTGCAAGCAGAGCTCTTATTTCAGATCATGTTTCCTTACTGCACACCCAGGATCTCCCTGGCGACATAGACGCCGCTGGCAGAGGCATGGGACAGGGAATGGGTGACCCCGCTCCCGTCGCCGATGATGTAGAGACCCTTGTGGCAGGTCTCGAGGTGCTCATCCAGTTCCACCTCCATATTATAGAACTTGACCTCCACGCCGTACAGGAGGGTGTCGTCGTTGGCCGTGCCGGGGGCGATCT
>DGGX01000025.1:10572-10886 GCA_002392385.1 Lachnospiraceae bacterium UBA3863
ATGCCGTCCAGGATCCTCTTGGGCAGGACCAGACTCAGGTCGCCGGGCTCCGCCTTGAGGGTCGGTATGGTGAAGGCCTCCTCGATCCTGGCCCGGGTGCTGCGTCTGCCCCGGATCAGGTCGCCGAAGCGCTGCACGATGACACCGCCGCCCAGCATGTTGGACAGCCGGGCGATGGACTCGCCGTAGCCGTTGCTGTCGCTGAAGGGCTCCGTGAAATGTTTGGACACCAGCAGGGCAAAATTGGTGTTCTGCGTCCGTCTGGCGGGGTCCTCGAAGCTGTGGCCGTTGACGGTCACGATCCCGTTGGTGTT
>DGGX01000077.1 GCA_002392385.1 Lachnospiraceae bacterium UBA3863
CCGCAGCGCTTCAGGGACCGCGGGAGCGCACCGTACTTCAGGGACCGCGGGAGCGCACCGCACGGCAGGGACCGCGGGAACACGCCGTACTTCAGGATCTGCGGGGACTCACCGCACAGCAGGGACCGCCGGAGCGCACCGCAGCGCAGGCAGCAGGAGCGCCGCAGGCAGGAGAAGCCCTGCCAAGCGAAGAGGCCGCGGGAGGGACATGACTTCCCTTCTCATATTCGGAGGTCTCGGGGCCCTGCTTGTCATCGCCGTTGTGCTGGTCATCATGGTGCTGCGCCAGGGGCGCAGTGAAGAGGTCGAGACGCCGGCACCCGCTGTACCGATCATGACAGAGGCGCTCGAAACAGAGCCGGAGACCTTCCCCGAGGCTGTGGAGGAAGTGGAGACGGCGCCCTCATTTTCACCGCACAGTACGGACGCGACGCTTCCGTCCAACCTGATCAGCTTTACCAACATCCGGATCAATGATGTGGATCTGGATTCCCCGGCGTCTTATCAGCCGGCCGGGCAGATCGAATTCGGAATGCCCGGGGATTATACCGATGTGGAAGGGATCATTACCTTCAGAGGAAGCAACTTCCGCGACAGGCCGGCATACGGCTACGCGAATATGAGAGAGCACGCCTTCGGCGATTCCTGGACCAAGAGCAGCAGCTCGCTGGGCCAGTGGTCCGGAAGCGGCTGGACCGGCCAGCCTCTGATGATGAAGTGGCCCGCCGAAGTCAAGGCCCACATGAACATGTATGACTGGGCGAAGGCGAAGGATGACCTGGTTGAGGTCATCTACGCCACGATGGACGGCAATATTTATTTCCTGGATCTGGAAACAGGCCAGGAGACCCGTGACCCGATGGTTCTCGGATTCACGTTCAAGGGAGCGGGCGCCCTGGATCCGAGAGGATATCCGATCATGTACCTGGGCGCCGGGATCAACAGCCCCATGTACGGGACGGCGAAGGCATTTATCATCAACCTGCTGGACTGCTCGGTGATGTATACCTTCGGATGCGGAGATCCGTTCTCCCTGCGCGGGGCCCTGAGCTTCTTTGACTCTTCCGCCCTGGTGGACGCCGAGACCGATACACTGATCTATCCCGGAGAGAACGGGATCCTGTACCTGATCAAACTGAACACGAATTACAACGAGCAGGCAGGAACGCTCTCGATCGCGCCGGATAATGTTGTAAAATGGAGATACAACGGAACCCGTTCCAATGCCACCACCTACTGGTGGGGAATGGAGGACAGTGCCTGCGTCTACGGCGGGTACATGTTCATCGCCGACAACGGCGGCAACCTGATGTGCCTAGACCTGAACACCCTGGAGCTGGTATGGGTCCAGGACGTTCTGGACGATACCAATGACACGCCGGTGCTGTCGGTGGAGGACGGTCATCTGTATCTGTACATCAGTACCTCCTTCCATCTGGGCTGGCGAAGCTCCAGCGTGGCGGAGATCCCCATCTGGAAGATCGATGCCGAGACGGGTGAGATCATCTGGAGCAGGCCGTATAACTGCACCACCATGGACGGCGTGTCCGGAGGCGTGCAGTCGACCATCGCGCTGGGAAAGCATGATCTGTCAGACTATATCTACGTTACGGTCTCCATGACGGATTCCGTCAGCACGGGCGTACTGTCCTGTATCGACAAGAAGACAGGAGAGGTCGTCTGGGAGCACAAGGCCTACTATGCGTGGTCTTCTCCCGTCTGCGTCTACAACACCGACGGCAGCGGAGTCGTGATCTACTGCACCTCGCAGGGCGAAGTGTTTATGCTGGACGGGCTAACCGGCAAAGTTCTGTCACAGATGCAGATGAACGGCAACGTGGAAGCGTCCCCGGCCGTCTATAATGATCGTCTCGTTGTGGGGACGAGAAACTGTATGATCTACGGAGTGCAGCTCAAGTAACAGCTCAGAGCACAGGCATCGGGAGCCGCCGGAATCAGTCAGGGGAAGAACAGATGAGGAAAGAACGAAAAAGAAGTACGATCTCCCGCCAGTTCACCAGGCCGATGGTCCTGTTCATCGTGGCTTTAATGGTGATCAATGCCCTTTTCCTGTTCTTTCATTCCCTCCGGTTGTCCATCCGGGACCGGTTCAAGACCGCAAGCCAGCTCGGGGAGACGGCAGCAAGAGAGGTCGAGGAATATAAAAGTCTTTCATTTCTGATCCCGTACTGGCAGCAGCACTGCGACAGCATGGATCTGATCTATGACGATCCGGAGCTGTTTGAATACAAAGAGAAGGTCCTCTCCACGAAGATAAAAGATGAGATGGAACTGCGCCTGGTGACGAGCGACGAGGTGCGCGCCCTGGATGAAGAGGGCCAGAAACTCTTCGCGGAGATCTGCTACAGCAGGATGGGCGAAACCTTCGATTTCCTGAAACAGATCTATCATCCGAATTTCCTCACCTTCTTTACAATGAAAGACGGTGAGATCTTCTTCTATGTCACAGGGACCATGGAAAATGAGTTCCGTATCAGCGAAGGCGGACAGATCTTTGAGCTCGGCAGCACAGGCATATACAAAGAAGGGGTATATCCGATCCTGGACGAGATCCTTGCCACAGGACAGCCGTCGCCGGATCTTGAGCTGTCTCTGGAAAAAGGAGCGGACAGCTCCCTGGTCCATTATTTTTACCCGGTCTACTGTGAGAGAGAACTGGTCGGCGCGGTCGGGGTATCCGTTCCGTGGAGGGATCTGATCGCAAGCTTTATCGGCCCCTCCGTCGGAATCCTGGCAGTTTCCATCTTCCTGCTCCTGCTGGTCGCGCTCCGTTTCGGAGGACTTGTAAGGAGGCTCGTGATCAACCCTGTGCTGCAGGAGTGCGAGATCATCGAGAAATACAGGCACAGCAAGGACCAGAAAGAGGCATCAGAGGCTCTGGAGTCAATAGACTGCGGAAATGAGGTGGAGCTCATTGCCGATAATATGTCAGAGATGGTCCTTGAGATCGGCCGCTACGTGGAAGAGATCAGAGTCAACACAACTGAGAAAGAGCGTCTGAACACAGAGCTCGAGCTTGCGGCGCGTATCCAGGAGGACATGATCCCGGACGAATTCCCGGCCTTTCCGGACCGCAGGGATTTTGACATCTACGCCGGCATGACCCCTGCCAAAGAGGTGGGAGGAGACTTCTACAACTT
>DGGX01000161.1 GCA_002392385.1 Lachnospiraceae bacterium UBA3863
CGCTGCACGTTAGTGCGACAGCCCCTCTTATTTAATGAGTTTAATAATTACCACCTGTCTGTCACAGGCCTCACACACAGAACCGTCCCCTGTGAGAGGCGCGGTCAAATTTCAGCTTCTGTAGTCGGCGTTGATCCTGACGTAGTCGTAGGTGAGGTCGCAGCCCCAGGCGGTGGCCTGGGCGTCGCCCATGTGCATGTCGCAGGTGATGATGACCTTGGAGGAGGTCAGGATGGCTGCGGCATCGGCTTCACGGTAGTCGGCAGCGCTGCCGCCGGTGAAGATGAGGAGGGGCTCCCCGCAGGAGGTGGAGAAGTAGAGGTCCACGTTCTCGGGATCGAAGGAGGCGCCGCTGTAGCCCAGGGCGCAGAGCACGCGGCCCCAGTTGGCGTCGCCGCCGAAGACGGCTGCCTTGGTCAGGTTGGAGGTGATGACGGCCTTGGCCAGGATCCTGGCGTTCTCGCGGGTATCGGCACCGATCACGCGGGACTCGATCAGTTTGGTCGCGCCCTCGCCGTCCCCTGCCATCTCCATGGCCAGGGTCTTGCAGACCTTGAGGATGGCGCTCTTCAGCGTCTCATAGGCCTCTCCCTCTTCGCAGATCACGGGGGCGCCGGCGGCGCCGTTGGCCAGGACCAGGAGGGTATCGTTGGTGGAGGTGTCGCCGTCCACAGAGATCATATTGAAGGTCTCGTCGGCGATCTCGCTCACGGCCTTCTGGAGAAGGGGCTGGGCCACGGAGGCATCGGTGGTCACATAGGCCAGCATGGTCCCCATGTTGGGATGGATCATGCCGGAGCCTTTGGCCATGCCGCCCACGGTGATGGTCCGTCCTCCCAGACTGACCTGCACCGCGCATTCCTTTTTATGGGTATCTGTGGTCATGATCGCCTGGGCTGCCGCCGTTCCCGCCTCCTCGGTGTCGGAAAGGGAGGCCGCGAGAAGCCGGATGCCGGCATGGATGCGGTCCATGGGCAGCTGATAGCCGATGACGCCGGTGGAACCCACCAGCACGCTGTCGGGAGAGATGCCCAGCACCTGTGCCGTCTTCTCGGCGGTCTCGCGGCAGGCTGTCAGGCCCTGCTCACCCGTGCAGGCATTGGCAATGCCGGAATTGACCACGACGGCATGGATCTGCGCGCCGCTCCGGATCAGCTCCCTGTCCCACAGGACCGGCGCCGCCTTGACGACATTGAGGGTAAAGGTCCCCGCCGCCGTACAGGGGAGCGCACTGTAGATCATGGCCATATCCGTGCGGCCGCGATACTTGATCTGCGCTTCCGCGGCGGCCGCATGAAACCCTTTGGCCGCTGTGACGCCGCCTGCGATGACCGCGGGCTCCGCCGCGCCCTCTCTGACTACCTTCTGGTCTGCCATTTCAACCTCCTCTGGCTTTCTGCCCGGAACCGGCTCTTACTGCTGCCGGTTCTCCTCCGCCGCGCCGACGAATCTGGTGATGTTCTCCCTGTTCAGGTGAAAATCATAATAGTTGCAGTCTCCGCGGAAATTCCAGCCGATCTGTTTCCAGAAGGCATTGCCCGCGTCGTTGCTTGTGAAGGCGATCAGCGCCACCCGGTTGATCTTCTCCCTGCGGAGCGCTTCCATACAGAAAGCGGCCATCCGCGTCCCGATCCCCATGCGCCGGTACCTCTCCAGGACACATACATGATAAAAACAGCCCTGCCGTCCGTCATGGCCGCAGAGAATGGCGCCGACGATGCCGCCCGTCTCCGTGTCCACCGCCACCACGCTGGTGTCGGGATTACGCCTGAGGAATCTCTCGATATCCTGTCTGGAATCGTCTATGCTGCGGATCCCGAATCCACGGATGGTCATCCACAGAGCGTGCACGCTGTCGTAATCCTCCACTGTCATGGGACGGATACTGATCTCTGCCATATTGTATGTACTCCTTTTTCTCTGAGGGCGGTCACGAAAATCCGCCTCAGTTCTCTTATTATCCTTGCACCGGGCAGGTCCGTCAAGGTCCGTAAGGCAAATTCTACTCCCAGTTGTATATTTATGCAAGTAAATATGCATATTATTCGTTTTTTGTCATATTTTTACGGATTCCGGACCTTTTCTATTCATTCTTAGTGTGTTTTTATACTTGCATTCCCCTCTGCCCTGTTGTATATTGTAGGAGCCGTCCGGGACAGGGGCGGCAGCAAACGCTGTACTTTATACAATGATTATAAAGAAATAAAGAGAAAGAAGGGCGGTCATCATGAACGAAAAAGTCATCCTCGCGTACTCCGGCGGTCTCGATACCACAGCCATCATTCCGTGGCTGAAAGAGAATTACGGCTATGATGTCATCTGTGTCTGCATCGACTGCGGACAGGAAGAGGAGCTGGCACATCTGGAGGAGCGGTCCAAATACTGCGGCGCTTCCAAATTATATATCCTCGACGTCTGCGACGAATTCGCCGACGAGTATATCGTCCCCTGCATCCAGGCCCACGCCGTATACGAGAACAAGTACCTTCTGGGCACGTCCATGGCCCGTCCGCTGATCGCCAAGAAGCTGGTCGAGATCGCGAGAAAAGAAGGCGCCACCACCATCTGCCACGGTGCCACCGGCAAGGGCAATGACCAGATCCGTTTCGAG
>DGGX01000227.1 GCA_002392385.1 Lachnospiraceae bacterium UBA3863
GGTCCAGCACCAGGATGTTGTCGGCGTTCTGTATGGTCGAGAGCCTGTGGGCTATGACGAAGCAGGTCTTGCCCTTCATAAGTTCCAGCATGGCGTCCTGGATCTCCTTCTCCGTGGAGGTGTCGACGTTCGACGTGGCCTCATCCAGGATCAGGATCCTTGAATCGTAGAGCATTGCTCGCGCTATGGTCAGAAGCTGCTTCTGGCCCTTCGAGATGTTGCCGCCGTCCTCCGTGATGACGGTGCGGTAGCCTTGGGGAAGGGTCATGATGTAATTGTGGATCCTGGCGGCCCGGGCGGCAGCGACGACTTCCTCCTCCGTCGCGTTCTCCTTGCCGTAGGCGATGTTGTCGAAGATCGTGCCCCGGAAGACCCAGGTGTCCTGCAGGACCATCGCGTAGCTGCGCCGGAGGCTCCGCCTCGTATACTGCATCTGCGGCCGCCCGTCCACCAGGATCCGGCCGCTCTGCGGGTCGTAGAAGCGCATGAGGAGGTTGATGAGGGTCGTTTTGCCGGCGCCGGTGTGACCGACGATGGCGATCGTCTGCCCCGGCAGGGCTTCCATGGACAGGTCGCGCAGGACCGTCACGCCGGGCAGATAGCCGAAAGAGATGTGCTCTGCCTCCACATGCCCGCTGCAGTCCGTGAGGTCACAGGCTCCGGGGAGGTCCGCTGTCTCCTCCGCCTCGTCCAGCAGCCTGAAGATGCGCTCGGAGGCCGCCAGCGCGCTGAAGATCTCGTTGATGACGTTGGAGATCTCATTGATCGGCCCCGAAAACTTGCGGCTGTAGAGGACGAAACTGGAGATCTGCCCGAGCCCCACGAACCCGCCCATATAGAGCAGCGCGCCGCCCATGCCGATGGCGGAGAGCCCGAAATTGGAGATCATGCCGATGGTCGGCCCCATCGTCATGCCGAGGCCGTCCGCGTCCCGGTAGGCCTCCGCAGCCTTGCGGTTGACCCCGCTGAAGCGCCGGCACACCTCCTCCTCGTGGGCGTAGGCCAGGATCGTCTTCTGCCCCGTGAACATCTCCTCGGCGAACCCGTTCATCTCCCCGTAGGCGGCGCTCCGCTTCGCGTAGAGGGGCCGGGTCCTTCTCCCCATGGCCCGCGTGAACAGGATCGACACCGGGATCGTGAAGAGCATGAACAGGACCAGCGCCGGCGAGATCAGACACATCATGAGAAAACTCCCCGCCACCGTGATCGTGCTCGTGAGGATCTGGATCACGTCCGAAGACAGGCTCGTGCAGACGACATCGATGTCATAGGACACGCGGCTGATGATATCCCCCGCCTGATTGCGGTCGAAATATTCCGCCGGCATCGCCATCAGCTTGGCAAAAACATCCCGCCGCATGTTCTCGGCAACTTTCCTTCCGACGCGGGTCATGCTGATATTCACGAGAAAGGTCAGCACATTGGACCCGCCGTAGACCAGCAGCATGAGCAGCGCGTAATGGCGCACCGCCGCCATGTCCACATGTCCGGGGCCCTCCCGGTAGCCTGCCTCCGCGATGCCGATCGCCGTGCCGGCAAAACGCGGCCCCAGCAGGTTCCCGATATTGCTCAGCACCGCCAGCACTGCCAGCAGCAGGATGGCCAGACGGTAGCGCATCAGATACGACAGGATGCGCCTGAGCGCGCCGCGAACGTCTTTCGGGCGCTCTTTTTTTCCTCCGCGATCGCCTCTTCCGGGCATAAAAGGCCTCCTTCCTCAGACATTCTGCAGCGCGCCCATCTGGATCTCACAGATCTCTCTGTAGGCCGGGCAGGTCTCCATGAGCGTGCGATGATCCCCGTACCCGATGACGCGCCCGCTGTCCAGGACCATGATCCGGGTCATGTTCATCACGCTCGATACGCGCTGGGCGATCATGATCAGCGTGGCGTCCCCGTGGTGCTGCGCGATCTGCGCCCGCATCTGCGCGTCGGTCCGGTAGTCCAGCGCCGAGGAGCTGTCATCCAGGATCAGGATCTCCGGATCCGCCGCAAGTGCCCGGGCCACGCAGATGCGCTGCTTCTGTCCGCCCGAGAGGTCCGCGCCGCGGATCGCCGCGACGTGCTCCAGTCCTCCCGGCACCTCCGCGATGAAGGTCTCCGCCATCGCGTCCCGCACAGCCCCGCGGATCTGCTCCTCCGTGAGTCCGCGGCCGAAATCGATGTTCTCCCGCAGCGTGTCGTGGAAGAGCAGGTCATTCTGGAAGACCACCCCGAATTTGCGCCGCAGCGTCTCCGGCTCATAGGTACGGACGTCCCGCCCGTCCACGGAGACCGAGCCGCGCACCGGATCATAGAAGCGCAGCAGGAGGTTGACGATCGTCGTTTTGCCGCAGCCGGTGGGGCCGATGATCCCCAGGCTCTCCCCCTTGCGCAGGGTGAAGTGGATGTCCGAGAGCGCCATCTCCCGCGTCTCCCCGACAAACCCTTCGTGATCGGCACTGTCCTCCCCGTAGCGGAAGTCGACGTGGTCGAAGACGATGGCCGGCGGCTCTTCTGCCGACCCATCTGGGACGCCCTGCTCCGTCGCGCCATGCACCACCGTACCTTGCTCCGCCGCGCCTTGCCCAGCCTTGTCCTGCTCCGCCGTCCCCTCCGCGGGGGCGGCCGTCTTCGTCTCCGGCGCCGCGAGGACCTGCGCGATCCGGTCGGCGCTGGCGCTGGCCTTGCTGATGGTCATAAAGATCCTGTTGAGTCCCATGACGCCCATGGCGATCATGTTGAAATAGGTGAGAAAAGCCAGGATCACGCCCGGGCGGATCTCCCCGCTGTTGACCCGCGCCGCGCCGACGAGGACGACGGCGGTCAGCCCGGTGTTGAGCAGCAGCTGCATCAGCGGCCCGGGGATCGCCATCACGGTCGCCGCCGCGATGTCCCGCTGCGCCATTGCGCGGTTGGCTTCATCGAAGCGTCTTTTTTCGTATTCTTCCTTGCTGAGGGCCTTGACGACGCGGATCCCGG
>DGGX01000149.1:0-7439 GCA_002392385.1 Lachnospiraceae bacterium UBA3863
GTATTCATATTAAAAGGAAGATTGTAGAGCTCATCCTTGTAGCGGGCAACAGGGGAATTGATGAAATTGTTGAAGCGGGCGAACTTCTGCACGTACTGCCACACTTCCTCGTCGGAGGTGTGGAAGATGTGCGCACCGTAGCGGTGCACATGGATGCCGTTCACCTTTTCTGTATAAATGTTTCCCGCGATATGAGGACGGCGGTCGATGACGACGCTGCGTCTGCCGCGTTCCTTCATCTCATGGGCCCAGACTGCGCCGAACAGGCCTGCGCCGACTACCAGATAATCATAATACATGCTTTACGCTCCTCTGCTTTGCTCTTCCTCGTCTGCTCCGACCGTGTAGGCGGGGATCTGCGAGAACTCATCCATCAGCTCGAGGATCCTGCGGCGGCCGGCCCCGTTGAATCGTCTGTAGCGGTCCATGACCTGTCTGGTGACGATCTGTTCGGAGAGGCCGTCTCCCTCTTCCAGTCTGCTGAAATCCACCGGGTTCAGTCTGAGCTCCTGGCAGATCCGGATGACCGTCGAATGGGCCATACCGTCCACGCCGCGCTCCAATGCTGTTACCAGTGTGCTGTAGGGTATATGCATGTGGACGGCAAACTGCCTCACGCTCCTGTACTCCGAAAGGATCGCCTCACGCAATATTCCCGACTTTGACTCACTGCCCATGTCTGAAACCTCCTGTGTTTATGTCTGTATTATAAGTCTGTTACAGGTCCAGATTCTGTGCAGTCTTGCCGGCCGAACTTCATGGCCGCAGACGTCTCACACATTCCAACAAGTGATTATAGCACAGTTTTCAGAACTTTAGTGTAAAAAGAATCCTGTCTTCCTGATCGCCCTGTTCTTTATTCTGTACGTCCGGATAGGACACGGACAGAACAGCACCGTTGGCCTCGGCGATGGCGCGGGCGGCGGACAGGCCGATCCCGTAACCGCCTGATTTCTGTGTTCTCGCCTTGTCGCTGCGGTAGAAGCGGTCCAGAAGTCTCGAGGGATCCTGCTCCCGGGTGCCCGGCGCAATGGTGTTGTACTGCCGCAGGACGGCCCGGCCGCCCGCGGTGTCTGTCTCCAGACAGATCCTGCCTCCCTCGGGTGTGTATTTGACCGCATTGTCCAGAAGAATGCTGATCAGCTGTCTCAGCATCTCCCTGTCGGCCATGGCGGTGACAGGGGCGTCGTCCTCCCCGGGCAGCCGCAGGCTCACCTGACGGGCGGCGGCGCTCTCCGTGAACTGCCGGCCTGTCTCGGCGGCCAGGGCCGTCAGGTCTGTCGCTTCCTTGCGGACATCTCTCATCTCGTCCATGCGGGAGAGGGTCAGCAGCTCCTGCATGAGGCCGTTGAGCCGGGTCACCTGCGTGCGGATGTTGCGGGTCCACTTGTTCTCCCCGTTGAAGAGCTCCAGGGCCTCGGCATTGGCGGAGATGATGGCCAGCGGCGTCTTGATCTCGTGGCCGGCATTGGTCACGAATTCCTTCTGCTTCTCAATATTGCGGGCCACGGGAGCGATGGCTCTCCCGGACAGGATCGTCACCAGCAGGCCTGTCAGCAGCCAGCACACGGCCGCGATCAGGGCCGAGATCAGAAGGACCGTCAGGACTGTGTTCTCCTGCTCGGACACATCCAGAAAGACGACCGTGTTCTCCTGCACGAGATAGCGGAAGTCCCCGCTCCTTCCCGCCGCCTTCCCGCTGTCCCTGACCTCGGACGCCATCTCCGCCGCCTGGTCCGCGCTGACGGACCAGATATGGGAGGTATCCGTCCTGGCCACGCTCCCGTCCTCTGAGAAAAGGACCACAAAAAAGCGCATGGACATGGCGTTATCCATGGTGAAACGCCCCACGCGCAGGAACCCCCGCCTTCCGGAGGCATTCTCTTCCTTTGTATCTGCCGGTGCTCTGTCCCCGGTCCGCCCTGACTCTGTGTGTTGTCCGGGCGGCTCTGTCCGCATATCTCCGCGGCCGTCCGGGAGGTCGCCCGGTATGCCGCCGTTGTCCGCCAGCATCTCCAGGACCCTGCTCTCGTCGGAGCGGATGGAGACCCAGTGGAGTCCGTTGATGGCGCCGACAAGGACCAGGAGCAGAACGGTAACGGCAGCCATGGCCGCCGTTATGAAACGCCTCTGCAATGTCCTGACCATACCTGTCATCCTGCACCTGCTCATTCTGTAAGAGTGTACCCGATACCTCTGCGCGCCGTGATCTTCACACGGGAACCGACCGTCTGCAGTCTCTTCCTCAGATAGGAGATGTAGACCCAGACCGATCCTGTCTCCGCGTCGGAATCATAGCCCCAGACCTTCTCCAGAAGGTCGTCTGTGGACAGGCAGATCCCGTGATTGAGCAGGAGGGTCTCCATAAGCCTGTACTCCAGACCGGTCAGGGTCACGTTCCTGTCTCCGCAGGCCAGAAGGCCTGTGGCGGGATCCAGCGTCAGGTCCGCGAAGCTGTGGACATCCGGCTTCAGGTCCTCCCGGCGCCGCAGCATGGCCCGGATCCTGGCCAGCAGCTCTCCCATGGCAAAAGGTTTGGGCAGGTAGTCATCCGCGCCCAGATCCAGACCGCGGATCCTGTCCTCCACCTCCGCCCTGGCGGTCAGCAGCAGGACGGGGGTGTGCACGCCCTCCGCGCGGATGGTGCGCAGGACCTCCAGTCCGTCCATGCGGGGCATCATAATGTCCAGGATGATCCCGTCATAAGAAGCTCCGCGGATATAGTCCAGGGCCTCCCGGCCGTCATAGACCGCATCCACCTGGTATTTGTGGTATTCGAGAACGTCCTTGACGGCCTCGCTCATGGCAGCTTCATCCTCTGCCAGCAGCAGCTTCATTTACCTTCCTCCCCGCCGTTGTCACCTTCCGAGGTCTCCTCACCGGCAGCTTCGGTGCCGCCTGTCAGAAGGTCGGCGGGTACGTCCAGTTCTCTGATCTCCGTGGTGTTCTCCCAGCCGATGGCCGCGCCGATGACCGTGTTGCAGTAGCCCACCGAGGTCCCCTTCATGGTCTCCGCCCGCATGGTGGAGGTGCGGCCGTAGGAGGCCGGATGCTCTCCCTCATTTCTGGTCAGGATCTCCACGGACATGGTGCCGGCCTGGTTGCCGGTCTTCTCATAGTTGACGCCGAAGGACAGGAGGCCGCAGACACGGCACATGCCCCTGTCGGAGGTGAAGACAGGCTTCTTCCTCTCCACAGTCACTTCCCGGATCATATCCGTGTGGTTGAGGAGCAGGGCATCCGTGGTCAGGTAGAGGCAGTCCGTCTCCGTGCAGGCCTTCTCCAGGGCCTGTCTGAGGCTGTCCTCGTCCTCCGCGCGGTAGCGGATGCACTCAAAACCCGCTTCCTGGGCATAGCGGCTGAACATCTCGATCTGGTAGGTGGAGTCCACCTCCGTCCCGTAGACCATGCCGATCTTGTTAGCCTCCGGCAGGGCCTCGGAAATAAATTTATACTGGTCGTTGACCGGGGGAATGTCCGCCACGCCCGTGACATTGGCGCCGGGCTCTTCTCTCGTGGCCGCCGCGCCGGTCACCACATAGTCGCCGACGCACAGGCCCATGACAGGCACGGAATCCGTGGCCTTGGCGGATTCCTCCAGGGCCAGGGTTCCGATGGCCAGGATCATGTCGTCCTTTTCATCGATATAGCGCTGGGCCAGCTCCGCGCAGCGCTTGCGGTCGCCGCCGATCCGGACGTCCAGAACGGCACGGTCGCCCAGTGTCTCCGTGAGGGTATCCTGGAACCCCTGAAGGGCTGCCCGGTAGGACTCGCAGTCCACCTCCAGGATCACGCCCACATAATACTTGCCTTCTTCATGTACGATGGCCGGCGGCTCGGGATCCTCTTCCGGTTCCTCCGGCTCCTCCTGTGCTTCCTCTTCTGCCGGGGCCTCTTCCTTCTTCCCGCAGGCAGCCGCGCTCAGGCCGAGCACGCCGCACATAACGATGACCGCCAGTCTTCTCATGATCTCTCTGCTCTTCATATATTTACCGATATCCTTCTGTTTATAATGATCCTTCCTGTCTTAGGGGGCAAAAATGATGTCCCATAAACATTCTATGGTATTATAGCGTATTCATAGTGGCAGGGAAAGACTTTTTCCGTTGAGCTGCGCCCCGGTCAGTCCTCCCTTTCCGTCATAGCAGAGCTTGAGAGAGAAGAAGGGCGCGTCCTCCCGCAGCAGCTGCAGGAAGATCCTGTCTCCCTCCCAGAGCTCCAGGGACCCGATCATGTCCAGGTCGACCCATTCCAGGACGCCCTCGTCGCAGGCCGCGGGCTCCCCGGTCCAGGCATCCGCCGTGAAGAGGTGCATATATTCAGTCACGCCATCTCCGGAAACGAAGGTCACGATCCCCCGGAAACGCCAGGATGTCAGTGTATAGCCTGTCTCCTCCCGCACCTCGCGCAGGAGGCACTCCTCCGGGCTCTCGTCCTGTTCGAAATGGCCGCCCACGCCGATCCATTTATCCTTGTTGATATCCTTCTTTTTCGAGACCCTGTGCAGCATCAGATAAGCGTGGTCCCGCTCCATGTAGCACAGTGTGCTCAGTTCTGCCTTCATGTCTGTCTCCGTTCTTTCTTCATATTATATAGTCTGCCGTCTGTCCTCACCGCATGAGATAAGAGAAGATCAGGTAGGCCGTCTTCAGGGCATCGTGGCGGATCCTCTCCTCCTCGATGCGGAAAATATCGTCGGCAATGACCTCCGCGCCCAGCTGCTCCAGCTCCTCCCGGTCCAGCAGGACGGTCTGTTTGTTCTCCAGGCGCAGGTAGCGCTCCGCGATCTCGGGATCGATCCTGGCCTTCCCCGTGTCATTGGCGATCACCAGGTCGATGTGCCTGTCCCGGAGATAACGGTTCAGCACACGGACATGGGCAGACATGGTGTAATCGTCCGTCTCGCCCGGCTGGGTCACCAGGTTGCCCACATACATGAGGGGGGCCTGCGCGGCGCAGATGGCTGCCCGGACCTCCTCGGAGAGCAGGTGGGGCAGGATGCTGGTGTAGAGGCTCCCGGGGCTGAAGATGATCAGGTCTGCCTCCCGGATCCTCTCCTGGACCTCGCTGCGCACGGTGATGTCGTGGTCATAGGTCAGTCTCCGGATACTGCGGATATTGTGGCTCACCGCCTCCTCCCCGTAGAAGACCTCTCCCTCGCCTCTTCCCACCAGGTCCACCTTCTCCTCGGTGAGGGGCAGGACCGTCCCGCGGACATTGAGCAGGCCGGCCATATAGCGGGTGGCCTCCGTGAGGTTCCCCTTCAGGTCCACCAGGGCCGCCAGCATGATGTTGCGCACAGGGTGATTATGGAGAGACCCCTCCCGGCTGAAGCGGTAGCGCAGGAGCCTGACAAAATCATCGTCCACATTGGCCATGGAGAGCAGGACCTTGCCCACGTCTCCGACCGCCGGTATATCCAGCTCCTCCTTGAGGACGCCGGTGCTGGACCCGTTGTCGCTGACGGCAATGATGGTGGTGACATCCACGGGGAAGAGCTTGAGCCCTGAAAGCAGACAGGAAAGCCCTGTTCCTCCGCCAAAAACAACTACTTTTTTCATCCCGCAGTCCTCCTGACCTGATGCTCTTATGACTTCCGGGCAGTCCCTATGGACACATTGTTGCCACCGGCGCCGCCCTCAAATGCATATCATATGAATTATAACTATTCTTATGCATAGAGAGCAAGTTTTCTTGCCATTCCGATGAGAAGTCACTATAATAAACAAAATGCTTCATCAACCAGCTATTTATGACTGAAGAGGAGTCCTATGCCTAAGAGAACTGACATCCACAAGGTACTGATCATCGGGTCCGGTCCCATCATCATCGGCCAGGCCTGCGAATTTGACTACTCAGGCACACAGGCCTGCAAGGCACTGAAGAAACTCGGATATGAGATCGTTCTCGTCAACTCCAATCCCGCCACCATCATGACGGACCCGGAGACGGCAGACGTCACCTATATCGAACCGCTGAACGTAAAGCGTCTTGAGCAGATCATCGCCGTGGAGCGTCCCGACGCCCTGCTCCCCAATCTGGGCGGCCAGTCCGGCCTCAACCTCTGCGCCGAGCTCAGCCGGGAAGGCATTCTTGACAAGTACGGCGTACAGGTCATCGGCGTGCAGGTGGATGCCATCGAGCGCGGCGAGGACAGGATCGAATTCAAGAAGACCATGGACTCCCTGGGCATCGAGATGGCCAGAAGCGACGTGGCCTACAGTGTGGAGGACGGTCTCGCCATCGCCGACAGACTGGGCTATCCCGTGGTCCTGCGTCCCGCCTACACCATGGGCGGCGCCGGCGGCGGTCTCGTCTACAACAAGGAAGAACTCAAGACGGTCATCGCCAGAGGTCTGCAGGCTTCCCTGGTGGGCCAGGTTCTGGTGGAGGAGTCCATCCTCGGCTGGGAGGAGCTGGAGCTGGAGGTCGTCCGTGACGCAGACGGCAATATGATCACCGTCTGCTTCATCGAGAATATCGATCCCATGGGCGTCCATACCGGCGATTCCTTCTGCGCGGCCCCCATGCTGACCATCTCCGAAGAGGTCCAGAAGCGTCTGCAGGAGCAGGCCTACAAGATCGTGGACAGCGTGCAGGTCATCGGCGGCACCAACGTGCAGTTCGCCCATGATCCCGTATCTGACCGCATCATCGTCATCGAGATCAACCCCCGCACCTCCCGTTCCTCCGCCCTGGCCTCGAAGGCGACCGGTTTCCCCATCGCCATGGTCTCGGCCATGCTGGCTGCCGGCCTGACCCTGAAGGATATCCCCTGCGGCAAGTACGGGACCCTGGACAAGTATGTCCCGGACGGCGACTATGTCGTGATCAAGTTCGCCCGCTGGGCCTTTGAGAAGTTCAAGGGCGTCGAGGACAAGCTGGGCACCCAGATGCGCGCCGTCGGTGAGGTCATGAGCATCGGCAAGAATTATAAGGAGGCCTTCCAGAAGGCCATCCGCAGCCTGGAGACCGGCCGCTACGGTCTCGGACATGTGAAGGATTTCGACACTTTGAGCCGCGAGGAGCTCCTCCGACGGCTGATCACCCCCTCCAGCGAGCGGCATTTCCTCATGTATGAGGCCCTCCGCAAGGGCGCTTCCGTGGAGGAGATCTACAATACCACCCATGTGAAGCGGTGGTTCATCCAGCAGATGAAGGAGCTGGTCGAGGAGGAGGAAGAGATCCTCACCCACAAGGGTTCTCTCCTGCCCGACGCTCTCCTCATCCAGGCTAAAAAGGACGGCTTCTCGGACAAGTATCTGTCCCAGCTTCTGGGCGTGTCCGAGGACGCTGTGCGCGGACAGAGAGAAGCCCTGGGCGTCACCGAGCGCTGGGAGGGCGTCCATGTCAGCGGCACGGAGAACAGTGAATACTTCTTCTCCACCTACAGCGGCGAGGACAAGGATCCCGTCAGCGACAAGCCCAAGATCATGATC
>DGGX01000149.1:7517-11963 GCA_002392385.1 Lachnospiraceae bacterium UBA3863
ATCGAGTTCGACTACTGCTGTGTCCACGCCTCTCTGGCCCTGAAGAAACTGGGCTTCGAGACCATCATCGTAAACTGCAACCCCGAGACGGTCTCCACGGACTATGACACCTCGGACAAGCTTTATTTCGAGCCTCTGACCCTGGAGGATGTGCTGAGCATCTACCACAAGGAGAAGCCTCTGGGCGTCATCGCCCAGTTCGGCGGCCAGACGCCTCTGAACCTGGCCGATGATCTGGAGAAGAACGGCGTCAGGATCCTCGGCACCGCCCCTTCGGTGATCGATCTGGCGGAGGACCGCGATCTCTTCCGTGCCATGATGGACAAGCTGGGCATCCCCATGCCGGAGGCCGGCATGGCCACGACCGTGGATGAGGCCATCGCCATCGCCAACCGGATCGGCTATCCCGTCATGGTGCGTCCTTCCTTCGTTCTGGGCGGACGCGGCATGGAGGTGGTCTACGACGACGCGACCATGGCCGACTATATGCAGGCAGCCGTGGGCGTCACCCCTGACCGTCCCATCCTGATCGACCGTTTCCTCAACCACGCCCTGGAGTGCGAGGCGGACGCGGTCTGCGACGGCGAGCACGCTTTCGTCCCCGCTGTCATGGAGCACATCGAGCTGGCGGGCATCCACTCCGGCGACTCCGCCTGCATCATCCCCTCCGTCCATATCTCGGAGGAGAACCTGCAGACCATCAAGGACTATACCAAGAAGATCGCTGTGGAAATGGGCGTCCGCGGTCTCATGAACATGCAGTACGCCATTGAGAACGGCAAGGTCTTCGTCCTGGAAGCCAACCCCAGGGCATCCCGTACCGTGCCGCTGGTCTCCAAGGTCTGCGACATCCGCATGGTGCCCCTGGCCACAGAGATCGCTACCATGGAGCTGACCGGCAGGCCTTCGCCCGTTCCGGCGCTCAAGGAACGCAAGATCCCTTACTACGGCGTCAAGGAAGCGGTCTTCCCCTTCAACATGTTCCCGGAGGTCGATCCTCTGCTGGGACCTGAGATGCGGTCCACCGGCGAGGTCCTGGGCATGTCTCCCCACTACGGCGAGGCCTTCTTCAAGGCCCAGGAGGCGACCCAGTCTGTCCTGCCCATGCACGGCACCGTCCTGATCAGCGTCAACGAGAAGGACAAGCCCGAGGTGGCGGAGATCGCCGCTATCTTCGCGTCCTGCGGATTCCGGATCCTTTCCACCGGCAGGACCTGCGACCTCATCCGCGAGAGCGGCACGGCCGCCGAGAAGGTGCTCAAGATCTATGAGGGCCGGCCCAATATTCTGGATATGATCACCAACGGCCAGATCGATCTGATCGTCAACAGCCCGGCGGGCAAGGACAGCCGGCACGACGACAGCTACCTGCGCAAGGCGGCGATCAAGGCCAAGGTCCCCTACATCACCACCATGGCCGCCGCGAGAGCTACCGCCAAGGGGATCCAATATCTGCAGACCCATCCGGAGGCTCAGATCAAGTCCCTGCAGCAGCTGCACGCGGAGATCTGCTGAAACGGATAATACAGGAGGCTGCCATTGAAAATCTTTCACTGTGCCGATCTGCATCTGGACGCGCCGGCGGACAGCCGGCTCGATCTTGTAAAAGCGCAGATCCGGCGCGATGAACTGCTTCTCACCTTTCAACATTTTCTGGATACCGCCGCAGAGGAGAACGCTGATGCCGTTCTCCTCTGCGGTGACCTTTTTGACAGGGATCATGTCTCCGCCACGGCCGCGGCCGTGGTGAGGGACGCTCTTGCGGCGCATCCGTCTCTGCCCGTTTACTATCTGCGGGGCAACCATGACCGGGGAAATGCTCTGGCGGAGGCCGCCGGCACATCCCTGCCCGGTCTTCATGTCTTCGGACCTTCCTGGACCTCCTACACCCTGGAGGGAGGGCCCGTCCCGGTGGTGATCACCGGCGCGGAGATCTCTCCGCCCCCCGCCGGGGGGACCGCGGCCCTGCTCTCCTCTCTCACCCTCTCCCCGGAGGCCGTCAATATCGTGATGCTCCACGGTCAGCTGACCGCCGGCAGCGGGGCCTCCGGCCCGGGCCCGGAGGAGATCCCCCAGGCCCTCCTACAGGGCAGGAACATCGATCTCCTGGCCCTGGGGCATATCCATATCCCCGGACAGGGACGGCTGGACAGCCGCGGCACCTATATCTGCGCCGGCTGTATGGAGGGGCGCGGTTTTGACGAGTGCGGACCCCGGGGCTACTGGGTCCATACCCTCTTCGAGGGGGGCGCTGCGGGGGAGGGTCTCCTGCGCAGCGAATTCCGTCCCTGCGCCAGGCGGACCTTCTATGATCTGGCGGTCTCCGCGGACGGCTGCGCCTCCAGCTATGACCTGGCCCAGCGCGTCCGGGACGTCCTGGCGGAGAGCGATCTGTCCACCGACGACCTCCTGCGCCTGCGGCTGGTGGGCGAGTATCCGGCGGAGGCGGAGAAGAGCCTCCCCTATCTCCTGCACAGCTTCGAGGGCCTCTTCTTCTATCTGGAGATCCTGGACCAGACCACGGACGCGGTGGATTACGAGGAATACCGGTATGATCCCGGTTTCCCCGGGGCCTTCGTGCGGACCGTCCAGGCCCGGGAGGATCTGACGGACCGGGAGAAGGGGCAGGTGATCCGGGCCGGCCTGGCCGCCCTGCGGGGAGACAAGGAGGTGCTCTTATGAAGCTGCACTCCGTACATATAGAGAATTTCGGCCGGCTCCAGGCTGTGGACCGGTCCTTCGATGAGCATCTGGAAGTGATCTGTACCCCCAACGGAAGCGGCAAGACCACCCTGGCGGCCTTTCTCTGCGCCATGCTCTACGGTCTGGAGGACAGCCGCCGCAGGAACGCTCCCGGCGAGAGGGCCCAGTACCGTCCCTGGGCAGGCGGTGTATACGGCGGCAGCCTGGTCTTCTCCGTGGGCAGCCGGCGCTACCGGGTCCAGCGGACCTTCGGCATGAAGAAAAAAGAGGACGTCTTCCTCCTCTTCGACGACCGCACCAATATGCCCAGCTCCGATTACGGCGAGGATCTGGGCCAGGCCATCCTGGGCATCGACGCGGCAGCCTTCCGGGAGACCCTCTATCACGCCCAGCCCACCGCGGCCGGGGGCGACAGCCGGCGGGCAGTCGGAGAGGGATCCGTCGCCGCCCTGTCCGCTCCCTCCTCCGGGATCCGGGCCATGATCACCGATGCCGAGGGGCAGGACGAGGCCCTGCGCGGCTGCGGCCAGGCCATCGCCCGGGTGCGCAGAGAAGCGGAGGCGCTGCGGCCCGACAGGAAGAACAGTCCGGTCCGGGCGGCCCAGGACAGGGCTGACCGGCTGAAGGCCCAGTCCCTGGAGGCCCCTGTCCTGGAGGAAAGGTCTGACCGCCTGCGAAGGCAGCTGGCGGAGGATACCGACAGGCTGCGGGTCATCGACGAGGAGACGGTGCGGCTCCAGGAGCGGACCGCCGCTCTGGGCAGGGCCCTGGAGGCCCGGCGGATCCTGCAGGCCCAGGCCATGCAGGACCAGGAGCAGGCACTGGCCCTGAGTGAGGCGCAGAACCTGCAGGCCCAGCTGGACAGCGCCCGTCTGCAGCTGGCGGAGGTGGAGGCGGAAATGGCCCGTCCCGCCGCGGACGATCCCTCAGCAGCCGCCTATCCCGTCCTCAAGGAACGTCTGCTCCTGGTCCGCAGCCGTCTGCGGGAGACTGACAGACAGCGCCGTCGGCTGAACCGGGAGCTCCGGGAGACCCGGCAGGAGGGCCGGTCCCTCCAGACCGCCTTCTGGGAGGACCAGGCACAGCTGCGGACCCTGCGGCAGATCCTGAAGAGTCCCTTCCTCCGTCTTCCCCTGCGGGCAGGTGCGGGCGCCGCGGGCATTCTTCTGCTCCTGGTCTGCCTGTTTCTGGCCTTCAGCCATAAGGGCGGGCCGGCCGCGGCCGTCGGACTCATCGCCGCGGCGGTGACCGGGTGTGCTCTCCTGCTCACCCTCCGGGCAGACAGGACCGAACGGAGCGCAGCCGCGCTGGAGGCAGAGCTGAAGGAGTCCCGCTCCGCACTCCGCAGTCTCCGGACCAGGGCGGACGAGACGGAAGCGGCCCTGCGGGAGGCGGAGGACGCCTTCCGTTCCCTGCGGACAGAGAGCCGCCGTCTCCAGGCAGATCTGGACGCTGCCGCCAGTGTGCCGGGACTGACCCGGCTGCGGGACAGGGAACGGCAGCTCAAGGCCCGGTGCGCCGATCTGGAGAAGGCGCATGAAGAGGCGGCCCGCAGGGCCGCGTCGGGCGGAGAGGGGCTGTCTCCCGCCTATGCCGCGTCTCTGCGCGCGGAGGCGGATCTTGCGGAGACAGAGCCCCTGACCATACAGGAACTCACGGAAGAGGCGGCTGCCCTGCGGGAGGAACAGGCCCGTCTCCGGGGAGAGGCGGCTTCCCTCACAGCGGAGCTGGACACAGTCAACC
>DGGX01000177.1 GCA_002392385.1 Lachnospiraceae bacterium UBA3863
TGCTCCGACGCTGCTTGTTTACGAAACGGAAGTGCTCGTTGGTTTCGTACCCGCAATCAGGGTTCGTACATCGCCAGCGACGCTGTTTCAGGATCAGCCGCAGTTCGTAGCCGTCCTGCAGGATCGGGTGAGAGATGCTTCGCTTTTTAATGCCTCGGGAATGCATACGGAAGCTGCATTGAGGGCAGTAATGAGCAGCAGGCGGAGTCTCCAGAGTCAATGTCTTGACCCGTCCTTGTATCCGGGTTTCCGAAACGATGATGTCAGAATCTTCTAAGTCCAGCAATTGTGTGATACTATCCATATATCCTCCTTTCAAAGATGCTTGTGGCAAACTCATCTTAGAAGAAGGAGACAGGAAGGACAACCGGAGTAAGGCTGCCCTTCCTTTTTTTCGTACAAAAAGGGCAGCCCCGAAAGACTGCCCCTAAAACCAGACCCTAAAACCGGCCCCTACGGAATGACCCTAAAACCAGACCATAAGAAACTCAGACCCTAAAAAACTTTGAATACCCTGATAACGTCATGGCGCCTACCAAGGCGCTTTTTTGTTGCCGTCCTCGCTGTCGGAACAGTCAGGAGCTTTGCTCGGATACGCATCCCTCCTTTTCTCCTGCATATGCCGGTTCGACTCCGGCAGGCGGCCTCGTCCCTCTGGTATCTCCGGACGCAAAATGGAGAGACAGAAGCCGAGGACTGAACCTCGAAAAAACAATGATCTGAAAGGAGCAGAGATGAAGAAAGAAGAATTTGTCGCATTAGGTATTTCAGCTGATCTGGCGGAGAAGGCCGCTGCTGCATCTGCGGAAGAGCTCAAGGGCTTTGTCCCGAAGAACCGCTTTGACGAGGTCAACGAGGAGAAAAAGAACCTCCAGACCGCGAAGAAGAAGGCAGAGGATGACCTTGAGGCTCTCAAGAAGACCGCAGGGAGCAATGAAGAGCTCACAAAGCAGATCACGGAGCTGCAGGAGGCGGCCAAACAGAAGGACACGGAGTATGCCGCCCAGATCAAGGCCATGAAGCTGTCGAACGCGATCCGGCTCGGGATCACCGACGCCCAGGACGCGGAGCTGGTGGCCGGTCTTGTGGACCAGACCAAAGTGATCCTCGGCGAGGATGGCAAGGTCACAGGCCTCGAGGAGCAGCTGAAGGCACTCCGTGAGAGCAAGCCTTTCCTGTTCAAGGCCAAGGAGCCGGATAAGGGAGGCAAGGGAGGCGCAGGTTTCAGCGTCGGATCTGTCAAAGGCGGCAATGCCGGCGGCGGAGTTGGCGGCGACGGAGACAAGCAGCTTTCCATGAGAGACGCCATTGCGGCAAAACTCAATGCACAGAACGGCGGAGGATCCGCCACATCATGAGGAGGTAAATTATGCCCGTAACACTTGCAGAAGCTAAGAAGAACGTGCAGGACGACCTGCAGCTGGGAGTGATCGATGAGTTCCAGAAGAACAACTGGATCCTTGAGCACATCACTTTCGACGACTGCGTCTCTCCCACGGGAGGCGGCGCGACCCCGACCTATGCCTATACTCGTCTTCTGACGCAGCCCACCGCTGCCTTCAGAGCGATCAACACCGAGTATACGCCGAATGAGGTCACCAAGCAGCGCTTCACGACCGACATCAAGGTCTTCGGCGGCTCCTATGAGATCGACCGTGTGCTGGCCAACTTCGGCGGCATCGTGTCCGAGATCGAGCTGCAGCAGGCCCAGAAGATCAAGGCCGCTCAGGCGCTGTTCAACGACACCTTCATCAACGGCGACAGCGCGACCAACGCGAACGCCTTCGACGGCCTGGACAAGGCTGTGACCGGCAGCTCCACGGAGTTCAATGCCTCCGGCAGCGCGATCGACCTGTCCACTTCCGCCCAGATCGATGCCAACTACAAGGTCTTCCTCGACATGCTCGATGAGTTCCTGATGGGCCTTGACGGCACTCCGTCCTGTATCATGGGCAACACCAAGCTGATCGCCCGGCTCCGTGCCTGCGCGAGACGCGCATCCATGTACCAGGTCACCAAGGGCACCTGGGGCGAGCAGGTTGAGTCCTACGGCAACATCCCGTTCGTCGACATGAAGGCCAAGGCTGGCTCCAACAACGATGTCATCGCGACCGATGGCACTTCCGGTGAGACGTCCCTGTATGTGGCACGTCTCGGTCTCGATGGCCTGCATGCGGTGTCCTTCGCAGGCGTCGCACCGGTCCAGACCTGGCTTCCGGACTTCAGCACCGCTGGCGCTGTGAAGAAGGGTGAGGTCGAGATGAACGCGGCGATCGTCCTCAAGGCGACCAAGGCGGCAGGCGTCTTCCGTAAGATCAAGGTGGCCTGATGACGCGGATCATCGCGCCGAATAGAAGCTACACCGGTGTCAGTGCCGGTGTGGCTTTTTTAAACGGCGAAGGCAGCACTGACAATCCTCGCCTCGTCGAATGGTTCCGGGAACACGGCTACCTTGTGGAGGAACCGGAAGAAAAGAGCAGGGAAGAAGTAAAGCCGAAGGCAAGGAGCAGGAAGAAGGAGGTCTGATATGGCTTATGAGCCTTACGTGACAGTGGAAGAATACGGGCAGATCCTGCCTGATGAAGCAGAAGTGTCAGAAGCTGATCTGCGTCAGGCTTCCAGGCATATCGACAGCCTCACCTACAACAGGATCGTAGAGGCAGGGTTCAGCAACCTCACTGCCTTCCAGCAGGAGCTTATCAAAGAGGTGGTCTGCCGGCAGGCTGCTTTTGAAGCAGAGAATGCCGACGCGATCAGCTCTGTGCTGTCATCCTACTCCATCAACGGTGTGAGCATGGATTTCGGCGACAGCTGGAATGTGTTCATCGACAAGGGAGTGGCTATGCGCAGAGATGTGTACGCGCTCCTGAATCAGACAGGACTGTGCTGTAGGAGGTTGTGCCGATGAGATATCCAAATCTTGTGCCGGATACCGTCTGCAGGACACCGATCCGGCTGGTGATCGAACAGGAAGGCCTCAGCGAGGAAGGCGAACCGCTGACCGCGCTGGAAGCAGATCTGAAATGCAACTGGCAGGATGGTGCCGCTACGATCCTTACGGCAGAGCAGAAATATGTACGGATCACAGGCAGAGCCTACTTCAACGGGGACATCTGCCCGGACCTGCCGGTCATCTCATCCGGCTACGGCATCATTCTTGGAACCAGGCGCCGGATCTGTGACGGAATCAAGGCCAGAAACCCGGATGGTACTGTCAACTATACGGAGGTGAGGTTCCAGTGAAGAAGGCCGGCGTAAAAGTGACGATCTATGTCGACAAACTGGAGGAGCTTGATGCGGCTGCGCAGAGAGCGCTGGAGCTTACAGCCGAAGCAATCCATACGGAAGTCGTACAGGCGCAGGTGATCCCTTTTGCGAGCGGGCATCTGCAGAATGATGCCACGTTTGTAGACAACACAGAAGCAGCATCCGGGCATGTGGATCTGGTCTCCTCCACGCCTTATGCGCGCCGTCTTTACTATCATCCGGAGTATCGCTTCAGCCATGACGAGAACCCGAATGCAAAGGCAGGATGGTTCAACGATTGGGCGAAGGGCGGGGCGAACGAGAGCTTTGCCGGAGAGACCTTTGCAGCATTGTTCAGAAGGGAGGTAGGCCTATGACCCTGGTACAGATCAAAGACTGGCTGAAGACGATGGATGTGGCCGAACACTATTACATCGGGCGGCTGGACAACAAACAGGAGATGTCCCTGGGAGTCTATGACAGACCGGGCGGCACACGTCCGGTAATGGCCCTCGGCGGCCTTCGGAACAGCTCCTATAACGTCCGGGGAATAAGCCTGCTCCTGCACTGGACGCGCAATAAAAACGCGGCAGAGACCGCTGTGCGGGCTCTCTGGGACAAGCTGGTAGAGGTAAGAGACCTGGATGTAGGGAACCAGCATATCCAGTATCTGCAGATGACTGTGTCGGAGCCGATCGGTATCGGCACTGACGCAGATGGCGTCTATGAGTACGTCATCAATTTCAATCTTTATTACAGGAGGTAATCACAATGAGTGTATCGAGCGGAGTATTCCCCTGCTACGAGAACCAGTTCAAGATCAATACCGCCGCAAGCGGCGAGACGGCGGCCATGAGCACGATCGCCGACATGGAGAGCTTCTCTGTGTCGTTCGACAATGGCGTGGAGGAGTGGCATCCCTTCGAGCATGAAGGGTGGGCACGCAGGCTGCTTACTGCCAAGAGCGTGACGATCTCGGTCTCCGGCAAGCGCAACATCGGCGATACCGGCAATGACTGTGTCGCCGGTCTGTGGCATAAGAACGGCAGGGACGCGGAGAAGGACGTCGACTGGACATTCCCGGACGGCACGGTCGTGCATTTCGCGGACGCGGTGATCAACGTCACCAACATCGGCAGCGGCGACAGCACGAATGTCGGCCCACTGGAATTCGAGATCCTCTCGAACGGCAAGCCCACAGTCACCCCCTAAGGTAAGAAGGGAGAGCCACGAATATGAAGTACAACATTACAGACAAGCTGAAATTTGACCAGGACCCGGTGCTCCAGATCAGAGATGTGGAGGTGACGGTCAAGTCCGATGCGGAAGTCGTTCTGGAGCTTCTGGAGATCGTCAACACGAACGGGGAGATTGCTGCGGCTGCCAAAGCCGAGAGTCTGCTGTTCAGTGAGGCCGACCGGAAGAAGCTCCGGAAGTTGCGTCTGAAGGCCAGTGACTGGCTGGAGGTCATGTCTGCGGCGATGCAGATGGCATTCGGCACTGAGCCGGATGAGGAAAACCCGGGGGAAGAGTAGACCCGTACTACGATCTTAATGAGGACTGGAATCTGATCGTGGCCAGCTTCCAGTCCCAGTACGGGATAAGGCTTTCCAGAGAACTGTCCGGAATGAAGTGGAAGGAGTTTTCCCAGTTCATGGAAGGAATGGACAGCAAGTCTCCGATTGGCAGGATCGTCGCGATCAGGTCCGAAGATGATCCGGAGGTTCTGAAGAATTTCAGTCAGGATCAGCGGAAGATCCGAAATGATTGGAGGAGCAGGAGAGCCAGACAGATGCCACAGAATGAGGTGGATTCCTTCCTAGAATCCATGAAACAGGCCTTTTTATCGATGGCAGAAGGGAGCACGAATGCATAAGCAGACATGCCCTAACTGCGGCAGGACCCTGCAGCTCATCGAGTATGGAAAGGGCGAGATCAAATGCCCCAGATGCGGACATCTTTTGAAATACGAGCATAACAAAGGCAACGAGCAGAGTGAGCGCCAGAAGAGCAGCTGAGTCAACCGGCCTTTTTTGATAGAAGGCAGGTGAAGACTATGGCTGACATGGAAGTCGGAAAGGTATCGCTGGGCGTCGAGATTGAGGGTCAGTCCATTAGGGAACAGGCGCCTGAGTTTGAGAAAGCCGCCGAAGAGGTCGGCAAAAAGGGCGGAGAATCCCTGAACAAGGGAATGCGCGACAAGGTCAAGGAAGGCAGCAAAGGCCTCTCGAACGAGTTCGCAAAATCCGGATCCAACGCTGGCGGCTCTTTTCTGTCCAAGCTGAAATCTGTTTTTGGCTCCGGCGGCAAGGCTCTCATAAAGATGGGCGCCGAGCTGGCCGCCGGCATGGCTGCGGCCTTCGCAGCAAAGAAGATCTTTAACTTCGCGAAAGAAGCGATCGCTGCCGGCTCTGATCTTGAGGAGGTACAGAACGTCGTAGACGTCACCTTCGGCAAGATGAATAAAACGGTCGATGAGTTCGCTCAAAATGCGGCGACTACGATCGGTATGTCCGAGAAGGTCGCCAAGCAGTACATGGGAACCTTCGGCGCCATGGGCAAGGCTTTCGGCTTCGGTCAGCAGGAAGTCTATGACATGAGCAAGGCGCTCACAGAGCTCACAGGCGATGTGGCGTCTTTCTATAACCTGGACCAGCAGGAGGCTTTTGACAAGCTGAAAGCTGTATTCACAGGGGAGACAGAAGGGCTGAAGAGCCTCGGCGTCGTGATGACGCAGAACGCGCTCGACTCCTTTGCCATGGCAAATGGCTTCGGCAAGGTCACGGCCCAGATGTCCGAGGCTGAAAAGGTCTCCCTGCGGTATCAGTTCGTTCTGGCCAAGCTGAACGATGCATCCGGAGACTTCTCCAGGACATCGACAGGTTGGGCAAATCAGACGCGGATGCTGACCCTGCAGTTTGAATCCCTGAAGGCGGCAATCGGGCAGGGACTGATCGCCGCTCTCGGGCCTGCCATCCAGGCGTTGAACCGCTTTATGGGCGTTCTGGTAAAGGCAGCCAATGCCTTTAAGAACTTCATGCAGGCTCTGTTTGGCACGTCTGCAGGTGCTGCCGAAATGGGCGGTGCAGTGACAGGCGCGCTTTCCGACATCACTGATACGTCCGCAGATGCAATCAACGGCATTACCGGCGTCGGCAGTGCCGCGTCTGGAGCGGCGAAAAGAGCCAAGAAGGCAGCACAAGATCTCCGGAGGACGCTGGAAGGCTTTGACCAGATCACGAAAATCCAGGACGATACCAGTGCAGCCGGAGCGTCAGCCGGGGCGGGAGGAACCGGCGGGGCCGGTACTGCAGCGGCTGGTATTGACGCAGAAGCATTCCAGTCCGAAGCCGGGGCCGTGTCAGCTGCAGCATCGTCACTTGCGGACAAAATCAGAGGTTTCGCAGAGAAAATAAAAGAACACCTAGACGGCATCAAAGAATACTGGTCAGGATGGTTTGACCGTCATATCAGGCCGACGATCGAGAGCATGAAAGAAACCTGGACGGTTTGTGTTCAAAACGTAAGGGACGGATACGATAAATACCTGAAGCCTACTCTCGACAGATTGAAAGAAGTTTGGGGCGATGTGATTACAGGCCACGTTGTCCCGGCTGTTGAAAAATTTGGAGATATTGTCAATAAGTATTGGGAGAAGGTATTTAAACCTGTTATCTCATCGCTCAGTGAACTGTTAATGCCCGTTCTGTCAGTGCTCGTAGATATGATAGGGACTTCACTTGCGGGCTCAGTGACGGTGTGTGCGGATCTGTTTAATGGTTTTCTGACTGTGGTAGATAGCATCATAGAATCCATGGGATGGCTGATAGAGAAGATCCAGACTGCCCTCGACTGGTTTAAGAAACTGCCCGCTGTAAGAGACTTTTTTGACGGTCTCGGGGAAGCATTCAGTGATTCCGGAACCGGGAAAGGGATCTTTGATGGACTTGAAAAGTCTCTGAACGCTTTTAAAGGCAACGAAATACTTGACGGGCTAAGTAATCTGCTTTCCCCGAGTAACACCGAGATAACAAAAACTATTAACCTGAAAAAGGGCGCGTGGACAGAAGATGCCTTCAAAGCTTCTCAGCTTGAAGAAGGATCGGTGGCCCGTACGCTGTCGCAGACTGTAGCAAAAAGCAGCTGGTCAGGCGATGCTTGGAGCGCCGCTCAAAAGGGAAAGGCTACTGTAAAGCGGAAGCTTGAACAGACTGTAAAAAAAGGAAGCTGGAGCAGTGAGGCGTATACCGCTTCAAAAAACAAAGGCGGAACTGTAACAAGAGTTCTTAAGGTAACAGCTTCTGTGGCCAATAATGTCAATAATGCTGCAAAGAAGGTTCTGCGGGCAGCAGGATTCAATGTGGCTAAGGGCGGCATCATTAAAAACGGAAGGGTTAATTATTTCGCTTCTGGTGGAAGCATTACCGGGAACGGCAGACCCTCGTGGTGGAATGGCATCAATAAATATGCTGAAGGAACCAGTCAGGCCCATGGAACAATGTTCCTGGCTGGAGAAAATGGTGCTGAAATTGTTGGAAATGTAAATGGCGCTACAGAGGTCCTGAATAAGAGTCAGATCGCCGCCTCTGTCGCATCAGGTGTAGCCAGGGTGATTTCGCGCGCAGGATCCTTCGATTCATCTGTCTTGGTCCCGCATCTGGCTGTTATAGAGAGTCATGCGGCGCGACAGACTGCCTCTTTAGAAGCAATGGCTGCAAGAGTGGCCTCAGCGTCAGAAGGTGGAAACATTAGGGAAGCAATATCGCTCCTGAGGGATATACTTGTGGTTTTGAACATAATTTCAAATCAGCCTATATACCTGGACGGCCAGGATATTAGGAAGCGTATTGTAAATCTGATCAATGCTCATACTCAGGCTACAGGACGCTGCGAGATCGTTGTTTAAGGAGAAAAGCATGGTATCGATTCTGGCTAATGGTGTAATTCTTCCGTCACCGATAGAGGTGACCACTACCGATGAGGTTATCTGGTCCTCAAACACTGGAAGATCCACGACAGGCAAGATGATTGGAGATGTGGTCGCTCAGAAACAGACATTTGAGATTAAGTGGGGCGTGCTTACAGAAACAGAGTACCAGCTGATCCGGTCAAGTATTCGATCCGGCTTTCATCCGTTTACGCTCAATATCGATGGAACCGAAGCAACAATAACATCCTATCGAGGGAATATAGTAAGCTCTATCCTGGGAACTCACGGAGGCGTGACGTATCGCAAAGATGCATCTGTCACTATAATTCAGCAATAAGGGGCTAGTATGATCAATTCGAGTACAGCTTTTGCCGGGGAGATTGAAAAATCTTCCCGGTCTTTTGACGTAAAGATATATAACGACAATCTGGATGTGAGTGGCAGCATTAAGAGCGTTGCCGTTCATCTTGGATCCTGCGGCGGTCAGACCTTTATGACGGGGGTAATCTACGCCAGTTATATTGAGGTTACGTTGAGCGAAATGGTGACAGCCCTGCAGGGTCTGGAGCTGCGACTGGATGTCGGAGTGTTAGTTAATGACACCTATGATTATATTACGCTCGGTTACTTCACGTGCGGTGCGCCCGAGACGTCTGAAAATCAGACCTCGTTTACCGCTCAGGGAAGGATTGGCTCAAAATTTGAAGGAACATTTATCCCTCCTGCCGGACAAACGCTTTCCGATATTGCAGCGGCCCTTACTTCTCAAACCGGGGTCAGCGTGACTTTTGCGCCGGAAATTGATGCCGCTGGCGAGATCACCGGGGAGATGACAGGTCTGACTTGTAGAGACGCGCTGGAGATTTTGGCGGGGGCTGTAGGTGGGTATGCTACGGAAACGGCCACAGGAAGCGTTTGGGTCGGTAGATATACTGACGTCGCCACCAAGATAGTAGATGGTGATGTAATGAGAGATCTTCCGACCTCTAATGACTATGATTTTACGATCAGTGGCGTACGTGTGATAGTATCACCGGAAATAGAGAATGAAGATGGTTCTGTTACTCCAGCTGTCTATTATGAAGCTGGTGAAGACATTAACGTGGAGATCGAAAATGAGCATATGACAGAGAGCCTGTTTAATCAGATGTCAGAAGCACTGATTGGGCTGACGTACAGGCCATCCACAGTAAACCTGGCCTTAGGAGATCCCCGCGTAGAAGCTACAGATGTTCTGCAGGTAGAAGCCGGGAATTTGACAATTATCGTACCATGCATGTCCATTGTGCATACTTTTGACGGAGGCTGGCAGACGCAGGTAATTGCTCCTGGTCCGGAAGAAGTGGGATTTATCCTGGGCGCGACCGGCAGGGCTGTAAAGGCAGCATATGACAAGAGCATTCAGGCGCAGACTGCTGCGATGAGGGCTGTCACAGCTGCCAACGGAAAGAACAGAATCTTTCACCGGGCATCCGCTCCCGACCCTTCAGTCGGACTTCAGACAGGTGATACCTGGTTTGATACAGACGATGGATACAAGATGTATACGTGGTCCGGTTCGTCGTGGACAGCAGAAACCTTTGGCACAAATGCCATATCAGATCTGGCTGTTACTAATGCCAAAATCGCAGATGCGACGATTCAGAGCGCAAAGATTGCTCAACTGGATGCCGGGAAAATCACTACGGGTGATCTGTCCACCATCAACATCCAGGGGCCGAACGAGAATACATTCTGGAATCTGTCTTCGGGTGAGTGGCAGTCACATGGGGAAGAAATAGCGGAAAACGACTTCCGTGGCATTTCGTGGCTCCAGAAGACAGACGTCAACATCAAAGATGGCGTTCTTGAGGTAAAGGGAGAGCATGAGAATGTCTGGGATTCCTACTCTGACCTTGTCCCTACGAAGAAGACCTCTTATATGCAAGCGGGTATAGACGAGACTTCCATTTTCGACCCTACACTTGTAGGGGGTATGGAAGATGTTGAGCCGTACGGTTATGCGGGTATCCGGCTTGAAGGCGACACTTACAGGACATTCGGTCTGTACAAGACAACGCTCTCCAACAGCGACGAGAGGACCGACGGCAGAACACGGGAAGATGTTTGCTATGTTCGCCCGTATGTAACCATCGGCCCAGAAGGGATGCACTTTTCCTGTGACTTCGGAGATACTTTCGGAGCGGCGAATCACAACTACCTCAAGTACGCACTGTCCGATGACACGTCTACCACACCAACAGAGTGGACCCTCCGCAAGGCGATGATAGAGTACCTCAAGGAGAATACGTCCGAGGCGGAGAATAAATACGTTTGGATCATGGACGATACAGGGTCGAGTGACCCGATGTATTCGTACTGCGACACAGTATATGATGTCACAATATCCCCCGCCGATAATCTGGATGCCGCCTATGTGAACTACGAAGCGGCTTGCACTTATGCATACGGAATCTCTTCGTCCACAACCGCACAACCTACGGAATGGATGACAGAGGGCGAGATATGGCAGTACCTGTCGGACCATACCACGGCGGCGAATAACAAGTACGTTTGGGCAAGGGCAGACTACTGGTGGAGAGAAGACCGCTATCAGTACACCTATAACAAGTTTCTTGCCTCTGAGTACCAAGAGACCTACGATATTCCGAACCTGTCTGAGGCGCTGATAACTCCTGCCTACAATGACATGGACATTGCCGCAGGTAACTCCAGTATGGATTCTGCGCTACTGTTCAACAACCGCTTCAAGACGGTCAGCGAAACAGTATCTGGTGAACAAGTACAGCACAGAGAGTATAACGAACCAGACTATGAGATGGCCCCGGACAGTGCAGTGTGGCCCTACAAGCCGGGAGACACGGTTGAGTGGAATGATACAATGACCTTCACTGGCAGATTCTTCAACAGCCGTAAGGACATTAAGTTCATCATTCCGCTGACGAAGCCTGTGTCCGACTACGTACAGACTGCCACATTTACAGGCTACCTTCAGTTTATCAATGTCAACGGAACGACGTTGACCGTCAATGCAGACGTTCCAAACAATGGCGTGTCTATCTTACGATGCGCACCGTCACCCGTAGGCATAGATATCTGGATGCGATGGTCAACAGCATTCAGTAGCGGGGCTACCAATTCAGCCTGTACGATTCACTTCTCAAACTGGGGCATCATATTCTCATAAGGAGGACCGACCAATGGACATTATGGAACTTATCAAGCAGCTCGTCATCATCGCCGTGGCGGTCCTCGGATCCAATGGACTCTGGGCGTACATTCAGAGCAAGTCAACCGCTAAAACAGCCCGGGACAGGATGGTGCTCGGCCTCGGCCACGCGGAGATCTTCAGGCTGGCAGGGCAGTACTTGCGAAGAGGAGCCATCACCACAGACGAGCTGGAGGACTTGGATAAATACCTGTACAAGCCCTACAGCGAGCTGGGTGGGAACGGGACAGCGGCGGCCATGGTAGAGCAGTGCCGAAAGCTCCCGATCATCACGGCGACACAGGCCGCCAGAAAGGACGCAGAGAATGAGTAAGGAAGACATCATCAGAAAGCTCACCAGTAGGAAGTTCTGGATGGCGGTCTGTGGCTTTGTGGCCCTCGTCGCCGTCGCCTGCGGAGCCACGGAAGATACGGCCGCGCAGATCATCGATATCATCATGGCGGGAGCGGTCGTCCTCGGATACATCCTCGGAGAGGGTCTGGTCGACGCCGCACGGATCAGAGGAGAGTCTTATGAATATCTGGACACAGCAGCAGAAGAAGACGATCAGTGATCACTGTCGAGACTTCACTGCTGACACCTACACCGCATACATGAAGAAGGCCGGGGGCTACGACGCATACGTCAAGGCCCTCGGTTTTGCCATTCCTACCGGGACCTGCAAGAAGCTGTCTGCATTCAGGCAGGCATGCGGAGCCATGACCGGGAACATGGCTGTCTGGGGGATCGACTACTCCAGCAGCAATGACGGATCCGGTCATTACTACCGCTGGGGTAACGGATCCTCCGACGCTTTCCGCAGGACCGGCAAGGGCAAGTGCAAGGGCGGCACCCTGAAGGCCATCCTGAACGATCCCGCCGTTGTCACGACAAACTGCAACTACGGCGTGAACACGCTCCTGAGGGCGCTCGGGCTGTACAAGACAGCCTCCGAGAACTTCATTACATGGGCCACACGGTACGGCCATCCGGTGACGGCCAAGAAGGACCTGCGTCCGGGAGACATGGTCCATTTTTTCAATCAGCCGGTCAGAGACAGGGCGAAGCCCTCGACTTGGAAGGGGAAGGGCTGGAAGCATATCGCCATCGTCTATGCCGTGGAGAACGGGAAGATCTGGCTCGTGGACTTCGGGAGCCGCTTCATAAAGAGCAAAAACCCGCTCCACTACATGCCTGTAGACACGTCTTCCCTCGCAGGAGGCGAGTATACAGGTTACTGGACAGCGGTCCACGCTTTCGATCTGGAGGACGACACAGTGAGAGAGAAGACGACAGAAGACATAGCAGTCGAGTTGAAAAGGGCCATGGAGGCATGGAACGCCGTCAAGCGCAAGGAGTACGGAGAGGAGGTCTACAGCATGGCACAGGGCTACATGATCAACCGGGATGCTTATCTCCGCGCAGCCGCCGACTATGTCCTCGATGAATTTGCCGGTAAAGGCGAAGCCCGTAAAGCATTCTTCGGCGATGACTATGATGATGTCCAAGCCAAGGTCATGTGGGTCATCCAAGCTGCTAAGGATGTCGTAGCCGGTAAGTATGGCAACGATGAGGAGCGGAGTGCCAAACTCTGCGCAGACTGGCAGGTCGTGCAGAACGAGGTCAACCGTATGAAGAAGCGGGGAGAGTTCTGATGGCAAAATATATCGTAGACATCAGTGAACACAACAACATCACGAACTGGGCGCAGTTCGCCAAGGAAGTCGAGGCGGTCGTCATCCGTCTCGGTTACCGTGGCAGTATAGAGGGCGAGCCCGCCTACAAGAAGATAACGATGGACGCGAAGTTCCTTCTGCATCTGGCGAAGGCGAAGCAGTACGGCATCCCGTATGGCATCTACTACTTCCCTACGCCCATCACGAATGAGGAAGCTGTGGAAGAGGCTGTCTGGGTGCGGGGACAGATACAAGGTCTCGACCTGCGCTTCCCTGTGCTGATAGATACGGAGAACGTGCTGAGTAATCGCAAGGGACGTGCCGACAGCCTGTCCAAGGACAAGCGGACGCACCTGCTGCGGACCTTCTCCGACAGACTTCTGTCGTGGGGCATCCCGTGTGGGGTGTATTCCTACACTTCATGGCTCAAGAATAACGTGGACCTGTCTAAGTTGGACAATCGGGTCGTGAAGAATACCTGGGTGGCCCAGAATCCGACCTTAACCTACGGCGGAGATGTGGCGATGTGGCAGTATGGGACCCGAAAGTTCTCGTGGGCATCAGGACCCATCGATGTGAATAAGATGGTGGATGGATTCGACATGGAGGTATCGGACATGGCATACTATAGAAGTGTCATCGTGGACAAGGCAGTCTCCTTCCTTGGAACGAAGGACTACTCCGCAAAACATAAGGAAATCATCACGGTCTACAACAGCCAGAAGACGTTGCCCCGTGGCGTGAAAATGGATACGTCCAAGCCGTGGTGTGCTACCTTCGTTAGTTCCGCAGCCATCATGTGCAACTACACCGCGATCATCCCGACAGAATGCTCTTGTGGCTATATGGTAGACAAAGCAAAGAAGATGGGCATCTGGCAAGAGAAGGACGACTACGTTCCGAAGCCGGGTGACATCCTCATGTACGACTGGGACGACAACAAGACAGGCGCGGGTGACGACACGGGATGGCCTGACCACACGGGATTTGTGGAGACGGTCAACGGCACGACATCCTTCACGACTATCGAGGGCAATGCCGGTGGCGGCGAGGTCAAGAGACAGACCGTCAAGGTAAACCAGAAGAACATCCGTGGATTCATCTGCCCGAAGTACACCGACAGCCAGAAGGTCACGCCGAAGAAGACCTCCCTCACCATCACCCTGCCAAACATCCATCTGGGTGACAGGGGCGATCATGTTGGGCTGTGGCAGTATCTCATCGGAATCGAGCCGCAGGACAAATACTTCGGGCCTAAATCCGAGAAGGATACCAAGGAATGGCAGAAGGCCAAGGGGAAGACCGTGGACGGATGGGTTGGCAAGGGATGCTGGACTAAGGCGTTCAAGACGAAGGGCTGGATGTGAACAGAAACCCCGGGAGGAGAGACCCTTCCGGGGTTATGATACAGAAATGTTACTTTCGCTTGTTTGGGGCAGTGTTCATGCGGGTCATGTAGAGTCCGATTCCCGTCAGCAGCTTTTTTCATGCCCGAAAACGGGCAGCATAGCATCCGTATAAAAAAGCTGCCGTACCGGTCATTCCTTACCGGTGCGGCAGCCTTTTCATGTGCTGTCTTTCTTTACGGACGAATCTTCGGATCAGTCGTCTTTTTTCTTCTTGTCCTTATCTTCTTCCTTCTTCTTGGCCTCTTCCTCGGCTTTCTTCTTTTCTTCTTCTTCCTTCTTCTTGGCCTCTTCCTGCGCCTTCTTCTTGGCTTCCTCGTATTTCTTCTGGTGGACGTCGCACTTCGTGCTCTTGCTGGGCGCCGTTCCCTTGGCAAAATATTCTGTGATGGTAGGGCAGTTGTAGTAGCCTGTCAGAGGTGTCTTGCCGGAGGTGCGGCAGACGGTCCGGGTGCTGATGCCGTCGGGCATGGGGAAATCCTTCCAGTTCTTATTGGCGGGGATCTCGCGCATGACCTGACGCCAGATGACCATGGCCAGGTTCAGCTCGTCGTAGGAGGAGAGATGACGGTTGTCATCGTAGCCTGCCCAGACGGAGGCAGTGTAGGTGTTGGTGTAACCGGAGAACCAGACGTCGTTGTCGTCGTTGGTGGTACCGGTCTTGCCGGCGATGGCCGTGGAGCCGAAATTGGCGACGGTGCCGGTGCCTTTAGTCACGCAGTCCTTCATGGCGCTGGTCAGGAGCCAGGCGGTGGATTCCTTGAGCACGCGGTGGGTCTCGGCGGTCTCAGAGCTGTCCAGGAGGACATTGCCGTCGTGGTCCAGGACCTTGGTGTACATCTTGGGCTCGATGTAGACGCCCTTGTTGGCGATGGTGGCGTAAGCGGCGTTGAGCTCTACGTTCTTGACACCGAAGGTCAGGCCGCCCAGAGCCAGGGTCTGCTGCATGTCGGTGTAGATCTTGCCGTCGATCTCATAGTTGTCCACCAGGGTGGTGATGCCGAACTTCTCCAGGTATTCATAGCCCTTGGCGGGGCCGATGGCCGTGAGCGTCTTGACCGTGACGATGTTGAGGGAGTCCCGGATGGCGCTGCGGAAGGTCTGCCGTCCGCGGTAACCAGAGTACCAGTTGCGGCACTGCACGCCGTTGGCGTACTTGAAGGGTTCGTCGACCTGGGAGGAGGCGAGGGTATACTTGCCGCTGTCCAGGGCCGGCGCGAAGGTGGAGAGCACCTTGAAGGTGGAACCGGGCTGACGCATGGTGTCGGTGGCGCGGTTGAGGGTCATGTTGGCGCTCTTGGTCCCGCGGCCGCCCACCATGGCGACGATGTGGCCGGTCTTGTTCTCCGCCACCGTCAGCGAGATCTCAGGCTGGGGAGCCAGGTCGATCACCTCGGCGTAGTCCTCGCTGTCCCCGATCAGGGATTTACGGAAGTCCTCGCAGTCCTTTCTGGCCTTGTCCTTGGAGGTGTACTTCAGATCGTGCTGCCTGCCCTTGGACTTGAGGTAATCCACCAGATTGCCGCTGTAGTAGGAATTCGTGGTGCCGTCTTCGTTGATGACGGTCAGGCTGTAGCTCATGTAATAGGTCACATAGCTGGGATAGTTGCCGGAATTCTCCGCGCAGGCCCTGTCAGCGATCTTCTGGATATCGGGATCCTGGGTGGAATAGATCTTGAGACCGCCGCTGTAGATCAGGGAGAGGGCATCCTCGCGGGAGTAGCCCGCGTCGTCCTGCAGATCGTTCAGGACCTGCTCGATCAGGGCATCGTCGAAATAGGAATTGATCCGGTTGTCTTCCTTGACCTTCTCGACGTTGATCTCCTTGATCCGCTCGTAGACGTTGTCGGCCAGGGCCTCCTCGTAGGCGTCCTTGGTGATATAATCCTGCTCCAGCATGTAATCCAGAACGGTCTGGCGCCTCTCGGCGTTCCACTCCGGATAGATGATGGGATCGAACTGGGTGGGGTTCTGCGGAATGGCCGCCAGCACGGTGCACTCGGAGAGCGTCAGCTCATTGCAGGACTTGTCGAAATACCGCTGCGAGGCGGCTTCCACGCCCAGGGTGCTGTGCCCCATATTGATGGTATTGAGATAATTGAGCAGGATCTGGTCCTTGCTCATGGTCTTCTCCAGAGACAGCGCCAGGTACTGCTCCTGGAACTTACGCTTGAACCTCTCCGTGAAGGTCTCGCTCGTAAACTCCGGGAAGACATTGTTCTTGATCAGCTGCTGGGTGATGGTACTGGCACCCTCGTCAAAATTGCCGGAGGAGATGCCCTTGACAGCCGCGCGGATGATACCGGGCACGTCGATACCGCGGTGCGTATAGAAACGCTCGTCCTCGATGGCGACAAAGGCGTGTGCCAGGTCGTCCGTGATCATGTCCTGTCCGACCGGAATACGGTTGGAGTCGGAGGAGACCAGCTTGGCCGTCTCATTGCCGTCAGCGTCGTAGATGAAGGAAGAGAATCCCTTGGGACTCACGTCGATGGAACCGATATCGGGGGAACTGTCGATGATGCCCCGGAAAGCACCGTAAGCCAGCAGACTTCCCGCGACACCCACACCGATGAAGGCCACCAGGAGCAGCTGCAGAAGACCGAGAGCGATCTTGCGGAATCTCTTCCCGGCTTTGGAATCCAGCCGGTCTTCCCGGTCCTGAATGCCTCTTTTGCCAAAATCCATAGGTCAGACCTGTCCTTTCGCAAATTCTGTGTGCGTACAAAACATCACTGTATTATAGCAGAACAATTTAAAATAAGAAAGCGTTTCACAAAAAGTTCAAACTTGGGCCCGAAAGAGGTGGTATACTGTAGTGGACATAAAACACGAAAGATACTTTGAGAGGACACCGCATGGGACTGGAAGGCTATCTTACAGCCGCGGGGACCGGCAGAGGAGAATACGAGGAGAAGAGGTCCCGTTTTCTCGGCGAGGTACACCCGGTGCGCACGGAAGAGGAGATCGACGCCCACCTTGCGCGTATACGCAGACAGTATTATGATGCAAGACATCACTGTTACGCCTGGATCCTGGGAGCCGACAGACTGCGCCGCCGCAGCAGCGACGACGGAGAGCCCTCCGGCACGGCCGGGGCCCCGATCCTCAAGGTCATGGACGGCGCGGGTGTGACAGATACCCTGATCGTGGTGACAAGATATTTCGGCGGGACCCTCCTGGGAACGGGAGGCCTGGTCAGATCCTATACACAGGCGGCCGCCGCGGCTCTCGACAACGCGGGCATCGCCCGCATGAGCCGCTGCCGGGTCCTGGCGGCGGAGGTGCCCTACAACTCCCTGGACAGGATCAGCTTCATGCTGAAACAGGAGGGCATCGCCCCCGATGACATAGATTACGGTGAGAAGGTCACCATGCAGCTCACGCTTACACTGCCCGAGGCCGAGCGCGTCGGAGAACAGATCCTGACCATCACGGGGAGACAGGCTGAACTGACGGAACTGGAAGAAGGGTTCTACCCCATCCGAAGGTCCTGATCCCCGCGGACAGAGGAAGGAGACAGCCTATGGATATGGACGAGAGATACGAAGAGCAGGAGAGACAGGAAGGATTCCTCAAGGAACTCCTGGAACAGAGACAATATACAAGACTGCGGCAGGCGGCCATGGAGATGAACTCCGCCGACCTGGCGGCCATCATGGACGACATGGAGGACGAGGATTCCCTCAAGATCTTCCGCCTCCTTCCCAAGAGCATGGCTGCGGACGTTTTCGCCGACCTGGAGATCGACGACCAGCAGTACATCATCGAGTCCCTGTCCGATAAGGAAGCTTCCACCATCATCGATAACCTGATGGCGGATGACGCGGCGGACTTCCTGGAAGAGATGCCCGCCAACGTCGTCAAGAAGATCCTGGCCAACGCCCGCCCCGACACGAGGAAAGATATCAACCACCTGCTCCGCTATCCGGAGGACAGCGCCGGCAGCGTGATGACCGTCGAGTACGTGGACCTCAAGGAGAACATGACCGTGGCGGACGCCATCGAGCGCATCCGCAAGGTGGGCCTGGACTCCGAGACCGTCAACGTCTGCTACGTCCTGGACGCCCAGCGCGTCCTGATCGGCACCGTGGCCCTGCGCTACCTGGTCATCATGGATCCCGAGACCCTGATCGGCGACTTCATGAACGAACACGTCATCAGCATCGGCACCATGACCGACCAGGAAGAAGCCGCCCGCATGTTCCAGAAATACGACTTCACCGCCATGCCCGTGGTGGACAATGAGAACCGCATGGTCGGTATCATCACCATCGATGACGTGGTCGACATCATCCAGGAAGAGGCCACCGAGGATATCGAAAAGATGGCGGCTATCATCCCTTCCGACCGCCCCTACTTCAAGGTCGGCATTCTGGACACCTACAAGAACCGCATCCCCTGGCTCCTCCTCCTGATGGTGTCCGCCACCTTCACCGGTGCCATCATCACCAGCTACGAGTCAGCCCTGAGCAAATACGTGATCCTGACCGCCTCCATCCCCATGCTCATGGACACCGCCGGCAACGCCGGCTCCCAGGCCAGCGTTTCCATCATCCGCGGTATCTCCCTGGGCGAGATCGAATTCCGCGAACTCTTCAAGACCGTCTGGAAGGAAGTCCGCGTGGCCGCCCTCTGCGGCCTGACCCTGTCCGCCGCAAACTTTGTCAAGCTCCTGCTCTTCAACCACTATGAAGTCAGAATTGCCTTCATCATCTGCGCCACCCTCCTGATCGTGGTCCTGATCGCCAAGACCATCGGCTGCACACTTCCCCTGTGCGCCGCCCGCCTGGGCTTCGACCCCGCCGTCATGGCCAGCCCCCTGATCACCACTATCGTCGACGCCGTCTCACTGAGCGTTTACTTCATGATCGCCACCAGGGTGCTGAATCTGGGGTAGAGGGTCGGTGATGGCCTCCGGGCATGACACCCACAAAAAAAGAACACACAAGAAAGGCGGCCGCAATCGGCCGCCTTTAATTTACTCTATTCTTACTGTGCCTTGCCGGCATATAAGCTTCTCACATAGGCTACGTAGTCGTAGCAGCAGCCGCACCAGGCGTCTGCGCCGCCGGAGGCGGTGAAGCCGGAGGGAACTTCGAGGAGTTCGTTGCGGAAGGGGTCGACGGAGTAGCGGGAGGGAACGGACCAGTTGTCCTTCTCGGCGTCGGAGCAGGTCAGGATCTGGAAGTCCAGGTGGGGGGAGTAGGGTTCGTAACCGCTGCCGGTGCCGCCGATGGTGCCTACCTGGGTGCCGGCGGTGACGGTGTCGCCGGGGCTGACGGTGATGCTGCTCATGTGGCTGTAGCGGGTGTAGAGGTCCATGGTGGAACCGTCGGCCATGGGCACGTCCTCGTGGAGGACGACGACGGAATTGCCGTAGCCGTTGTCGCCGTTTCCGTTGTAGAGGGTGGCGACTACGGTGCCTTCATAGGAGGCGGTGACGGGGGCGCCGTAATCGGCGACGATGTCGATGGCGTAGTGGGTGCTCCCGTGTCCCATGGGATCGATGAAGCAGGAGGAGAGGGAGACGGAAGAGGGGACCGGCCAGCTGAAGTTGCGTCTGCCGCGCATGACCTGCTCGCCAGCGCCCTGGGGGATCCCGTACCAGGTCCCGGCGGTGGTGTCCTTGTTGACTGACTTCTCCGTAGCAGCCTCCGTCACAGCCGTGCCGGCAGCAACTGTAAGAGCTGCTTCCGTCTCGGCGGTCTCGGCGGCTTCCGCGGTGTTCTGGGCAGCGGTCTCGGTGACGGCGTTGACCGTCTCGGCCGGCTGCTCCAGCTGCTGGGCTGCCTGATTATCTGTTAATGGGTCTGAAACCGTACCGGCCTCTCCGGCCAGTACGGATGCTGAACTGCCGATCAGCACGGCCCAGAGAGTGAACGTTGAGAGTATCTTTCGTAACATAATGAAAATAAGCCTTCCGGACAACAATATTTCAAATATATAAACAATTCCGTGCAACAGAACTGAAAATTCCACTGCACGGAAATAAATATATCACACATGAAACACAAGGGCAATTTATCAAAAATAAAATTGAAATAAATTTTCAGGATTCCATCTTGGCGGCGGCACTGATGGCGGCGCGTTTGCGCAGGCGGGGATCCAGGATCTTCTTGCGCAGGCGCAGGTGGTTGGGGGTGACCTCCAGAAGCTCGTCTGTATCCACATACTCGATGGCCTGCTCCAGGCTCATGATCCGGGGCGGGGTGAGGCGGAGGGCCTCGTCCGCGCTGGAGGAGCGGGTGTTGGTCAGGTGTTTGGTCTTGCAGACGTTGACGTCGATGTCGACGGATTTGCCGCTCTGGCCCACGATCATGCCCTCATAGACCTGCTCGCCGGGGCCGATGAAGAGCTGGCCGCGCTCCTGGGCGTTGAAGAGGCCGTAGGCCACGGCCGTGCCGGCTTCGAAGGCGATCAGGCTGCCCTGCTTGCGGAAGGCGATCTCGCCCTTGTAGGGGGCATAGGTATCGAAGATGGTATTCATGATGCCGTTGCCCTTGGTGTCGGTCATGAAGTCTCCGCGGTAGCCGATGAGGCCGCGGGAGGGAATGCTGAACTCCAGGCGGGTGAAACCGCCGTTGGCGGCGCCCATGTTGATGAGCTCGCCCTTTCTCTCGCCCAGCTTCTGGATGACGTTGCCGGCGAACTCCTCCGGGACGTCGATGAGGCAGCGCTCCATGGGCTCGAGGAGATGGCCCTTCTCGTCGCGGCGGTAGATGACCTCCGCCTTGCTGACGGCGAATTCATAGCCCTCACGGCGCATGGTCTCGATGAGGACGGAGAGATGGAGCTCGCCGCGGCCGGAGACCTTGAAGGACTCGGTGGTGTCGGTATCCTCCACCCGCAGGGAGACGTCGGTGTTGAGTTCCCTGTAGAGGCGGTCGCGCAGGTGACGGCTGGTGACATACTTGCCGTCCTTGCCGGCGAGGGGAGAATCGTTGACGTTGAAGGTCATAGCGATGGTGGGCTCGGAGATCTTCTGGAAGGGAATGGCTTCCGGGTTCTCGGGGGAGCAGAGGGTATCGCCGATGTGGAGGTCCTCGATGCCGGAGACGGCCACGATGGAGCCGATCCGGGCTTCCCGCACCTCCACGCGCTGCAGGCCCTCGAATTCGTAGAGCTTGCTGATCTTGACGCGGCGCTTCTTGTCGGGATCGTGGTGGTTGACGATGACGCACTCCTGGTTGACACGCAGGACGCCGTTGTCCACCTTGCCGACGCCGATGCGGCCGACATATTCGTTGTAATCGATGGTGCTGACCAGCATCTGGGTGCCCGCTTCGGGATCGCCCTCGGGAGCGGGGATGTAGTCGATGATGGTCTCGAAGAGGGGCTTCATGCTGACGCCGGGGCTGCCCAGATCCAGGGTGGCGATGCCGGATTTAGCCGAAGCGAAGACAAAAGGACACTCGATCTGCTCGTCGTTGGCGCCCAGGTCCATGAGCAGCTCCAGCACCTCGTCGATGACGGCGGTGGGCCGTGCGCCGGGGCGGTCGATCTTGTTGATGCAGACGATGACCGGGAGCTCCAGGTCCATGGCCTTGCTCAGGACGAAACGGGTCTGGGGCATGGGGCCTTCGAAGGCGTCCACCACCAGGATGACACCGTTGACCATCTTGAGGACACGCTCCACTTCGCCGCCGAAGTCCGCGTGACCGGGGGTGTCGATGATGTTGATCTTGACGCCCTTGTAATAGACCGCCGTATTCTTGCTGAGGATGGTGATGCCGCGCTCGCGCTCGATGGCATTGGAGTCCATGACACGCTCCTGGACCTCCTGGTTGGCCCGGAATACGCCGCTCTGGTGCAGCAGGCCGTCCACAAGGGTGGTCTTGCCGTGGTCGACG
>DGGX01000102.1 GCA_002392385.1 Lachnospiraceae bacterium UBA3863
CAGCAAGCAGGTTTCATAATATACTGGTAATATATACGTCAAGAAATATGGCACTATCTAAACGGGCTGCGCGGGGTGGGGCGCTTAACTAAATGACATTGGAACCGTCCCCTGTGTGAGAAACGGAGGCTTCCATGAAACTCAGGATCCATATCAAGGGTGCCGGCAGGCGGCAGAACAGGATCGCAGAGATCGTGTATGACTATCCGCAGGCGGAGATGTCTGTGGAGGAATTCCTCACGGAGACCGTGCGGCAGACAGTCCGCGCCTATAATACGCGGAGGGACACGGAGGTGTCGGACAGCGCAGAAATGCTGAAGCTGTTTTCAGAGGATATGCTGCAGGCACAGGCGGAGACCGGCAAGGTGACCTTCTCGGCCGTCCAGGAGCTGTCGCAGCAGGCAGTGCACCGCGCGGATGAGAAGAAAGCTACACTAAATGCCCTCCAGGCCTTTGAGGACGGGATCGTGGCAGTGTTCGTGGACGGCGTGCGGTATACGGAAGGCACACAGAGGCTGCGGCTGACGCCGGAGAGCGAGGCGACCTTTGTGCGGCTGACATTTCTGGCCGGGCGGATCTGGTAGAGGACACGGTGTCCGGATCAGGAGGAGGGAAGAAGATGGCATTCGATTATAACTCCCGCAGGAAATATGAGAAGGCAGCGGCGGAGCGCTGGGACAAGAAGCACGCGCTGGGACTGGCCGGGCTCGTGCTCTCCCCGGAGCAGAAGGCCCTGTTTGAAGAGGTGCAGAATTTCAGCAAACTGCCCTACGACGGTTTCCCCAAGGTCCTGGAGTGGGGCAGGAAATACGCTAAGGGGAAGACCGGGAGCCTGTCGGAGATCATGAAGAAAAGGTGCGGCGGCCTGATCTCCCTGTGCGTGCCGGAAGAATACCGGGCGGATTATCTGTACCTGCTGGACCAGTATCCCAAATACCAGTACTCGCGGTCGATCTACCGGCCGACGGTCCGCACGGCGGAGCTCTCCGCCCACGTGATGGCCGCCTTCGGGCTGCTGGAGGCCTACCGGGCGCTGGAGATGTACGGCGTCACGCCCCTGGAGTTCCTGACAGAGCGGATGGAGCCGGAGGCGCTGGACTTTAAGAGAAATGACAATTACGGCGGGATCCTCCACATGGTGCAGTTCGACGACATCCTGGCGGCGCGGATCGACGCGGGAGACGCCCAGATCCTGGAGGCGGTGCGGGAAGCTTTTCTCAGCGACAACAACACCGTGATCGTCACCACGGACCTGATCCGGGGCGTCGTCAAGTCGAGGTCGACGGAACTGCATGAACTGCTGGGACGTTTCCTCGTGGCGGCCAGGCTCCAGGAGGGTGTGCGGCAGGCGGTCTGCGAGAACGCGGACTGCGGACGGCCGGAGGCTTTTATCACCATCCTGCGGGCGATCGGGGACAATGATCTGCTGCGTTTCTCCGCGGTCAAGAGAGCCGTGGCCACCTGGACGGGCATCTGCAATGTGGACGCCATGGACCGGATCACGCAGAAGGTATTCGACGGCATCCGCAGCGCCGTGGAGGATCGGGAGAAGGCGCTGGCCATGACGGACTCGGAGGACAGCGTGGAGCTGGTCACGGGCCTGTGGGCCCTGGGCTTCTACGAGGTCCGGGACGCCGTGGAGCGGATGCGGGAGATCGCCCGCACCGGCAGCCGGAACCGCCGGCTGGCCCTGGCTTATTACAACGGCGGTATCTGCCACTCCGACTTCAGCGAGGCCGTCGCGATGGAGATGCTGGAGACCTATCCGGAGGATCCGGAGATCGCCGCCGCCTTCCTGCCCACCTATCTGCCCGGCAGCGACCTGATGGTCAGCAATGCCATCCGTAACCGTGCGGGCAAACGCGTGTACAGCGCAAAAGAAGGGGATATCGTGGTGGAGCCCATCCCTCTGGAGGAGCTGGGCCTCACGGAGGCGCAGGCACGCCGACAGTACCCCATCCTGCGGGGACTGGCGGACTCCATGAAGAAGAAAAAGCAGGAATATGCGCCGCTGATCTTCCCCTGGTACGGCGCCGTGCTGGACAAAAAGACCCTCACGGAGAAGATGGCGGTCATCGCCTACGCCCTGCAGGACCAGACCCTGATCGACGAGGTCTGTCTGCGCCTGAAGGACATCTCCGACAGCTATTACAACAACCGCAAGAACTATCTGCGGCTCCTCCTGCACGATCCCCAGACGCCCACCCAGAAGAATGCCCTCATCGACTATGTGGGCGACCAGGAGACCTTCACCCGCGGCGCGGCCTACATGCTCCTCAAGGAGATGGCCCTGACCGCGGAGGACTATCTGCGCCTTGAGAAGCTCCTCCGATTCAAGAACGAGGAGATCCGCCGTTATGTCATCGACCTGCTGGGCAGGCAGGACGCGGCGGGGAGAGAGGTCTGCGTCCGGAGACTCCTCGCCAGCGGCCAGGAGCAGCTGCGTCTGGCAGGCCTCGACATGCTCAAGAACAGGGCGGAGGAGTCCCCCCAGGAGAGAGCAGCCGCTGGCAGACTTCTCCTGGACGCGATCCCGGACCGGACCCTTCTCACAGACAAGGAGACCGTCCTCTGGGAGGAGATCGCCGGGGCAGCGGAGGGCGAGCAGGCCAGCGCCGGCGATGTGCTGTCCAGGGAGGGCTACGGCCTCTACGATCCCTCGGTGAAATACGCGCCGCAGGTCCCCAAGGCGGATCTGAAGGTGGCCGGGCAGTATTTCTCCCTGACCGCCGGGGAGATGAACGGGTATTTTGACCGCATCCGGGCCTTCCTGGAGGAACACGCCGGGCTGGAGTACAAGTCCGCCAACGGCGATACGCAGCTGCTGGGAAACGGCGGCCTCTACATGACTGCCTACGGCTCCGGTCCCATCGAGGACAAGTATCCCTTCCCGGAGCTCTGGCAGGAGGTCTGGGAGACCATCGTCAAGGAACCCAAGGTCTTCTTCAACCTGTATATGGCTCTGTCGAGCGGTCTGGACGAGGACGACATCGAGGAGATCCGGCCCTATCTCAAGGCGGAGCACAAGGTCTTTCAGGATGCCGACGCCGCCTATCACTACACCGATCCCAAGTACAATGCCCGCAGCCAGACCGGCGTCTACATGACCATCCTCCGGATTATCCGCAGCCAGCAGAAGCTGGAGCTGCCGCTTCCCGTGGCGGAAGCCGCCCTGCTTTATGCTGCCGAACTGCCGGAAGACCTCCGCTGGCTCCGGAAGAAACCGCCCAGATACGCCCAGCTCAGCGCGGCCCATCCCGTGCGCAGTTTTCTCCGGACCAATAAGTATGCCGTCATCCTGGACAGACTGCGCGCTTATAAGAGCGACGAGGAGTTCCGGGAGGTCTTTCCCCTCCTGTACGAGACGGACCGCATCTATGACGCGGAAAAACACGACCCCACGGAGAACCGCAGCACCTCGCGGACGGGGAGTCTTCTGACCATGTTCGATTACATCAAGGCCTGGGAGCTGGGGATCCTTCCGGAGACGGACGTCTACCGGTGCGCCTTCGAGGTGCAGGGCCTGCGCATGGCCGTCGGCCAGCTGGGAGAGCTGTTCAGAAAGAAGATCGGGCTGAGCACCCTCTTTGAACTGCAGCACTATCTGACCGTGGATATGGACAGACACACCGTCGACACCGGCGCGCGATTCTATCAGCTCTGCGAGCAGGTCCTGCAGAAGCTCACGGACCTGATCCTGGACGTCGAACTGCGCCGCGGCGACACGCCGACGGTCTTCTCGCCGGCTGTCTTTAAGATCCAGCGCGTCACGGGGATCCCCCGCCTGATGGGGATCCTGCGCGCCCTGGGCAAGGATCCTCTGGACAGGACGACCTACTACTCCTGGTATGCCAGCGGGACAGGCCGCCGGGAGTGCCTGTGCCACCTGCTCAAGGTGAGCCGGCCGGCCCCGGAGGAGACGGCGGAGGATCTGAAGGAGGCCCTGAAGACGCAGAAAGTCTCCCGGGACCGTCTCATCGAGGTGTCCATGTACGCGCCGCAGTGGCTCCCTCTGGTGGAGGAGGTGCTGGGGATCGACGGCCTGCAGAGCGGCTGCTACTACTTCATGGCCCACATGAACGAGCGTTTTGACGACCGGAAGAAGGCCGTGATCGCCCGCTACACCCCCCTGACGCCGGAGGAGCTGAACGACGGCTGTTTCGACACGAAATGGTTCTTCGAGGTCTATGAGCAGCTGGGAGAGAAGACTTTTGCCTCCCTCTACAAGGCTGCCAAATACATCGCCGACGGAAGCAAACACACGCGGGCCCGCAAGTACGCGGACGCAGCCCTGGGCAAGATCAGCCGGGAGGAGCTGGAGCAGGGGATCCGGGACAAAAGGAACAAGGACCTGCTCATGAGCTATGGTCTGCTCCCCCTGAAGGACAGGGAGGATACCCTGCACCGCTATAATTTCCTGCAGCAGTTCTTCAAGGAGAGCAGGCAGTTCGGCGCCCAGCGCCGGCAGAGCGAAGCCCTGGCCGTGCAGACCGCCCTCCGGAACATGGCCACCACGGCGGGCTATGCTGACGCCACCCGCCTGACCCTTGCCATGGAGACGGAGATGGCCGTCTCCCATGCAGACTTCTATCAGGGCATCACGCTCGGGGAATATACAGCGCGCGTCGTCGTGGACCCCGCCGGCCATCCTTCCCTGGAACTGCGCAAGGGGAACAAGGCTCTGAAGACTGTCCCCGCAGCCCTGAAAAAAGACGCCGCTCTCGCGGAGATCCGGGACTATGCCGCGGAGCTCAAGGCCCAGTATTCCCGCTGCACGGCCCTGTTTGAGCGGGCCATGGAAGAAGAGGAAGTCTACGCGCTGAAGGAACTGCAGGAGCTCCGCCGCGGACCTGTCGTCGCGGGGATCCTCGATGCCCTGGTCTTCGTGACCGCGGACGGACAGACGGCGGGAACGCTGGAAGAACTGTCAGGCACTGCCGGCATCACGGAGGACACGCAGCTGAAGGTCGCCCACCCCGTCACGCTGTTTAAGATGGGCGTGCTGCCCCAGTATCAGCGGCTCTTCTTCACCAGACAGCAGGAGACCGGCCTGAAGCAGCCCTTCAAGCAGGTCTTCCGGGAGTTCTACCTGAAGCTGGAGGAGGAGACAGACGCCTCCGCTTCCCGGATGTTCGCCGGCTACCAGATCCAGCCTAAAAAGACAGTCGCCGCCCTGAAAGGGCGGCGCTGGGTGGCGGATTATGAGAATGGTCTGCAGAAGATATGGTTCGGTGCCGGTATCGTGACGGAACTCTACGCGCTGGCGGACTGGTTCTCCCCGGCGGACACAGAGTGCCCGACCCTGGAATATGTCTCCTTCAGCGACCGGCGCACCTACAAGCCGGTCAGGATCGCCGATGTGCCGGACGTCCTCTACTCTGAGACCATGCGGGACGCGGACCTGGCGGTAAGCGTCGCCTATGCGGGCGGCGTCGATCCCGAGACCAGCCACTCCACGATCGAGATGCGCAAGGTCATTCTGGCCTTCAACATGGAGCTTTTCTCCCTGAAGAACGTGACCTTCGAGGGCACCCACGCCTTCATCGAGGGGACCATGGGCCGGTACACGGTCCATCTGGGGAGCGGCGTGATCCACAGAGCGGACGGCGGCATGGTGAACATCCTGCCGGTCCACTCCCAGCAGAGGGGGAAGATCTTCCTGCCTTTCATCGACGAGGATCCCAAGACAGCCGAGATCCTTTCCAAGATCCTGCTGCTGGCGGAGGACGGAAAGATCAAGGATCCCTATATCCTGCGTCAGATCCGGTAGATAGAGTTCTCTTTCCTCGGAGCGGGCTGCGCCGAGGGTGCGGCGGCATAACCGAGGATCAGGCGGCAGATGTCATCCTTTCATACGCTCGATATAGGCTGTCCCCCAGGTCTCCATCGCCTCGATGACGGGATGGAACTGCTCCCCGATCTCCGTCAGGGAGTACTCCACCCGCGGCGGGATGGCCTCGTACTGCTCGCGGCGGACGAGGCTCTTTTCTTCCAGTATTTTCAGCTGGGAGGAGAGGGTGGCGTGGGTCATGCGGGGCATCTTCCGGAGCAGCTCGTTGAAGCGTAGCGGGCCCTCCTCCAGGTAGAGGAGGATGAGCACGGCCCACTTGCCCGAGATCAGGCTCTGGGCGGTGGCGTAGGGGCACTTGCCGAAGCGGTCCTCCAGGGTGTTCTGCTCGCTGCGATCAGGTGTCTGCATGGTCGATCCTTTCGACGGGCGGACCGTCAGATGTCGAAAGCTTCCTTCACGGTCATCATGTCGCGGAACTCCGCATGGCCGTTCTCCAGGCAGAAGATGCCCATCTCCCAGCCGTTCTTGTCGTACATGCCCATGATGCCGGGCTGCTCCTCACGGACCCTGGCCATGATCGCGTCATCCTTCACGATCTTCACGGTGCCGTCCCAGCGCAGCCACTCGCTGCCGCAGAGCGCCAGCACTTCCACCTTGGGGTTGGCGGTCAGCTGCTTGTAGACATCCTTGAAGGTGCCGCAGCCGAAATAGACGACGTCGTCGATCAGCAGCTGCATGCCGAAAGGACGGCCTTTGGGCTGGTCACCGTCTGTGGTGAGAAAATAAAAGACACCCGCTTTCTTCAGAAACTCGTGGATCTTGGCTGCATTGCTCATGGGAAAACCTCCTTATTATGGAATGATCATTCGTATGTGCGGCCGCAGTTTTTGCGGTCACTTTTTTGAACCGGTTTAATTATATGACCGTCTGCCGGCAGCGCGCAAGTACGATCATGAAAGATACCAGGTATCCACAAAAATACCCGGTATCTTTGCGGATACCGGGTGTTTTTTCGAGATCGGATATGCAGTTTTTATGCCGCGACGACCTTGACGCTCCGTGCCACCTCGTCGCTGAGGGCCAGGGTGCGGCCGCCAAGGGAGATGATCACGCCGTTGCCGAGATTCTGCACCAGTCGCACGCACTGGTCCTCCGCCAGCCTGAAGCGGCCGCGGAGGAGATCCTCATAGCCGCCGACGAGCCAGGTGATCCTGTAGATGTGCTGGGGGTCAATGTTCATAAGGTTCAGCATGGTCGTTTCCTCCTTATGATCGGTCCTTCTGTTACCAGTATACCGCGGCCGCGGCGCAAAGGTATCGCTAATCTTTGTTAGCGGAGGATATCGTTCTCAGACGGCGGCCGTGCTATACTGGAAGCGGCTTTTTGTTTATACAGTGCCGACATCTTCTGTGAAAAAAGGAGCGTATCATGATCAGAAACCCCATTCTTCCCGGTTTCAACCCCGATCCCTGCATCTGCCGCAAAGGCGATGATCTCTATATTGCCGTGTCCTCCTTTGAGTGGTTCCCCGGCATCCCCATCTACCATTCCCGCGATATGAAGCACTGGGAGCTCTGCGCCCACGCCCTCACCAACGCGGAGGATCCGGACCTGAAGGGACTCCCCTCTGCCAAAGGCATCTGGGCCCCCTGCCTGACCTACTGCGAGGCGGAGGACCTCTTCTATGTGGTCTATGGCGTCATGAACTCCATGAATGCCCGCTATTTTGACATCGACAATTACGTGATCACCGCCAGGGACGTCCGGGGCCCCTGGAGCGAGCCGGTCTACCTGCACTCCTCCGGATTCGACGCGTCCATGCTGCATGACACCGACGGGAGAAAGTACGTCGTCGCCCTGGAATGGGAGACCCGGGACGGCTACGAGAAGCCCGGCCCCATCAGCGTGGTGGAATATGACCCTGCGGTGCGCAAGGTCGTCGGCCTGCCCAGGAGGATCTGGCGCGGTGCCACGGACCGGGGCTGCATCGAGGCGCCCCACCTGACCCGGCACGGGGACTATTACTATCTCATGTGCGCGGAGGGCGGGACGGGCTACTACCACTGCGCGACCATGGCCCGGTCCAAGAGCGTCTGGGGCCCCTATGAAGCCGACCCGCAGGGCCCGGTGCTCACCTCGCAGCCCGCGGAGGCCAACGAGCGGGCTGACTGGGACCACCTGAAGCCCCATTATTTCAACCCGGACAGCTATCTGCAGAAGTCCGGCCACGCCAGCTACGCGCACCCGCTACCGGTGCACCCTGGGGCGGGAGACCGCCCTGCAGAGAGGGCACTGGACCGAGGATGGGTGGCTGCGGCTGGAAGAGTTCACGCCCGGGAACTCGGCAGGGGATGAGGCTGCCGGCGGGGGACCGGCCGCGAACAATCTTGCCAGACAGGAAGTGCCGGAGAGCAGCCTGCCGGAAGCTCCGGTGCCGGCGGTGCCTGCGCGGGATGACTTTGACGACGCCGAACTGCGCATAGGCTGGTACGCGCCCCGGATCGACCCGGCTTCCTTCACGGATCTGACCGCCCGTCCGGGCTGGCTCCGCATGCGCGGCCAGGAGTCCGGGACATCCCTCCACAAGGCCAGCATCCTGGCCCGGAAGCTGACCGGCCTGCACGGCTGCGCGGAGACCCGGATGGACTTCACTCCCCTCTGCCCCCAGCACTCGGCCGGCCTGATCCTCTACTACGACAACATGAACTTCCTCTACCTGCGCAAGTACTACAGCGAGACCCTGGGCCAGAGCGCCCTGTCCGTCCTGGAACTGTGCAACGGGGAGAAGAGAGAGCACCCGGAAGCCAGGACGCCCGTGGAGGACGGCCGCGACCTCTTCCTGCGCGTCATGCTGGACGGCCGGGACGTCCGCTTCAGCTGGACCTATGAAGGAGAGGCCTATCGGGAGATCGGCCCTGTCTTCGACCTGTCCCGCCTCTCCGATGAATACTCCGACTACGGCGAATTCACCGGCACCATGATCGGCCTCGCCTGCGGCGACCGGATGCTGCACGAGCGGACGGCGGATTTTGACTTCTTCACCTATCTCGATGAGGACGCCTGAGGGCGGCCAGATAGAGGCATGCTGGAGCCTGGTGGCAGAAACGTTATTGCCGCTGTGAAATATGAAGAATATCACGGCGGAAATAACGATTGCTGTCAGGAACGTTATATCGGCTGTGAAATAAGAGAAATATCACAGTGGAAATAACGACTGGCATGGGAAACGTTATATCGGCTGTGAAATAAGAAAAAAATCACGGGAGATATAACGACCGCTGTCGGAAACGTTATATCTCCCGTGAAATATTAGAAAAAACACACTCAATTTAACGACGTGCCTGTCTCTGCCCGGCCCATCACGACTGGCCTGCCCCGGCGCGGCCTCTTAACGACCGGCCTTCTCCTGCGCAACCTGCTCCTGCAATGCAGCCTGATACTCCGCGGGATCCGCCGGCAGGGTGATCTTCCTGCCTTCCCAGGCGGAGAGGTAGGCGGCGTTGATCAGGGAGAGGGCCCTGGCGCTGTCCTCGCCGGGGGCGATCAGGGGAGCGCCCGAGCGGATGGCGTCGGAGAAGTTCTGCAGCATGATGTGGTAGGCGCGGTCATAGCTGCCGAAGTCGAAGACTTCTGTCGTCTCGCCCAGTTCCTGGCGGGCGGTGACCTGGGCTGTGCGGGCGTAGTCGCGGAGGTCCTGGTCGAAGCGGGTCAGGGTCAGGCGGTCGTCCTCCAGGAGGATCCTGCCGCCGGTGCCGATGATCTCCATGCGCTCGGCCCAGACGCCCTCACCGGTGGAGAGGAGGAAGGTGCCGGTCATTTTGTCGGGATAATCCAGGACCAGGGTCGCCTCGTCGTCCACGGAGAAGTCATTGTACTTGCCGAAAGGAATGTCGGCGTAGACGGACTGGGGGAGTCCGAACAGGCAGAGCCAGAAGTCCAGCAGGTGGTAGCCCTGGTTGATCAGGGCGCCGCCGCCCTCGCCGGTCCAGCTGCTGCGCCAGCTGCCGGAGGCGTGATAGAACCGGGTACGGAAGAAGCGGCTGTTCTCCAGGCTCACGCGGCAGATCCTGCCGATGGCGCCTTCCCGCAGAAGATCCCGGATCTTCACGTGCTTGTCGTAGGCGCGCTGGTGGCACATCATGGCGTAGACCCTGCCGGAGCGGGCGGCCGCCTCATTCATGGAGAGGGCGTCCGCGGCGGTGGTGCCGGCGGGCTTGTCGCACATCACATGCTTGCCGGCCGCAAAGGCGCGGATCGCCATGGCGGGATGCTGCTTGTGGGGCGTCACGATGATGACGGCGTCGAAGGTGTCCGCCGCCTCATAGAGGGCATCCTCGCTGCGGCAGATCTGCACGTCCGCGCTGAGATTGTCCCGGGCCCAAGCGGCCCGCTCGTCGCTGCGGCAGCAGACAGCTGTCAGGGACAGCCCTTCGATCTCCCCGCGGTCCAGCATGACCGCGTATTTGCTGCCCATATTGCCGATGCCGATCACGGCGCAGCGAATATTCTGCACTTCTCTGGATGGATTCTTCTCCACTGATCCTTCCCCCTTCCGTGTCCAAACGCAATGAACCTCCACCCCCATGCGGTGCTGAGCCGCGTCCTATGGAGGTGGTATCAAAAGCCCTTCGGGCTTTAGAAACCCTCCGGTTTTCTGATATTTGACCGTCGTGCCGGTTTCCCCTTTCGGACCGTTTCCGGCCGGCCGTACGAGTTCGGGACTGTCCATTAGCCCCCTATCCGTCGGGATCTTTCACAGC
>DGGX01000055.1 GCA_002392385.1 Lachnospiraceae bacterium UBA3863
TCCGGCATTCACCCACAACCATGCGCTGCGGCAGCTCCTATGGATGTGGTACTCTGCTGCTTCGCTTCATAGAACCCTGTCTGAGAACACGGAAAGCTCCGTGCTGCTTCTATCATACCGTAAAAGCGGGGCTGTCAAAAGTGGGTTATTGGCCGGCCGCCGCGTGTCTGCGCCTGGTCCTGTCCAGCGCCTTCTGCACCCTGGAGAAATCGATCGTGCAGGCACCGCCCGTGAGATGCACGGGAATCATCGCGTCAAAGCTGTAGCGCTCGGGATATAGATCCTCATTCTGCAGATCATAGACAAGAACGACGGAGTTCTTCGGGTCGACGATCCAGTACTCCTTCACGCCGGCATGCTGGTATTTGTGGAGCTTGAGGAGCATGTCTTTGGCCCGGGTGGAGGGGGAGAGGATCTCCAGGGTCAGGTCGGGCGCTCCTTCGATCCGTTTCCCGTCCAGGTCAAACTCCCCGCAGATCACCAACAGGTCCGGCTGGATCATGGTGTAATCGTCCCGGTCCAGACGGACGTCGCAGGGGGACAGGAATACCTCGCAGTCCCCGCCGTGGGCCTCGGCGCATTCCCGGAAGAGAAGATACAGCTCCCCCAGGATCTTCTGGTGGATGACGGATGGCGCACCCATGTCATAGAAGACGCCGTCGATCAGCTCCACGCGCACTCCGTCGGGAAGCGCGTAGTAGTCCTCTATCGTATGCACGTCCTTCCGGGCGGAAGAGCCGTAAGTCACCGAGGGCTCACGCACCTCACTGGGGCCGAGGTTCTAGGCGACATATTCAATGTAGGGGATGCTGTCCCGCATGTCCGCCGGCTCCCGCAGGCCGGTCAGCTCCCGCCTGCGCACCTCCTCCGCGGCAAGGGCCAGCTCGATGGCCTCCAGGGTATTCCTGCGCGGCGCAGAGGTGGTGCCGCTGAGGACCTTCTGGATGGTGCTCAGCGGGACGCCGGAGAGGGCGGCGATCTGTTGGTTGGTGAGTCCGAGTTCCCGTTTTCTGGTGTTCAGTTCCGTGATGTTCATATTGCAGGCCCTCCATAAAAGAACTGTTTCCTGTAATATACCACAAAAATGCCTTTAAGAAAACATGGAATCAATAAAATACCATAAAAACACCGTTTCGGCATTCGTTTACGACTGAACCAAGTCTTAGAATCAGAACACTTTCGTTGTCCACCTGGTGCAGTCCCATTCCTCGGTCACGATGTCTTCGTAGAAGGCAGGCTCGTGGCAGACCATAAGGATGCTGCCCTTGTATTCCCTGAGGGCGCGTTTCAGCTCTTCCTTTGCATCCACGTCCAGGTGGTTGGTGGGCTCGTCGAGGACGAGAAGGTTGGAGGGGCGGCCGATCAGCTTGCAGAGGCGGACTTTGGCCTGCTCGCCGCCGGAAAGGACACGGACCTTGCTCTCGATATGCTGGGAGGTGAGGCCGCATTTGGCGAGGGCCGAGCGGACTTCATATTGGGTGAAGCCGGGGAATTCCTTCCAGATCTCTTCGATGCAGGTGGTGTCGGTGTTCTGGTCCATTTCCTGTTCGAAATATCCGATCTCCAGATTTTCGCCCGTCTCGACCGTGCCCGCCAGGGCGGGGATGAGGCCGAGGAGGCTCTTCAGGAGGGTCGTTTTGCCGATGCCGTTGGAGCCGGTGAGGACGATGCGGCTGCCGCGTTCCATCGACAGATCGAGGGGGGAGGAGAGCGGTTCGTCGTATCCGATGACCAGCCCCCTGGTAGTGAACAGGAACTTGCCCGGGGCCTTGGAATACTTGAAGTTGAATTCCGGCTTGGGCTTTTCAACGATCTTATCCAGCCGGTCCATTCTGTCGAGCTTCTTCTGCCTGGACATGGCCATATTTCTTGTCGCGACGCGGGCCTTATTGCGGGCGACAAAATCTTCAAGCTGGGCGATCTCCTGCTGCTGGCGCTCATAGGCGGCCTGGCGCTGGGCCTGCTGGGCTTCGAAAACTTCCCTGAAATGATAGTAATCCCCAACGTAGCGGGTCAGCTTTCGGTCATTCATGTGATAGATGATGTTGATGACGCTGTTGAGGAAGGGGATATCGTGGGAAATGAGGACAAAAGCGTTCTCGTATTCCTGCAGGTATCGCTGCAGCCAGGCGATGTGCTCCTTGTCCAGGTAGTTGGTGGGCTCGTCGAGGAGCAGGATCTCGGGCTTCTGCAGGAGGAGCCTGGCGAGGAGCACTTTGGTCCGCTGGCCGCCGGAGAGCTCGGTGACATCCCGGTCCAGGCTGAGTTCCGAAAGGCCCAGCGCGCGGGCGACTTCTGCGATCCTGGCGTCGATCATGTAGAAATCGTGGGCTGTCAGAAGCTCCTGCAGCGTCCCCGTTTCTTCCATATATGCCATCATTTCGTCTTCCGTGCAGTCTGCCATCAGGGCATACAGCTCGTTGCATCGCTCCTCCATCTGATAGAGGTGGTCGAAGGCGCTGGCCAGGACGTTTTCGATCGTCATGCCCGCGGTGAGATGGGCGTGCTGATCCAGATAGCCGGCCGTCACATGCCTGGCCCACTCGATCGTTCCCTCGTCCGGCTGCAATCTGCCCGTGACGATGCTCATGAAGGTGGACTTGCCCTCGCCGTTTGCGCCGACCAGGCCGATATGCTCGCCCTTGAGGAGGCGGAAAGACACGTCTTCGAAGATCGCGCGGTCGCCAAAACCGTGTGTTAAATGCTCTACGTTCAAAATGCTCATGCTGCGGGGGATTCCTTTCCTGAGACAGGGAGACAGGTTCAGTGACTCATTGCGCAATATCTTATCCTGCCGCCTGACGGATGTCAATGTGAGTCAGGGCGGGACAGGTCCGGTTGTAAAGGGACAGGTGGAATTGTAAATTGACTGCTTGACATCGCGGCGGCAGAGGCATACTATAATAACAAACGTATGAATAAATGTTCATATATTAGTCAGAACGGAGGAGACATGGCTATACAGGATGTGGAGCACTGCGAGCTGCATGAAGTGCACGAGGACAAGGTCCGCAGGCTGACGGCGGAGATGCCCGACGAGGACCGGCTGTATGATCTGGCGGAGCTCTTTAAGGCTTTCGGAGATTCTACGAGGATCCGGATCATGTTCGCGCTTCTGAAGGAGGACATCTGTGTCTGCGATCTGGCGGAGACGCTGGGAATGACGCAGTCGGCTGTCTCTCATCAGCTGCGGCTTCTCAAGCAGGCCAGGCTGGTGGCCGGACGCAGGGAAGGCAAGCAGATCATTTATTATCTGGCTGACGATCACGTGCGGACGATCATCGAGATGGGAATGGAACACGTCAACGAATAAAACACATGGGCCCGGAAAGGAGACGGCAATGAAGAAGACCTACAAGATCGAAGTGGACTGTGCCAACTGCGCGGACAAAATGGAGCAGGCGGCTGCCAGGGTTGCCGGGATTGAATCGGTCACCGTAAATTTTATGACCCAGAAAATGATTGTTTCCTTTAAAGAAGGAGCGGATCCCGCCGCCGTCATGAAGGATGTTGTCAAAGCATGCAAAAAAGTGGAGGACGACTGCGAAATCTATC
>DGGX01000058.1:0-11677 GCA_002392385.1 Lachnospiraceae bacterium UBA3863
ACCTCCGGCCAGTGGACCATGGGAGCGAAGACGAAATTGAGCTTATGGGCGCCCAGATCCAGGACCTCTCCGTTCTTGACCTCCTGGGTCTTCTGCAGCTTCAGGTCCGGGAAGAACTGGCCGATCATCTGGAAGGTCTTCTTGTTGCCGACCACGGTGGTGTCGGGATAGACTTCCAGAAATGCCGCGATGGAGGCCGAGTGATCGGGCTCCATGTGCTGTACCACCAGATAGTCCGGCCTGGCGCCGTCGAGGACCTCCGCCAGCTTGTCCAGCCACTCTCCGGTCCTGCTCTTGTCGATGGTATCCATGACCGCGATCTTCTCGTCCCGGATCACATAGGAGTTGTAGGCCATGCCCAGCGGCACTTCGAAATGTCCTTCGAACAGGTCGACATCGTGATCGTTCGCGCCGATGTAGTAGATAGAATCTGTCACTTTATTCATGCTGCTTCATTCCTTTCATAGAATTCTCTCATTGCAACAGCGGCCAGCCGCTGACAAGGAACATTGTAACATACTTGCCAGAAAAAAATAGTCCTCTTTAAAGACCGCCCTTGCATTAAATAAGAAGGGACTGCTCCCGCAGTCCCCTCTTTTGTTCTGGATTCTGTCAGATCCGCCTGGCTTGTCAGCCGGCCTTCTCCTCACGCGGCCTGTCCACCAGGGTGGTGATGATGCCCACAGGGCACTTCTCCGCGCAGGAGCCGCACTCGGTGCACTTGGAATAATCGATGGAAGCCACGTTGTTGTTGACCGTGATGGCGCCGGCTTCGCACTTGCGCTGGCAGGTGCCGCAGCCGATGCAGCCCACGCTGCAGACCTTCTTGACATAAGGTCCCTTGTCCTTGTTGGAGCACTGGACATGGATGTGCTTGGAATAAGGTACAAGCTCGATCAGGTGCTTGGGGCAGGCCTTGGCGCAGAGTCCGCAGCCGATGCAGCGCTCGCGGTTGACGATGGCCACGCCGTTCTCAACCTTGATGGCGTTCTCCGGACATACAGCCGCGCAGGAGCCCAGGCCCATGCAGCCATAATCGCAGTCCCAGATGTCGATGCCGGCATTGGCGGCGCTGCGGCAGTCCTGGATGCCCACGAAATTGCCGCGGGTCTTGGTAACGTCGCAGGTGCCCGAGCAGTGCACGAAGGCGACCTTCTTCTCGGCCGCTTCCGCGGACACGCCCATGATGGCGCCGATCTGAGCCGTCACAGGGGCACCGCCCACAGGACAGCCGTTGACGGGGGCCTCACCCTTCACGATGGCGGCAGCCATCGCGTCGCAGCCCGCGTAACCGCAGGCACCGCAGTTGTTGCCGGGCAGGCACTCGCGGACCGCAGTCTCTCTCTCATCTACCTCCACATAGAACTTTTTCCCTGTGAAGACCAGTGCGATGCCGATCAGAATACCGATCAGCGCCAGCACCACTGTTGCTGCTAAGATTCCCATGGATGTTCCCCCTTCTTACGACAGACCGGCGAAGCCCATGAACGCGATGGACATGAGTGCCGCGCAGATCAGAACGATCGGAGCGCCACGCAGAGGCGCGGGCAGATCCGCTTCATTGATGCGGCTGCGGATACCCGCCAGCAGCACAATGGCGATGGTGTAGCCGAGAGCCGTACCGAAGCCGGCCACGACGCTCTCGATGAAATTGTAATCGTTCTGCACATTGGTCAGTGCAACGCCCAGCACCGCGCAGTTGGTGGTGATCAGGGGCAGGTAGATACCCAGTGCCTTATAGACGGCAGGGGATGTCTTTTTCAGGAACATTTCCACCACCTGCACCAGTGCCGCGATGACCAGGATGAAGACGATGGTCTTCATGTAGTCCAGTCCCAGAGGCTCCAGGACAAAATCATACAGAAGACTTGCGACAGCGGATGCGATGGTGATAACGAAGATGACAGCGCCGCCCAGACTGGCGGAAGGCTTCATCTGTTTGGACACGCCCAGGAAGGAGCAGATGCCGAGGAACTGGATGAGAACGACGTTGTTGATCAGCATGTTCTCGATCAGGATTGTAAGCAGACTGTTATTCACTTCTGCACCTCCTTTCCTTCAGCATTCGCGGCTGCGGCAGCAGCGGCCTTCTCGCGGTCTCTGGCTTCCTTGGCCGCCTTGGCGGCTGCGATGGCGGCAGCCTTGGCTTCTTCTTCAAGACGTTTCTTCTCGTCGCGGGCCTTCTGGACAGCCTCGCCGGTAGCGCAGCTGATCTTGCAGGTCGCGCACTGGCCGGTGCAGCCCTCTTCCACCAGTTCTCTCTGGCGGGTCTTGATGCCCAGTGCGTTCTGCACGATGATGATCAGGGCAAAGACCATGAATGCGCCGGGAGCCTTGACGAAGATGCCGATGGGCTCGACGCTGGCCGGCAGCACCTGGTTGCCGAACACGGTGCCCGCACCGATGAGCTCACGGATGAGACCTGCCAGTGTCAGGGCGACGGTGAATCCGAGGCCCATACCCAGGCCGTCGAAAATGGAGGTCCCGGGGCCGTTCTTGGAAGCATAGGCTTCCGCTCTGCCCAGGATGATGCAGTTAACGACGATCAGCGGGATGTAGATACCCAGCGCCGCGTACAGGGCCGGGATGTAAGCCTGTGTGACCAGCTCCACGATCGTGACCAGGGTCGCCACGACGACGATGAAAGCGGGGAGTCTGACCTCGTCCGGGATGGCTTTTCTCAGAAGAGAGATCACCAGGTTGGACAGGACCAGAACGGCGGTGGTGGAAAGGCCCATGCCCAGACCGTTGGAGGCAGATGTGGAGACCGCCAGAGCGGGGCACATGCCCAGCATCAGCACCAGAACGGGGTTCTCTTTGAGAAGACCGTTGTAGAGCCTTTCAAGGTATGGATTCTGATTCTGATTCTTGTTCATTCTCAGTTCCCTCCCTTCACAACATTATTGAAGAAATCCAGACCGGCATTGACCGCGTTCACGACCGCGCCGGAGGTGATGGAAGCGCCTGAGATCGAGTTGATCTCTGTCTCGGCAGTGGAACCGCCGCTCTTGTTCAGTGTGAAGCTCTCGACGTTGCGGCCGGTGAACTGGCCCTTCCAGTCGGGCTCGTCGACACGCATGCCCATACCGGCTGTCTCATGCAGCTCGGTGAAGGCAACGCCTGTGATCGCGCCTTCCATGTCAATGCCCAGGGAGATGGTCACGTTTCCGTCGAAGCCCTCGGCGGAGGTGACGCTCAGCACATAACCCACGGGATTCTCGGAGGCGTCGACTGCCGGAATGGCCCTGTTGATGTAGACACGGCCGAAGTTCTCTCCGTAGACCTGCCCTTCCAGAGCATCCACGGCGGCGTTGAGCTCCTCGTCATCCAGGACGAAATGATCCGCGGCCGGAAGGACTTCCTTGTAGGACTCCATGGCTGCCAGTTCTTTCTGCGCCTCGATGGTGTCCTTGGTGATGGTATAGATGCCGCTCAGGCCCACGCCCGCGATCAGGGTGATGACGCAGAGAACGATGGCCTGGGAAGGGATCTTGAAGTTCAGTCCGGACCTCTTGGTGCCGTCGCTCTCGAGGGCCTTGGGTCCTGTCAGGGCGTTGGCGCGATAAGCGAAGGGCTTCGGAATGATGAACTCATCGATCATGGGGGTCACCAGGTTGCCGATGATGATGGCGTAGCTGACGCTGTCCGCCGCGCTGCCCTTGACGCGGAAGAGGCCTGCCAGGAGACCGACGATCGCGCCGTAGAGGAGCTGGCCGGTGCTCGTCACGGGGCTGGATACGGGATCCGTCGCCATGAAGAAGGCGCCGAGAACGATACCGCCGCCGCAGAGCTGGATCGCCAGATAATTAAGGTCGAATCCATGTCCGCCGAAGATCATGCAGAAAATGGTGAACACGCCGAGGCAGGACACCGGGATCTCCCAGGTGATGCCGCCGGTCGCCAGCAGATAAGCGGCACCGATCAGAAGGCCCGCGATGGAGCATCCGATAACGCCGTTGGAGAATCCCAGGAAGAGATTCCATACGCTCACGGGATCGCCCGCCGCGTAATCCACCAGAGGGGTCGCGCCGGAGACGCCGTCCGCCAGCTTGTAGGTGGTGACCGTCATGCTGAAGGAGATCAGCAGGAAGCATCTGGCCGCCAGAGCCGGGTTCATGAAGTTCTTGCCGAGGCCGCCGAAGGCGCCCTTGACTACCACGATAGCGAACACAGCACCCAGGATCGGGATATACACGGGCACGCCCGCGGGCAGGACCAGGGCCAGCAGAAGGCCTGTCAGCACCGCGCTGCCGTCCTTCAGGGTGTTGGGCTTCTTACATACCAGGTTGAAGAGGAACTCAGCGATGACCGCCGCGGCGATGGAGGGAACGATCACCATGACCGCCTGCAGTCTGAAATTGAGGATGCCGATCGCGGTGGCCGGCAGCAGTGCCAGGATCACGTCGTACATGACCTTGCCTGTGCTCAGCTTGCTCCGGGTATGGGGGCTGGAGGAAATGCCGTAATTCAGTTCATTCATTTCTTTTCCTCCTTTGCTGCTTCCGCGGCCGCCTTGGCTGCCGCCGCCCTCTTCTCAGCCATGATCTCCGCCTTGGTCTGCTTGAACAGCTGCATCAGGGGTCTCTTGGCCGGGCAGATGAAGGTACAGGAACCGCAGGCGATGCAGTCCAGACCGTTCAGCTTCTTGTCGTAACGCTCGAAATCCTTCTTCTCGGCAGCGGCTGCCATCATCTGGGGGATCAGGCCCAGAGGACATACCGTCACACAGCGGCCGCAGCGGATGCAGGCTGTGAGCTGTTTCTCCGCCGTCGCCACCTCGTCCTCCGCCAGGAAGGTCAGGGCGTTGTTGGCCTTCTGCAGCGGGACGTCCATGGAGGTCATGGCCATGCCCATCATAGGGCCGCCGCTCAGGACCTTATTGACGGTGACACCTTCCTTGATGCCGCCGGCCTCTTCCATCAGCTCTCTGCAGCTGGTGCCGATCCTGGCGATCAGGTTGCAGGGATTGGCGATGGCGTCGCCGCTGACGGTAACGCCTCTCTGCATGAGGGGCTCGTTGAAACATACCGCCCTGTAGATGGCATAGATGGTCGCTACGTTGTCCACCACGCAGCCCACGTCCGCGGGAAGCTTGTTGCCCGGGAAATGCGCGCCGGCGATCACGCTGATCAGGGAGCGCTCACCGCCCTGGGGATACTTGGTCTGCAGGGGCAGGACATGCACCTTGGCGCTGCCTTCCGCCGCCCTCTGCATGGCCTCGATGGCCTCGGGCTTGTTGTTCTCGATACCGATCACGGCCTCCGCGTTGGGGAAGAGCTTGAGGATGACCTTAAGGCCCTCCACGATCTCCGCCGCGTGTCCGCGCATGAGCTGGTCATCGCAGGTGATGTAGGGCTCGCACTCCGCGCCGTTGGCGATCACGTACTTGATCGCTGAAGGATCCCTGGGAGCCAGCTTCACGTGTGTAGGGAAGCCTGCGCCGCCCATGCCGACGATGCCGGCGTCCTTGATCTTAGCGAGGATCTCCTGGGCGGTAAGCGTGTTGTAATCCGTCTTCTCGCCGATGCCGGGGACCTGCTCGTACTTGCCGTCGTTGGTGATGACGATGCAGTTGGCCATCTTGCCGCTGACGGTCTGTCTGGGTCCGATGTCCTTGACCTTGCCGCTGCAGGAGCTGATGATGTTCGCTGAGACAAAACCGTCCGCCTCCGCGATGATCTGTCCTGCGAGCACCAGGTCATTTCTCTTCACCAGAGGTTTCGCGGGTTTTCCGATGTGCTGGGACAGCGGAAAAACCATCTCTCCCTTCGCTTCATAGACGCGAAGGGGAGCCTCTTTCGAGAACTCCTTATTCTCTGCGGGATGGACCCCGCCTCGAAATGTATGGTTGCTCATACTCCTCCTTTGCCTCAGGTTCCCCGCCGGAAGATCAAAGCTGTCTCTCCCGGAAAGTACCCTGTTCCTACATCCTGCCGACGGACATACGTCCGTCATATTATCATAAAGAATATTATAGCTTCTGACGCTTAAAAGTAAACAGAATTGTCGGACTGTACTTCATTTTATACAGCATTTCTAACGAAAAAACGGATTCTGTATTGTGAATTTTCCGTCGTTCTTCCGGACTATTCCACCGGTGTCCAGACCATGCCGGAAGTTGTGCAGACCTCCCCGTCGGCGCCGATAAAGAGGGCCTCAATGCCCTCCTCCGCTTCGATCCTCGCAAGGCCTGCCTCCCTGCCCAGAAGGATACAGGTCGTGGCCAGGGCGTCGCAGTCGGCGGACCGCCCCGCGCCGGCACAGAGGGTCACGCTGATCAGGTCCGTCTGCGCGGGCCAGCCTGTGGACGGGTCCAGAATGTGGTGGTATTTCACGCCGTCCGCCTCGATATAGCGCTCGTAGACGCCGGAGGTCACCACGGTCCCGTCCGTCACCTCCACCGTGCCCAGGATCTCCTTCCTGTCCGAGTAGGGGTACTCGATGCCGATCCGGAAGGGTATCCTGTCCCCGCCCGGTCTGTCCGGCCGCTTGCTGCCGATGCATTCCACGTTGCCGCCCAGATTGATGACCGCCCCGGTGACTCCCCGGTCCCGCAGGTATTCCGCCATCCGGTCCGCGATATAGCCCTTGGCGATGCCGCCCAGCTCCACCGCCGCCAGGGGATCCGCCAGCTGCGCCCCCTCGTCGGTGACGGTGAGGCCCTGCCAGCCGATATGGCGCAGGGCCTCTTCAATGGCCTCCCGGTCCGGGATCCCGCTCTCCGGATGGTGGAAATCCCAGAGAGAAGACACGGGTCCCACGGTAATGTCGAAAAGACCGCCGGAGCTCTCGCTGTAGCAGAGGCCCTCCCGCAGGACCTCCACGGTCCGCGGGTCGCAGGCGGTGAAGGCGCCGCCCGCGCTGTTGAGGCGGCCGATGTCACTGTCCGGACGAGTCCGGCTCAGGAGAGCTTCGTATTCCGCGCAGAGAGAGAAGGCCCCGCGGATCGCCTCCGACGCAGCCTCCTCATTCATATTCTCCATATCCCACACTGTGATCTCGCAGACCGTGTCCAGGTAGAAGCCCTGGGAAGAGACCGGCTCCGGCTGCTTCTGTCCGCAGCCCCCGGCCAGCACTGCCGCCGTGCAGATCACAAGAGCGAGAAACGCGGCGGTAAGATGTACCGCCGCCGCACTTTTATTCTTCCACGATCCGGATGCTCTCAATAGCCTGCTCCTTCAGAGGTCTGTCACCCTGCCAGCGGTTGGTCGGCACGGAGGCGATCCTGTCCACCACGTCCATTCCTGCAACGACCCTGCCGAAGGCCGCGTAGTTGCCGTCCAGATAATCCGCGTCCGCGTGCATGATGAAAAACTGACTGCCCGCGCTGTTGGGGTCCATGGCCCGCGCCATGCTGATGACGCCGCGCTTGTGGGGTATGGGGTTGTTCCATCCGTTGGCCTTGAATTCTCCCCGGATGGTCCAGCCGGGGCCGCCCATGCCGGTGCCCGTGGGGTCACCGCCCTGGATCATAAAGCCGGGGATCACGCGGTGGAAGATCAGACCGTCATAGAATCCATCTTTTACCAGCTTTTCGAAATTGTCCACTGTCAGCGGGGCGGCCTCTCTGTCGAGCTCGAGGTCGATGGTGCCGCCGTCGCGCATGGTGATTCTGATCATCTTGTCCTCCTTTAATCCTGCGGATCCTCCCGCATTCTCATCTCATAATAGTCCCGGATCTTCTCATAGGTGTCGTCGTCGATATCGTGCTCGATCCGGCAGGCTTCCTCCTCCGCTTTATGACTCTCCACGCCGATGGCGGTGAGTACCCGGATGAGGAGTTTGTGCCTGGAATAGATCCTCTCGGCGATCTCCTGACCTTCCGGCGTCAGTGTGATGTAGCCGTACTGGTCCATTAAGATCAGGCCGCTCTCGCGGAGCTTCTTCATGGCGATGCTGATGCTGGGCTTGGAGAAGTTCATCTCATTGACGATGTCAATGGATCTGACCTTTCCGTTGCGCTCCGTGAGCATCAGGATCTTCTCCAGATAATCCTCCGCGGATTCGTGGATCATCGTTTTTCTGGCCATAATTTCCTGCCTTTCTCCGGCGCGGCAGCCCCGCGGGCCGCCGCATCTGTGCTATCGATCGCTTACTTACAGTTTGAATGAAAAGATCAGTGCTCCATAGGCGGGCAGGTCGAATTCCAGATACTGATCTCTTCTGTCACACTCGCCGCGGGACGCTCTGATGCGTTCCGGCACCTGTGTATCGCCGTGGCCGCCGTACTCGGACCTTGCGCTGTCCAGCAGCAGCCGGTACTGGCCGGGCGACGGTACGCCCACGCGGTAGCCTTCTCTTTTCACCGGTGTCATGTTCAGGACGAACAGAAGGGCTCTGTCCTCGCCCGGCGCCTTGCGGAAGAAGGAGTAGATGCTTCTGTCGGCGTCGTCGGCATTGATCCATTCGAAGCCGGCCCAGTCGTTGTCGACCCTGTAGAGGGCCGGGTAGCTGCGGTAGATCCTGAGCAGCTCGCCCACATATTTCTTCATGCCGATGTTGAGCCAGTTGTCGCCGACGCCTTCCGCCAGCAGGAACCAGTCGAGCTCTCTGGCCTCGCTCCACTCTCTCTCCTGCCCGAATTCCTGTCCCATGAAGAGGAGCTTCTTGCCCTCATGTCCCAGCATGAAGGTATAACCTGCCCGGAGGTTGGCGTACTTGTCCACCTTGTAGCCGGGCATCTTGTTGACCATGGAGCACTTGAGGTGGACGACCTCGTCATGCGACAGGGGGAGAATATAATTCTCCGAGCTGTTGTAGCTCATGGCAAAAGTCATGCCGTTGTGGTCTCCCTTGCGCATGACCGGATCCAGCTTCATGTACTCGCAGAAGTCGTGCATCCAGCCCATGTTCCACTTGAAGGAGAAGCCGAGGCCGCCGTCCTCCGGACGGGCCGTGATCCTGGGCCAGGCCGTGGACTCCTCGGCGATGGTGATAAAGCCGGGATACTGGCCCTTGACCATGCTGTTGAGGTGCTTGAAGAACTCGACCGCCTCCAGGTTCTCGTGTCCGCCGTACTTGTTGGGCACCCAGTTGCCCTTGGTCTTGCCGTAATCCAGGTAGAGCATGGAGGCCACCGCATCCACGCGGATGCCGTCGATGTGGTACTCCTCGATCCAGTACATCACGTTGGCGATCAGGAAGTTGCTGACCTCCTTTTTGGCCAGGTTGAAGATGCGGGTGCCCCAGTCGGGGTGCTGGCCCTTGCGCGGGTCCGGATCCTCGTAGATGCACTGTCCGTCGAATCTGGCCAGTCCGAAGTCATCGGGGCAGAAATGGGCGGGCACCCAGTCAAGGATCACGCCGATATTATGCCTGTGAAGGGTATTGACCAGGTACATGAAGTCCTTGGGCGAGCCGTAGCGGGAGGTGGGGGCGTAGTAGCCGGTCACCTGATAGCCCCAGGAGCCGTCGAAGGGATGCTCGGAAATGCCCATGAGCTCCACGTGGGTGAAGCGCATCTCCTTCTGATACTCCACGATCCGGTCGGCGAACTCGCGGTAATTGTAGAAGCCGTCCTCCGTCCCGTCGGGATGCTTCATGAAGGAACCGATGTGGCACTCGTAGATGGCCATGGGCTCCTTGTTGGGATCCTTCTTGTCCCGGGCGTTCATCCAGCGGGTATCCGTCCAGCGGAAGCCGGACAGGTCCGTGGTCCGGGAGGCGTTGCCGGGACGCAGCTCCGCCGCGAAGGCGTAAGGATCCGCCTTATAGAGCCTCTCCCCGGAGGGCGTTATGATCAGGTACTTATAGAGCTCGCCCTCGCCGACACCGGGAAGGAAGACTGTCCAGATGCCGCCGTCATTGAGCCGGGTCATCCTGCCGTCATACTCGTTCCATCCGTCCCAGGTGCCTACGACGTGAACCTCCGCCGCGTTGGGCGCCCACACGGCAAAAAACATGCCCTTCTCCCCGTTCTCCTCCGAGGGGTGCGCGCCGAGCTTCTTATAGATCTGGTAATGTGTTCCGTTTCCGAACAGATAGGCGTCCTGTTCGGAGATGAAAACCTTGTCCTGCCGGTCTTTGGTCATGGTCATTGTCCTCCCCGTCTCAATAGTGCCGGAAATCCCGGTCCCTCAGCGTCAGCCGTTCCTGCTCCGCGCCGCGGCGGCTGACCCTGTCCACCAGATTCTCCAGGGACATGCGTCCCGCGTAATAAACCGCCTCGTCCACCATGCTGCGCACGTCCCGCAGCGTGGGATCATAGCCCTGCTCCCGCAGGATATCGATATGCTCCCTGAGGGCCTCCGCGCCGCCGCTGTCGATCACGCAGTCCTGCTTGTCCGCGTAGCGCCGGGCATAGCCCAGCAGGGCGCCGTCGTCCAGGGGCGCGATATCGATCCTGGCGGGGAACATCTCCGCCAGCCCCGGATGCCGGGCAAGCATCTCCTCTATATCCCTGCGGCGGTCGATCAGGACCACGATAATGCTGCGTCCCGGACTCCGGAGAGCGTTCTGCAGGGCTCTGGCCGCGCTGTCCTGCATGGCCGCGGCGTTCTCGATGATCAGGACGCCGAAGGGAAGCCGCGGTACGGCCCTGGACAGGTTGTCGGGATTGACGCCGGGTCCGGTGGTCTTGGCCGTCCTGCCGACGAAGCTCCGGTTGACCTGCCGGAAACGGCGCAGCAGTTCTCTGGTCAGGCGCAGGGCGCCCGCACCTTCATCGCCGGTGACCAGCACATTGCCCGCCGACGCCTCCAGCCGCATCTTGGTGACCGCCTCTTCCATCTGCCGGATGTTCTCCGGCGCCCGCAGGATGGGGGCCGTGTCCTCCTGTCCCATGGGCCTGTGGGCCCGCAGGTCGGGATGGGCGTTGTCCTCTTCCTCTTCCTGCGCTACCGGCAGTCCCAGGTTGCCGGGCTGTTCCGTGATCCTGGCCGGTGCCGGATCGTCGTAGAGCTCTTCCGTGGTCTCCTCCACGTCGAAGGTGGAGGGAAACTCACGCACGTCCTCCGTCACGAAGAGATGGGTGTCAAAACGCACCCCGCGGTCATCCTCGTCCGCCTCCTCTTCCCGGGGCGTCCGCAGAGCCCTGCGGACCTCCACCGGATCCCAGGATTTGGTCCTGGCCCGCCGCACGTCAATGCCAGGCGCCGCCATGGCGGCGTCGCGCTGGATCTTCTCCACGTTGGCGGGATCCATATTATTGTCCTCAAAAAACTGCCGGATAATGGGGCCGGTGTTCTGGAGGACCTGTTTTCTCACCTCGTCGGACCGCTTCTGCTCATTCTCCCTGCGCACGCGGTTCCACTGCTCCATGATCTCCGTCAGACTCAACTGGCCGGTGATCTGCTTCTCCGGCTTCTGCTCCTCCTGGATGACCATGGCGTACTGGCCGTCCGTCTCCTGGCGCAGATAGGGGTCGTAGGACTCCATGTCCCGGACGCTGCGGGCGATGCTCTCCTGCAGCTTCTGGGCGAACATATTGTCCTCCATGCTGCTCACGCGGCGGTCCTCGGCCTCACCGGGCAGGTCCTGGTCTCCGACCTCCGCCTCCGGATAGAGCTCCGGGTCCTCCTCCCAGGTCTCCTGGTCAGGCGTCTCCATCGTCTCCCCGGCGGCCGCTGAGTCCGGCTCCGTTTCCTCTTCCTCTGCCGTCTCCGCGCTCTCTTCTCCCGCGGGATCCGCTTCTTCTGTCTCCTCTGTCTCCGCGGCCGGCTCTTCTTCTGTCTCTTCC
>DGGX01000058.1:11734-12123 GCA_002392385.1 Lachnospiraceae bacterium UBA3863
CGGCGGCTTCCCCGGCCGCATCCTCTCCGGCCGTGTCCTCGCCGGCCGGCGCCGCAGGCGCCGCCTCTTCCGTCACCTCGTCCGGATACTCCTCATAGTCCGGCTCCTCCGTGACCAGGTCCCTGCCGGTCAGTCTCTTATATCTCTCCGCCTGTTCCGGCGTCACCTGCGCCACGGCGTTCTTCAGTTCCAGGGCCTTCACGACATAGCGGCCGTCACCGAAGCAGGCGACGATCTCATCGCAGGCAGAAACACACAGGCCGGTCTTACCGGCCTTCTGGTAGAGGGCCGCGAGCTCGTAGGCCCATTTCTCACGGAAATCGTGGCGGTTGAACTCCTCCAGTACCGCGATCTGCTCTTCCAGGCTCACGTTCTGGGCCTTGTACAGC
>DGGX01000058.1:12174-13761 GCA_002392385.1 Lachnospiraceae bacterium UBA3863
GGGCCTTGTACAGCTTGTACTGCAGAATGTATCTGTCGGGATCATTGGGCGCCACGCTGACATATTCATTATAGAGCTTCAGGGCCTGCACATAATCGTCCAGCTTGAGCTGCAGCTCGCAGAGAGAGTAGAGGATATGCCTGCCTCTGGGATACTTCTCATAGGCAAGCTCCAGCAGCTCTCCCGCTGTCTCGTAACGTCTGCGCAGCTTATAAAGATCGCTGACCTTGCACAGTGTCCGGACGCTGCTCACCCTGTTCCAGTCCACCGTGTCGGCGATCTCCACTGCCTCATCAAAATTGCGCTCGGCGATCAGTGCGTCGATCTCACCCAGCGTCACCTTCAGTTCATATCGGTCCAAACCCTACTCCTCATCCAGACGAACAAAGTAAAAAACACTATGATTGGGCACAATGCTAAAAAAAATATAGCATTGCACCCTCATAGTGTCAAAAAATCACCGAATATTTCGCACCTGTTGCGCCGCTGTTAAAAAGAGTTTTCGGAACTGTTGCTTCCGTCACTTCCTGGACGCGGTGCCGATGCGCACCAGGGCCCGGTAGAGCCTGGCTTCGGCGCGGATCCTGGCCTGTTCCTCCAGATACTCCTCATGCAGGATCTTCTCCGCGCGTTCCTTGGCGGCCTTCGCGCGTTCGATGTCGATCTCTTCGCTCCACTCCCAGGTGGTGGGAATGAGGCGGCAGACATTGTTCATCATGGAGAGCATGCCGCCGATACAGGCGGCTTTCCGCTGCGTGCCGTCCGGCATCGTCACTTCTGCGGTGCCCATACCGACTGCAGTGCAGTAATTCATGTGCCTGGCCAGAATAGCCAGATCGCCGTGGATGCTGCGCAGCTTGACCCGCTGCACTTCTCCGTCATATTCGAGGCCGTCCATGGAAACGACCTGTAGCCGGAAGGTTGCCATGGCGGTACACCTCCCTTCTTACTGAGCCTGTGCCTTCTTGAAGACATCATCGATGGTGCCCGCGAAGAGGAAGGCACTCTCGGGAAGCTCATCACACTCGCCGTTCAGGATCATGCGGAAGCCGCGGAGGGTCTCCTTGAGCGGGACGTACTGTCCGGGCATACCCGTGAACTGCTCCGCCACAGAGAAGCTCTGGGACAGGAAGTTCTGGATCTTTCTGGCGCGGTAGACGCTGAGCTTGTCCTGGTCGGACAGTTCGTCCATGCCCATGATGGCGATGATATCCTGCAGTTCCTTGTAGCGCTGCAGGACCTGCTGCACACCGCGGGCGATGTCGTAATGCTCCTGTCCCACGACCTCCGGGGAGAGGATACGGCTGGTGGAATCCAGCGGATCCACGGCCGGATAGATACCCTGGGAGGCGATATCACGGGACAGAACGGTGGTGGCGTCCAGATGGGTGAAGGTGGTCGCCGGCGCGGGGTCTGTCAGGTCATCCGCGGGCACATAGACCGCCTGTACGGAGGTGATACTGCCGCGCTTGGTGGAGGTGATCCTCTCCTGCAGGGCGCCCATCTCGGTGGCCAGCGTAGGCTGGTAGCCGACCGCGGAGGGCATACGGCCCAGAAGCGCGGAGACCTCGGAACCGGCCTGGGTGA
>DGGX01000222.1:0-2732 GCA_002392385.1 Lachnospiraceae bacterium UBA3863
TCTTGTCCGCTCCGTTCTCCATGGCGGCGATGGCCATGCGGTAGTCGAAATGGATGTCCGCCACCAGCGGGATATGGATCCTCTTCTTGATCTCCCCAATGGACCGGGCTGCCTCAGCGGTGGGGCAGGTGCAGCGGATGATCTCGCAGCCCGCCTCCTCCAGACGCAGGATCTGGGCGACTGTCGCCTCTGTGTCCTCGGTGGGGGTATTGGTCATGGACTGGATCAGGACGGGATGGCCGCCGCCGATGAAACGGTCTCCGATCCTTATGGTTCTGGTATGTTCTCTGTAGGTCATAGTCTCTCCTATCCTGTCCCGCGGACAGAATGTCAGTATGGACCGCCTCCCGGTCTCAGCGGAAGAAGCGGGAAATGTCGTTGAAAAGCACAGCCGCCATCAATGCAGCCAGGGCCAGGGCGCCGCCCAGATGGACCAGGCCCTCCTTGTCCGGCGGGACCGGCTTGCCCCTCACTGCCTCGATCAGGAGGAAGAGAAGGCGGCCGCCGTCCAGGGCCGGCAGGGGCAGGAGGTTCAGGATGCCCAGGTTGATGGTCAGAAGGGTCGCCAGGTTGAGGAAGGACAACAGCACGGTGGCGAGCCCGTAGGGTCTCGCTGACTGGTAGGTCTCGTCCACGATCTGCACGACACCCACAGGGCCCGAGAGATCGTCCAGCGAGAACCGCCTGGTGACCATGTGGACCAGGGATTTCCAGGTGGATCTGGCCCAGTACTCCGCCTCATAGAAGCCGTAGGCGAACACCTCCGCGGCGTTGCAGCGGTGGTAATCCCCGCCTCCCTGCAGGCCGATCAGGTAGCGGCCGGCGGTCTCGTCGTAGCGGGGCGTCAGGGTGACGGTCTGCTTGTCGCCATCCCTTATATAAGTGATATCCATGGGTTCCCCGTAGTTCATCATGGACTCCAGGGAGACCTCTCTGTAGATGTGGATCCGGCTGCCGTTGATCTGTACGATGCGGTCGCCGGCCTCCAGCCCCGCCTCCTCCGCGGCGCTGCCGGGTATGATCTTATAGACCACCGGCAGATCCGTGCCGGCGAAGGCGACGATGATCAGGGCAAAGATATAGCCGATGATGAAATTGGCCACAGGGCCCGCCAGCACCGTAGCGATCCGCGCGCCTACCCTGGCCCGGGGGAAGGAGTCCGCGGGCAGCTTGGAGATGTCTGTCTCCTCTCCGTCCGCCCCATCGAAGACACAGGCGCCGCCGATGGGCAGCAGACGGATGGAAAGGTCTGTCTGGGCGCCTTTCTTCCGGTAGAGCTCCGGTCCCATGCCGATGTCGAATTCATTCACCCTGATCCCGTTCCTCCTGGCCACGGCGTAATGCCCGAACTCATGAGAAACGACGATGACGGTGAACATGATCAGAAAAACAAGGATACTGACGATCATAGAACTTCTCTCACTGTCTCACTTTCATGAACTCTCTGACCCGCTGACGGGCCTCCTGCTCCGTCTCCAGGATCTCCTCCAGGGAAGGCCGGGGGATCACACGGTGGGCGTCCATGGCCGCGGCGATCAGGTCATAGATGTCGAGGAAACGGATCTCGTCCCGCATAAAGTGGGCGACCGCCTCTTCATTGGCCGCGTTGAAGACCGTGGGCATGCTGCCGCCGGTCCTCGCCGCCCGGTAGGCCAGGGGGAGTCCCAGGAAGGTATCTGTGTCCGGCTCCTCGAAGACAAGGCTGCCCAGGGCCGCCAGATCCAGCTGGGGCAGGTCCAGGGGCCGCCTGTCGGGATAGAAGAAGGCGTACTGGATGGGCAGGTGCATGTCGGGATGGGCCAGCTGGGCCATGACGGTCCCGTCGCAGAAGGACACCGCGGAATGCAGGATGCTCTGGGGCTGCACCACCACCTTGATGTCGTCCGGCTTCACGTCGAAAAGCCAGGCGGCCTCCATGACCTCCAGGCCCTTGTTGACCAGACTGGCCGAGTCGATGGTGACCTTGCCGCCCATGTCCCAGTTGGGATTCTTCAGAGCGTCGGCCGCCCGCACGTTCTCCAGCTCCGCCCTCTTCCTGCCCCGGAAGGTCCCTCCCGAGCAGGTGAGCAGGATCCTGGCGATCCGTCTGTGGGGCTCGCCGTTGAGGCACTGGAAGATGGCGCTGTGCTCACTGTCCACCGGCAGGATCTGTACGCCGGCCGCGGCTGCGGCGGGCATGATCAGGTGTCCCGCGGAGACAAGGGTCTCCTTATTGGCCAGAGCGATGGTCCTGCCGGCCTCTATGGCCGCCAGGGTCGGACGGATGCCGATCATGCCCACCACCGCGTTCAGGAACATGTCCGCGCCTTCCAGACGTGCCAGTTCCAGGAGTCCCTCCATGCCGCTGGTGATGCGGACGGGCAGGTCCGCCGTGCGCACCCGCAGGTCCGCGGCCGCGGTCTCATCCCACATGCAGGCCATGCGGGGGGAGAATTCCCGGATCTGCCGCTCCATAAGGGCCACGTTGCGGCCGGCCGCCAGGCCCAGGATCTGCAGATCCTCCTTATAGGTGCGGGCTATGTCCAGGGCCTGGGTGCCGATGGAACCCGTCGACCCGATGATTACGATCTTTTTGCTCATATATATGCTTACCTCTCCGGATCAGCCCTTGGGCAGGATCAGCAGTATCCCCATGACCCAGATGACCGGGGCCGTGAAGATGATACTGTCGAAACGGTCCAGGATCCCGCCGTGCCCGGGGATCAGCTTTCCGTAATCCTTAATGTCATGGT
>DGGX01000222.1:2751-3166 GCA_002392385.1 Lachnospiraceae bacterium UBA3863
TCAGGTTGCTGTAATCCTTGATGTCGTGGTTGCGTTTGATGGCGGAGGCCGCCAGGTCCCCGGTCATGCCCAGAAGGCTGCTCAGACCGCCTATGACCGTAAAGGCCAGGCGCACGTCCGCGCCCGGGTACATGAGGGGCACCAGCAGGGCCACCAGGAAGGAGACCAGGGCCGCTCCCAGGATACCGCCGACGGCGCCCTCGATGGTCTTCTTGGGGGACAGGACCGGCGCCATCTTATGTCTGCCGAAGGCCATGCCCGCCGCCAGCGCGCACACGTCGCAGATGGAGGAGGACACGAAGACCAGGGCATAGATGAAGAGCCCGTAGGGCAGCATCCTGGCCCGGTAGACGAAGGAAAGGAGCACCGGAATATAGAGGAAGGCGAACATGGCCTCCATGATGTGCTCGCTCCT
>DGGX01000124.1 GCA_002392385.1 Lachnospiraceae bacterium UBA3863
ATGCTGGCCACCGGCGGCAGCGCCGTGGCGGCTGTCCAGATGCTCAAGGATCACGGCTGCAGGAAGCTCCACTTCCTCTGCATCATCGCCGCGCCGGAAGGCATCAAGGCCTTCACGGAAGCCCATCCCGACGTGGATCTGGTCGTCGGCGCCCTGGATGATCACCTCAACGATCACGGCTACATCGTTCCCGGCCTGGGCGATGCCGGTGACAGGATCTTCGGCACCAAATAAAAAAGCAGGCCCCGGATTTGGTTCATCACTGTGAGCCTGCTTTCGCAGCCTGCTGCGCAGGCTGTCACTACGCTGTGAATAGGGAGCGAACCTATGGAAAAGATCAGGAAGAGAAAAGAGTATATCACCTGGGACGAGTATTTCATGGGCGTGGCGCAGCTGTCCGGCATGCGGTCCAAGGACCCCAACACGCAGGTGGGCTCCTGTATCGTGAGCAACGATCACAAGATCCTCTCCATGGGCTATAACGGCCTGCCGAAGGGATGCTCGGACGATGAGTTTCCCTGGGCCAGGGAAGGCGATCTGCTGGAGACCAAATATCCCTTTGTGGTCCACAGTGAGCTCAATGCCATCCTGAATTTCCGGGGCGGGACACTGGAAGGCTCCACCCTCTATGTCTCCCTTTTCCCCTGCAATGAGTGTGCCAAGGCCATCATTCAGGCAGGCATCCGGACCGTTGTCTATGACAGCGACAAGTACGCCGATTCCGATACCACCGTCGCCAGCAAGCGCATGTTCGATGCCGCAGGCGTGCGGTACTATCAGTACCAGCACACCGGCCGGCGGGTGGAAGTAGAACTGTAAAGAAGTGTAATATAAGAAGGTCTATGACAGCCGGTACTGCCTGACGGGGCGGTGCCGGCCGTTTTCTGACGCGTAGACCCGGACCTCGCAGTTATGGGGCTTGGGCCGCCAGAGGATCCCGTCGGGGCGGTCTTCCATATAGCCGCAGAGAGCGCGCAGGATCCCGCCGTGGCAGGCGACGAGGACGTTGTCCCAGCCGGCCTCCCGGCCGGCCGCTTCCAGATCCTGCAGGAAGCTGCGGGCGCGGGCGGTCATGGAGGCGATGGTCTCCACCGTAGGCGGCGCGGGGAATCGCTCCGGCAGGGCCCAGTAGGCCGTCATGCGGGGGCCGAGAAGATAATATTTGCTCTGTTCATATCTGCCGAAATCCGTCTCGATGAGTCTCTCGTCGAGACGGATCTCTTCTGCGGGGACATTGCCCAGGATAGAAGCCGTCACCACCGCCCTCTGCAGAGGACTGGCGTAGACCGCGTCGAAACGCAGGTCGGGATGAGCCTCTGTCAGCTGCTGCCGCATCCGGCGGGCCTGGTCCAGGCCGGTATCGTTGAGGGGGTAGTCTGTCCGCCCCTGCATGAGTTTTTTCTTATTCAGGTCAGTCTGACCGTGTCTTGTGAGCCAGATATACATGGACGGATCCTCCGGGTCCTTGCGACGGGTGTAAAATCAGCCGTTTCCTACAGAATGAATTGTACCATACCTCTTCCGGAAGTGTTAGGATAGAGGTGGGGATGTTTCAAGTATCATGTACATATAAAGGAGGGTGTGATGAACAAGATCCGGGCAATCTTTTTCAGTCCGACAGGCAATACCGCACATGTGGTCCGGCATGTCGCGGAGAGGCTGAGCATAAAGCTGGGGATCCCTGTGGAAACACTGGATCTGACACTGCCTGAGCAGCGCGAGGAGGTACAGAACCTGGGGCCTGAGGACCTGGCGGTGGTCGGGACTCCCACTTACGCGGGCCGTGTGCCCAATAAGATCCTGCCGGAGCTGCAGCGCCTGCTCAAGGGGCAGGACACCAGAGCGATCGGCATCGTTACCTTCGGAAACCGGGCCTATGACAGTTCGCTGGCGGAGCTTCTGGAGGTGCTGGAGGCGAACGGCTTCGAGCCCGTGGCCGGCGGGGCCATGGTGTGCTCTCATGTATTCAGTGAGGAGATCGCCCCGACGAGACCGGATGTGGGGGACTGGGCGCAGGCGGATGCCTGGGCGGATGCCGTGGCGCGCCGGCTGACAGACCGGGAGGCAGAGGCGCAGAGGCCGGTCTTCCTGCAGGCCCTGTCCGCGGCACGCATCCCCGTGGGGCCCTATTACACACCCCTGGGCACAGACGGACTGCCGGCCAGGTTCCTTAAGGCCAAACCGGTCACAGACCTGGAGCTCTGCGTGCGCTGCGGCATGTGCGTGCACGTATGTCCCATGGGCTCCATTCCCTCGGAGGATCCCTCCACCACCACGGGCATCTGTATCAAGTGCCAGGCCTGCATACAGCTCTGTCCCCACATGGCCAGACACTTTAAGGATCCGGCCTTCGTGTCCCATGTGCGGATGCTGGAGGAGAACTACACCAGACCTGCCCGGGCGGAATTCTTCCTTTAAAGGGAGGGAGAGGCCGGCTGACTGCGTCCGATATCCCGGAAGCATTCTCTGAGCAGTTCCAGAAATCTTGCCGCGTAGCGCGGTATATAACGGTCCTTGTTCCATAGGAGAGAGATCTCCTGGAGCAAGGGCCTGTTTTTATAGTGAAGAGTCCTGACCTGGCAGCGTCCGGCGGGGTATTTTATATCAACAGCTTTCAGGCTTTCAAAGAGACCAAGTTTTAACTGTTAGAATACGATGAAGGTAAATGATAACATTTTAGCATCGGTAAGCGGTCGTTTCTGTCAATTTTTTTCAAAACCAAGAAGGGGGAAACTATGGAAGAAATCAGGACAATCCAGATCGGAATGTTCGAGATGATGGCCATCGTCGTCCTGGTGATCTACTTCGGACAGTGGGTAAGGGAGAAGCTTCCTGTCCTCAAGAAGTACTGCATCCCCAGCGCGGTCGTCGGCGGCACGATCTTCTCGATCCTCACCTGTATCCTCTACCTCACGGGAATTGTTCAGTTTGAGTGGGAAAACCAGTCTGTCATGAACAATTTCTTCTACAACATCTTCTTCGCTGCTTCGGGTATGTCCGCATCCCTGGCGCTGCTGAAGAAGGGCGGCAAGCTGGTCGTGATCTTCTCTATTCTGGCTGCAGTCCTTGCAGTTCTGCAGAACGCGCTGGCTCTCGGCGTCGGCACGGCCATGGGCATGAACCCGCTGACCGCTCTGATGGCCGGTTCCACACCTCTGACCGGCGGCCACGGCAATGCCGCTTCCTTCGGCCCGATCGCTGCTGAGATGGGCGGCGTCGGCGCTGTCGAAGTCGCTGTCGCGTGCGCGACCTTCGGTCTGATCTCCGGCTGCCTGATCGGCGGACCTATCGGCCGTCAGCTGATCAAGAAGAATCATCTGGACGAGAACTATGTGGAAGAGAAGGAAGAGACATTCGGCGAGAAGCTGGTGCACGCTTTCAGCGGCGACGAGTGCCAGAAGGCATGGTTCCTGCTGATTATCGCCTGCGGTCTCGGCCAGGTGCTCCTGCAGATCCGTCAGGTCATCCTGCCCAACCTCAACATGCCTATCCACGTCATGTGCATGGCTGCCGGTATCATCATCCGTCTGATCATGGACAAGACCGGCAAGGGTTCCGACGCTTTCTATGAGACCACTGACAATGTCGGCGAAATCTGCCTGGCACTGTTCGTTTCTCTGTCCATCATCACCATGAAGCTGTGGCAGCTCATCGATCTGGCGCTTCCGCTGATCGTCATCCTTCTGCTCCAGCTGGTGCTGATCTACCTGTTCGTGACGCTCATCACCTTCAACCTCTGCGGCAGGAACTACGACGCGGCGATCATCGCTGTCGGTCACACCGGCTTCGGCCTTGGCGCTGTTCCGGTCTCCATGGCGACGATGTCCTCTGTCTGCGAACAGTACTACTATTCGAAGCTCGCGTACTTCGTGGTGCCGCTGATCGGCGGATTCATTTCCAACATCACGAACGCTATCGCGATCACGACATTCCTGAATATCGCAGCCGGCATGCTTCACTAAACCGGTTCATAGCAAGTAATCTGCGACCGCTGTAAGCGACCCGCGCCGAGGGAGATGATCCTCCGGCGCGGGCCGCTTTATGCCTGGGTATTGTTTTTTTGCGGGAGCAGACTTTACACGGGCAGCGGTCTGGAGTAAGGTTGCAGATAAGTCTTCCGGGTAAGACTACATTTATTCTGAATTCTGAGAGGTGTTGTGATATGCTGGCTGTCCTTGCCTATGCTTTTAGCGCGATCATGCCGATCATCCTGCTGATCCTGACGGGCGTGCTCGCAAGGCGGACGGGCTTTCTGGATCCTGCGACGACCAGGAAGCTCAACCGGTTCAACTTCCGGTTCAATTTCATGGCGATGGTGTTCGTCAATATCTACGGCGTGGAGTCCATCCGGCAGATGCCGCTGCGGATGGGGCTCTTCTGTATCATATCGCTGTCGGTCCTGATCCTCCTGAGCATCGCGCTATCCGGCCTCCTGACCCGGGAGCGGTTCCGCAGGGGCGTACTCATGCAGTCCGTATTCCGCTCCAACTACGCCGTGATCGGGCTGGCAGTCGTCACTTCGCTTGTCGGTGAGGAGGGGGCGCGCCTGGCTGCTTTCCTGCAGCTGCCGGTGGTCATGCTGTTCAACCTGGCCAGTGTGACGGCGCTGTCCGTGTTCTGCGATTATGAGGCGCAGTACCGGCTGTACGGCGAGGGACCGCTTGCGGAAACGGGCGGCACAGCGGCCGGCAGGCAGGCACAGGCATCCGCCGGCGTGGACTTGGGACAGGTTCTGAAGCGCATCCTCACCAACCCGCTGGTCCAGGGCCTGATGCTCGGTTTTGTGACGCTGATCATAAGGGAACTGGTGCCGGCGGGGCTCGATGGAGAGAAGGTCTTTCTTCTGCAGCGGGATCTTCCCTGGCTCTATTCCCCGATTCAGTCTCTGGGAAAAGTGGCGACGCCCCTTGCACTGATCGTGCTGGGCGCGCAGCTGGAGATGAGTGAGATCCGGGGCTTCAGGAAGGAGCTGATCGCCGGTGTGCTGATGCGCCTGGTCCTGGCGCCGGCGCTCGGCTTCAGCATGCTGTTCCTGGCGGTGAAGGCCGGCTGGGTGCAGGTGGGACCGCCGGAGATCGCGGTGCTCCTCTCGATCTACGGATCCCCGCAGGCGGTGGCTTCCATCGTCATGTCCGCCGAGATGGGCGGAGACAGCCATCTGGCGGGACAGATTGTTGTCTGGAGCAGCATCTTCGGCATGGGATCGCTGTTCATCCTGATCTTCATCATGCGTTCGATCGGACTTCTGTAAAAGAGGGGACTTCCTCTATCCGGCAATCAACTCAAGCACTGTGCGGCACAGGAAGATGGTCAGGACGATCAGCATCATGGGGCGGACGATATCCGCCCCCTTTTTGTCAAAAAAGTTGACACCGATGTAGTTGCCGGCGATGTTGCAGAGGCCGGCTGCCAGTCCCAGAGGGACCAGGGTCTGACCGGCGGTCAGGAAGACGGCCAGAGAGACGATGTTGGTGGTGAGGTTGATGATCTTGGTCAGGCCGTTGGCATCCCGCAGGGACAGGTGGGCGACGCCGGTCAGGAGCAGGATCAGAAAGGTCCCCGTTCCCGGTCCGTAGAAGCCGTCGTAGACGCCGATGCCCAGGGCGACCGCGGCTGTGATGACCAGGGTCTTCCGGAGACCGTAGGGCTCCCTGTCCCCGTCCAGGGCGCGGGTCCGGAGAACGATGACGGCCGTGACCGGCAGGATCACCAGGAGGAGCATCTTGAAGATCTGGTTGCTGATGAGCAGATTCAGCCTGGCGCCGGCCCAGGACCCCATCAGGGCAAAAGGGACCGCGCAGACAGCCGTCTGCAGATGGACATAGCCGGAACGGGCGAAACGGAATGTGGAAACCCCTGTGCCCAGGGCGGAACTGAGCTTATTGGTACCGATGGCCTGATGCGGCGGCAGGCCGACGAGCATATAGGCGGGAAGAGAGATCAGACCGCCTCCCCCGGCGATCGCGTCCACCAGACCGGCGGCAAAAACAAGGGGAAAAACAGGCCAGAATCGAAGTAAAGTCTGCAGCATCGCGTAACTCCTGTGGTTGAAAACGATTGTGTCCGCATCATAACGCCGGGCAGGACCGGTGTCAACGAAGTTGAGGACCGGAATGACCATTTTTCTGAAAGAAAGACAGGGGCGGATATGGTATACTGAATACAGAGGATCCGTAACTTTCGGCAGGAGCGGAAAGATAAGGAAACGAGGGACGGCATGACCATCAATTCACTGCAGGTCTTTCTGACTGTAACAGAAGAAATGAATTTCACAAAGGCTGCCCAGCGACTTATGATCACCCAGCAGAGTCTGTCCGGACACATTCATCGTCTGGAGGAGGAGTACGGGGTGACCCTTTTTGAAAGGAAACCCAGGCTCCGCCTCACGGCGGAGGGGGAGCATATGGCCTTTTACGCCGGGCAGATTCTCCGCATGCAGCGGGAGATGATCAGCGAGTTCGCGGATCTCTCCACCCAGAGGACTGCGGACCTGAATCTGGGGATCTCCTATATGCGCAGCTCCGTCTTCGCGACGACGATCTGGAAACACTTTCACGCGGACCATCCGAATATCTCGCTCCACCTGCTGGAGTCCAATACCAATACACTTCTGGAAAGGCTGCAGAGCGGGGACATCCCCATTATGATCGGCGTGGATATACGTCCCATCCCCGGCCTGGACGTCATGCCCCTCATGCAGGAGAGCATGTGCTGCCTGGTCGACAGGCAGATCTATGCCAGGCACTGCGGCAAGGACGAGGACGAGATCCGGAAGATAAGGCCGGGAACGCCTATCTCCCTGCAGGAGCTGGGCAGCCTGCCGGTCATGCTGCCGCCTGCGGGGAACCGTCTGCGGATCGCTCTGGAGAGGCTGTTCCGCAACGCGGGACTCAGACAGAAGATCTATATGGAGAGCGATCGTCAGGATGTCCTCTACGAACTGGTCAGAGAGGGAGAGGGCGCCGGGATCCTGAGTCCCATGGTTCTGTACGACGCCGAGAGAAACAGGATCGAGGTCCCGGACAACTGTCTGCTCTTCCGGATCCCCCAGGCCGGCCTGAGTACCGTCTCCGCCGCTGTGCAGGAGGACGCCCAGCTGCCTCGCTATGCCGGGGAGATGCTCCGGGTGATCGTCCGGGTATTCTCCGATTATGAAGCGGCCATCGGGCGGCTGGGACTGGCAGGCAGTCCTGTCCGCAACAGCTGGGAAGCTGAAAAAACCCCCGTTGATAACTGTTAGATAACTGACAGGCTTCCATGCTAGCATGATGCTGCAATTTGAGATATGTCCAGGCTGAGGAATACGACCTTTAAGAGGGGAATATGACACTAAACTCTTTTACCATCTTTCTGACCGTTGTAGAGGAAATGAATTTCACACGGGCCGCGCACAGACTCTTCATCACCCAGCAGAGTCTCTCCGGCCATATCCGCCGTCTGGAAGAGGAATACGGGGTCACACTGTTCGAACGCAAGCCTGCCCTCAAGCTGACGCCCGAGGGCGAGAATATGGTGTTCTATGCCAGGCAGATCCTGCAGGCGGAGAATGCCATGGTCAGCGGCTTCGCGGATATTTCCAGAAATAACGCCGCCTACCTGAACGTGGGCATATCCTATATGCGGAGCGGCGTTTTCGGCAGCGGCATCTGGCGCAGGTTCCATAAAGAGTACCCGCATATCGAGGTGCGCTTCCTTGAAAAGAATACGGACAACCTGCTGGAGGCTCTGCAGCAGGGAGATATCAGCATGATGATCGGCATTGACGTGCGGCGCGGCTCCGGGCTCAAGGTGATCCCGCTCGTGGAGGAGAAGTTCCGCTGTATCGTGA
>DGGX01000219.1:0-381 GCA_002392385.1 Lachnospiraceae bacterium UBA3863
TTCATCCAGAACCTGTCCCCCGGCAACGTCGCCAGACAGATCGCAAACACCCACACCATCTTCGCTATCCTGGCCGTCGTCCTGCTCCTGCCCTTCTCTGAGCGGATCGTCACGCTCTCTGAGAAGGTCGTCCCGATCTCCGAGAAGGAGCTGCGCAAGGACGCGGAGAAGAAGCTGGTATACCTCAATCATACCGACCGTCTGCCTCCTGCCGTGGCCATGGACCTGGCCCACCGCGAGATCATCCGCATGGGCAAGATCGCCACTGCCAATCTCGGCCTGGCTGTCAAATGTTTCTTCACCCATGATCCGGACCTGGCCGATCAGGTGGCCGAGAACGAAGAGACGGTCGACTGGCTGGCCAAATCCATCGTGGACAAG
>DGGX01000219.1:513-16523 GCA_002392385.1 Lachnospiraceae bacterium UBA3863
GAGCGTATCTCCGATCACGCGGAGAACATCATTGAATACGAAGCCCTCATCCGGTCCGGCAAGGCCGTGATCCACGACGAGGCCATCCATGAGCTGAACGAGCTGTCCGATCTCACCGTGGACTCTCTGAATGTCTCTCTGGAAGTCTTCGAGACAGAGAACTTTGACAAGTATCCGGAGGCTGAGAGACTGGAGCAGCTGGTCGATGACAAGAAGGATGAGATCGATGACAATCATCTGGTCCGTCTCATGAAGGGCGTATGCGACCCGCAGGGAGGCGTCCTCTTCGAAGACATGACCATCGATCTGGAAAGATGCAGCGACCATGCCCTGAACATCGCCCAGGCTCTCCTGCCCAGAGAAGCGGCGGCCTGATCCCGCAGGCTGTCCCATGGATCCCTACAACAGCCAAAATCCCTACAACAGCAAAACGAGGCTGCCGCGGCAGCCTCGTTTTTTCTGTTCCCTGCGATCCTTTCCTGGCGGCGGGAAGGCCCTTATGTATATCAGGGTATTCTTTTCCCTCTTTATGTAGTATACTGAATAGCGAAAAGAGGGACAAGCATCCCGTGCCGGGAATGCCCGTCCCCTCCAATACAGGCAGTTTTCAAAGGGTCCGCAGTTCGTGGCTCTTTTTCTTATGTCACTGTCGTCCAGTTCTCACAGGAGGCGCGGCCGCGCAAAGGACCGGCCCTGTCCTCCGGGAGGTCCTTCCATGTCCGAAATGATCCACATCGCCCCCGCCAGACGCGAACGCCTGCGGGACTATCTCTATATTGCCGGCGGCACCTGCCTGATGGCCTTCTCCACCAACTTCTTCTATACGCCGGCCCACATGACCCCCGGCGGCTTCACCGGCCTGGCCATCATCCTGCAGGCCATTACCTCGCCTCTGATCAGCGGCGGGATCCCGGTCTGGCTGGGCAGCGCCCTTCTCAATATCCCCCTCATCCTCTTCTCTGTGCTCCTGCGGGGGTGGAGTTTCGTCCGGCGCACCTTCCTGGCCGCGGTCATTTTCTCCTTCTGGCTCTATCTCATCCCGGAAACGCCCCTGGTCGTGGACGATCCCTTCCTGACGGCCGTCATGGGCGGCGGCATCCTGGGCGCCGGCCTGGGCATCGTCTTCATGGGAAGAGCCACCACCGGCGGCACCGATACCCTGGCGGCCATCATCAACCGCCTGCTCCCCCATATCTCCACGGCCCGCATCCTCTGGGTCCTGGACGGCATCGTGATCCTGCTCTCCGCCTGGATCTTCGGGGTCAAGATCTCCCTCTACGCCCTGATCTCCGTGATCCTGTGCAGCCGGCTGGCCGACGGCATCATCAGCGGCTTCCGCAACGCCTATGTGGCCTACATCATCTCTGAAAAGTACCCCGCGATCAAGGACCGGATCCTCCAGGAGATGAACCGGGGCGCCACCCTTCTGGAAGGCCGCGGCATGTACACAGACAGTCCCCGTCCGGTCCTCTTCTGCGCGGTCTCCCGCAAACAGGTGGTGATCCTGCGGGATATCGTGGCCGAGACCGACAGAAACGCCTTCATGATCATCACCGACGCCTCCGAGATCCGCGGCGAGGGCTTCCTGGCCTACAGCAAGGAGGAGTTCTGACCTTCCGCCCCCGGCGACGCCCCTCACACACTCTCACCCCCGGCGGCAGCCCTCACACTCTTCCGCCCCGGCGGCAGAATTCTTCTGGAGACTTGCGCCTGACAATGGTATTCTAAGAGAGGTAGTGACGCACCCATGTGAATGCTCTCCGGATGGAGACACGGCAGTAAATGTAAGGAGGTTCCGCCCTGTATGAATGTCAATAAATTTCTGAAATGGTTCGGTCTTCTCTTTGTGATGCTGGGACTCGTCATCGGCACGGGGCTCCTGGTGGAAAGCTTCCTGACACACATCCCCTCCCTGGCGGTCATGGGCTGTTTCTTCTATGCCATGTTCTGCGGCATCGGCGGATTTTTCGCCGCCATGGGCATTAAAGCCCTGCGCAGGGACAGCCAGATCACAGAGCATGGCACGGCCTACCTGGGCAAGATCTTCGATCACGTTCCCGACTACCAGGTGACTGTCAACGGCAGTCCCACCGTCTCTCTCATCGTCCGCTACATGCAGGGCGGCGTGATCCGCCAGGCCACCGTGCGCACGGGAACGGCGGATCCGGCCGCCTTCCCCAGAGGCGCCACCGTCACGATCAGCCTCCTGGACGGAGAAGCGGCCCTGGTACCGGGCAGCGTCACCGACCGCCCCATCCCCGACGAGGAGAACCTTCTCAATCCCGATTTCGACCCGCAGGGCATCGAATCCTCCATTGGCGTCTCCTGCCCTTCCTGCGGAGCCATGCTCACCGTGCCCATCGGCATGGCCACCATCTGCCCTTACTGCGGGAGAAAAGTGACGGTGGGGAAGGATGGGAGCATACATTGAAGGAAAAACAGTAGATGCATAAGCGCTCTCGCTCAACCATCATCGGTTGCGGCAGCGCCGTACATTAAACAAAATGCATAAGCATTCCTCGGAGACGCGCTCTCGCTCAACCAGAAACGCCGGCGTTTCTGAAAGGTCTCCTACGGAATGCTTATGCATCCTTTTTGTTCAGGCCGCCCGCCGAATGGCGGGGGCTTTTTTTAGTTATGACACTGGCTTCTCTCGTGTTTCTACGATTTTTGCCCTCCATAGCAGGTGTTTTCGCAGGTAAGGCTTCACACAATAATCAGTTCCCCTCTTTCAGGGCCAGATACATGGCCGCATTGGCGTTCTGCCTGTAGGGCTCGGTCCAGAAGATGTCCACCAGTCCGTAGGTGATGACGCCGAGGATGTACCAGCCGATGAAGGACAGGTCGAACTTGAAGGCCTCCATCTTGTGGCCCTCCATCATGGCCTTGGATCTCTGAAGGATCTCCGAGGCGCTGAGCTCGGGGTGCTCCCGCAGGATAAAGGGCACGAAACGGTAGGAGTAGGCCTTTATAATGCCCGGAATGAGCAGGAGCAGGCACCACAGAAGGATGTAGAGATCCCGCAGGAAGAGGGTCACGAAGGTGTGACCGTAATTGCCGAATCCGGTGGTCACCATGCCCAGGTCTGTCTGGCCTTCGCTGCGGATGTTCTCCTCGAAGAAGGCGTAGCAGCCTACCTGCAGAGGATTGAAGATGAAGATCCGCAGGATCAGCGCGATGACCAGGGCTGTCACTCCTATGCCCGCGAAGATCATGGCGATCAGCATGGCCTGGGTCTGCGGCACGCCGTTCAGGGTCTGGGTGAATTCCTCGCCTGCCTGTTGGTCAGAGCCGCCCGTCCGGGAGGACACCCTCAGTCCATGGGTCAGCAGGGCCAGCAGCAGGGCCGCCGCCACACTTCTCCAGTAATTGGCTTTCATAGCCGTTTTTCCGACACGTTTCAGTTCATCAATAGTCCACATATTCTATTCCCCCTCATTTTTCTCTTACCGGTCTCCGGCCTGCACCCTGACACGGCCCTTGTGGATGCTGTCCTTGAAGAAATCCTTGACCGAGCAGCCCGCTCTTCCGGAGGAGGCGCAGGCACAGGCGCAGGCGCAGCTGGATGCGCAGGCACAGGAGGAGGCGCAGGAGGAGGCGCAGGAGGAACGCGGCCTGGAGCCGGAACTGCCGCCGCTGCGGTGTCCGCCGGAATGCCTGTAGGGACGGCTGACAGGCACGTTGACCACGTTCACATGGATATAGGTGTTGGGAGAGCTTCCGTAGTGATAGGTGCCGCTGGTGCGGTACTTCTCCGGATGCTCCAGATCCTTCTCTTCTATGATCTCCTTGCTCTTGATCATGCTGCGTCCGCAGTAAGGGCACTCATCCTTGCCCTCCACTCTTCCGGCGCCGCAGGAAGGACAGGTCTCGTAATATTCGATCTTGGTGCGTGTGATCTTCTTGCCATAGCCCGGTCTGCCCGCGTTGTCACTGCCGAATCCTGCGCCGGCGGCGAGCCACCGGATGAACTTCACGATCAGGATCGCCGGCAGCACAAAGAAAAGGAAGAGGCCTGCCAGACCGGCTATGAGCGTTACGATGTCATCGTCATCGTCGTTGTATTCATAGTCCGAGCCGCCGTAGCTGCTTCCGCCTGCCTGCAGGTCCTCCGAGAAGGCAAAAGCGTCATTGGGATAGGCAACGGTGAGCGTGTAGCGTTCTCCGGCCGGCAGGGACGTGGAGAAGACCAGATAGCCGTCCTCCTGCAGGCAGTCCGGCTGCCAGGCCCCGGCCTTGTCCGCGTTCCAGCGGATGGTCAGGTCCTTGATGTCGATCCCGTCGAACCAGGCCGGCGTGAAGACGAAGGCCGTCTCCCCTTCCGCGAACCGGTCGATCTGGTACATATGGTCCTGGACAAAGGAGAACTCGAAGCTGGCCACCTCGTCCTTGTAGTAGCTGCGGTCCAGATAGATCTCCACGGAGGACCCGTTGTCCTCGATGCGGGTGATGGTGTCTCCCAGGGGGGTGAGATTCTCGTGGTGGTTGTTGGGCAGCCCCAGGTCCACCCATTCCAGGGGGCCGTAGGTCTCGTCGTCCAGGACCCGCCAGTCGATATGATAGGTCATGAGCAGGGAGGCATCCTCCTGCACATCGACCGTGATCAGGAAATGCTCGATCTCATCCGTGGGGTCCTCCGCTCTCACGGTCATGGCCGCCGGCGCGAAGAAGCACAGGAGGCACATCACCAGCAGGGCCGACAGGACCAGCCTGAGGACTGTATTTACCCTTCTTTTCGCTCTTCTTTTCATCAGCAGTACCTCCTCAGCGGGCATTCGCCGGTCAATTGTGCCGAGAAATCGCGGCGGGCCTGACAGGTCTCGCTGTTCCAGATCCCGGCCCAGTCGTCGGTGAGCATATTGCCCAGCGGTGTGTCGGACAGCCAGCTCTGACAGGGCACCACGTTGCCGCCGGGCGTGACGGCCATGTTGGACAGACAGGCGCCGCAGGACGGGGAGGGAATATTCAGTTCTTCGAAGACCTCCTCCGCCAGCCAGCCGGGGGAGGTGAAGGCGATCTCCATGCCGTTGGCATGGCAGTAGGCCACGGCCTCCCGCAGGATCTTCTCCAGTTCTCTGCCGTCCAGCTGCAGGGCCTCGGACTCCGGTCCCGCCGCGCTCCCCGTGGTGATCAGGCCGGAGCAGGTCACATAAATGACGCCCATCTCATGCAGGAGCTCCAGGGTCTTCAGATAGTCACGGTTGAGTGTGCAGAGGGGCGTGTTGATGCTCACGGACAGCCTCTCCGCCAGGGCGTTCCGGATCCCCGCCAGGGTCTCCTCGTAGCGGGCCGCCCCGACCAACTTATTGTGCACCTGGGGATCCGAAGAATAGAAGGTGATCTGCACGCTGTCCAGTTCGGCCTCATGCAGACGCTTGCAGTAGTCCGGTGTCAGCAGGATCCCGTTGGTGTTCAGCCGGGAGATGAACCAGCGGGCATAGGCGATCAGGTCGATCAGGTCCTCCCGCATGGTGGGCTCCCCGCCTGTGAAGGTCACCTGAGGGATACCGACCCGCCGGCAGGTATCCAGGATCCTCTTCCAGTCCTCCGTGGAGAGCTCCGCCTCGTCCGACAGGGTCTGCCCCGCCGCGTAGCAGTGTACGCACTTCTGGTTGCAGTGCCACCGGCCGTCCCTGGTCATGGCGCTGACCATGAGATCCATGCGGTGGGGCGCCTGCATGAAGGGCGCGTAGTCGCCGATGCTCATGTAATGGACATCCGCCGTCACTTCCTCCCGGTAGGCGATCTGGCTGATGGTCGTATAGATGGTCTCCATATCCTTCTGGATACGCTTCTGTGAGAAGACCGGCAGTATCTTCTTTACATTCTCCACCGCCCGGTCCTGGATGCTCTGCAGCTCCGGTTCTCCGATCTCCTTCCCGTCATAGCGGTTGGTCTCCCGGATCAGCTCTGCCAGCATCACCGCCCAGGCGAAATTGACCGGCAGAATATCCGTACCGTTGATGATGGCAATGCTGGGATTCAATTCATTCTCCTCTTCCTTGGGGGGAATCAGGTGAATGCGGATCACTCCCGGACCGTCGGGATTGAGGGTGGTGTGCAGGACCTCGCTGAAGGTGGTCTCCATGTAGGCCTTGAGGTTGCGGACTGTCTTAGTGCCTCGAAACAGTAAGGGAATTCTGGTCATAGCGTCCTTTCCTCCCTGAACAGGAACTGGTGGGTTGCGTCATCTTTTTTATTATATCATATATTGATTCAGGAATTGCCCCGCGGACGCTTACAAATACAGGTGACGGGCTACTTATTTCATCGTCCCGGACAAGTGGCTTTTTTCAAATACACGCGTGACGGAAATCGTTTTCGGGTGTACACTGACGGTTGGCCTCAGAAAGGGGCCGCGTTCGATCCGCTTTCGGTCTGTTTTCAGTCTGCGCTCGGTCTGTGTTTCAGGCCGCAGGCGAATTGAAATTCGGACTGCCGCGGAGCGGAAAGAACGCATATAATAAAAGAAAGGAAGCGATAGTATATGAGAATGCTTCTGTCAGTCGCCATTGCCCTTGCGGGCGGCCTTCTGATGACAAGGGTGTTTAAGAAGCTGCAGCTGAATTTTCCGGATGTGACGGCCTTTCTGATCGCCGGTCTGCTGGTGGGCCCCTTCGGCCTGGGCAGGCTCGGGATCGTGGGACTGGGCTTTCCGAGCATAGAGCTGGTGGAGAATGTGAGCGCTCTGTCCAATGTAGCGCTTGGTTTCATCGCTTTTGCCATCGGCAGTGAATTCAGGCTCAGCGAGCTGAAGAAAACAGGCAGACAGGCTGCCGTCGTCGGCGTCTTTCAGGCACTCATGGCAGCAGTGATGGTGGATCTGGCCCTGGTCATCCTCCATTTCCTGCTGGGCCCCGAGGTCCTGCCTCTGCCGGTGGCCATCACCATGGGGGCCATCGCCTCCGCGACGGCGCCTGCAGCCACCCTGATGGTCGTCCGCCAGTATAAGGCGCAGGGACCGGTGACCAGTATCCTGCTCCCGATCGTGGCCCTGGACGATGCCGTGGGCCTGGTCGTCTTCGCGGTCTCCTTCGGGATCGCCATGGCTATGCAGGGAGGCGCACTGAATATTGTCTCCGTGATCGTCAACCCCTTTATCGAGATCGTCGCCTCGATCCTTCTGGGCTCTCTGCTGGGGATCCTGATGACCTATATGGAGACCATGTTCTATTCGAACTCCAACCGGCTCTCCATGACCATATCCTATGTTATAATGGCCATAGCCCTGTCCAGCGTGACCCTGCCTCTGGGTCCTGCGACCGTGTCCTTCTCCTCTCTGCTCGTATGCATGATGATGGGAACGGTCTTCTGCAACATGAGCAGCTTCTCCGCGGATATCATGGACAGAGCCTCCGGATGGACAGCGCCTCTGTACACCGTTTTCTTCGTTCTGTCCGGTGCGGAGCTGGATCTTAGCATACTCACGCAGCCGCTCGTCGTGCTGATCGGCATCACCTATATCCTGACCCGGTGTGCCGGCAAGTATCTGGGCGCGCGCGTTTCCAGCACCCTGGCCGGCTGTGAGGACAATATCCGCAGATATCTGGGCATCACCCTCTTCCCCCAGGCCGGCGTGGCCCTGGGCATGTGTGTGACGGCCCAGGCGCTCGGCGGCGAAGAGGCGCAGCTGATCCGCAGCATCACCCTGTTCGGTGTGCTGGTCTATGAGCTGGTCGGACCGGCCCTCACCAAGAGCGCCCTGACGGCTGCCGGCGAGATCACGCCGACGCCTTCCGAGAAGCTCGACCGCAGGCGTTTCCACAATAAGAACCACAGAAAGATCAGGAGCACAGTATGAATATAAGCGCTGTGATTTTTGACATGGACGGACTGCTTCTGGATTCCGAGAGGCTCTGGCTGGACTGCTGGGGTGAGGTCGCGGAGCTGAACGGCCTGGACCCGGACGTGATCCGGACCTGCGCCTGTCGCGCGATCGGCGTCACCAAACAGAGGGCGCGGGAGGTCTTCTTCGAGACAGCCGGCCAGGGGCTGGATTACGACGTCTATCTTCAGGAAGCGACCCGCCGTTTCCGGGCGGCGGAGGCGGAGGGCCGGCTGGTCCTCAAGTCCGGTGCCCTGGAGATCCTTCGTTTTCTGAAAGAAAGGGGCATCGCCACTGCCCTGGCCACCTCCACCGCGGAGGAGACGGCCCGCCGCCAGATGCGGGAGCGGGGCTGTCTGGATTACTTTGATATCTGCGTATTCGGAAGCCAGGTGGCAAGATCCAAGCCCGCCCCGGACATCTTCCTCGAGGCCGCCCGTATTCTGGGGCAAGATCCCGCGGACTGTCTGGTCCTGGAGGACTCCTTCAACGGCGTGCGGGCAGCGGCGGCGGCCGGTATGCACTGCATCATGGTGCCCGACCTTCTCCAGCCGGACGATGAGCTCCGGGCCCTGCCGGACTATATCATGCCCGACCTGGACACGGTCAGGCACTATCTTCAGAACAGCGCTTCATAAAAGACCTCTGGTGAAAGGAAGCATTTATGGACACTTTTCTCCTGATCGCCGGCCTGGGCAACCCGGGGCGGCAGTACAGCAACACAAGGCACAATGTGGGTTTTGAGGTGATCGACGAGCTGGTGGATGCCTACCACTTCAGCGGCCCCGAGCGCTTCGGCAAGGCTTATATCGGAAAGGGAAGGATCGGCGGCCGGAAAGTGATCCTGATGAAGCCTCTGACCTACATGAATCTCAGCGGCGAGGCGATCCGCCAGGTGGCCGATTACTATAAGATCGATACCCGGACTGATCTTCTCGTCATCTCCGACGACATCGACCTGCCGGTGGGCCGGCTGCGCCTGCGCATGAAGGGCAGCGCCGGCAGCCACAACGGCCTCAAGAACATTGTGAAAATGCTGGGGAGCGGGGATTTTGCGCGGATCCGTGTCGGCGTCGGCGGCAAGCCCGACCCCGACTACGACCTCGCCGACTATGTCCTCGGTCACTTCGGCAAGGAGGACCGCGAGACCATGGACATCGCCGTCAAGCGGGCCGCGGAGGCCGCCGCCTGCTGGGCGGAGAACGGCATCGACCTGGCCATGAACAGGTATAACACGAAATAAGACATTGTTATTCATATCACCGCGATGACAGGAGGGGCCGATGAGTATCGAAAGACTGTTTTCAAGACTGCAGAACGGCAGCGACGTGCGCGGCGCGGCCATCGGAACGGACACAGAGGCGCGCACACTGACACCGGACCTGGCCCAGTATATCGCCTGCGGCTTCGTCCAGTGGCTGGCGGACCGCACCGGCAAGGAGCCGGCCGCCCTGCGGATCGGCGTGGGCAATGACAGCCGGGTGACGGCGGATGTGATCCGGGAAGCCTGCCTCAGGGGCATGAGCCAGGCGCAGATTTTTGACTGCGGTCTCACTTCCACGCCGGCCATGTTCCAGTCAACGGTGCTTGAGGCAACCTCTTTTGACGGGGCGGCCATGATCACAGCCAGTCATCTCCCCTACAACCGCAACGGGATCAAGTTCTTCACGAAAGACGGCGGTCTTGAGAAAGCCGATCTCACGGACGTCCTGCGGCGGGCGGCAGCTCTTGCGGAGCAGTACGGCGAGGAGGATCCGGAGGCGCTGGTCAGCGCAGCCCGTCTCCCCGTCTGCCAGGGCAAGGTCGCGGAGAAATGTCCTCTTTCCGACCTCTACGCAGCCCATATGCGGGACATGATCTGCGCCGGCGTGGCGGCGGAGGACTACGCGCATCCCCTGGACGGCCTTAAGATCGTCGTGGATGCCGGCAACGGCGCGGCCGGATTTTTTGCCACCCGGATCCTGGAGCCCCTGGGCGCGGACATCGGCGGCAGCCAGTTCCTGGAGCCCGACGGCACCTTCCCCAACCACGTCCCCAATCCCGAGAACGGGGAGGCCATGGCTTCCGTGACCGCGGCCGTGCTGGCCCATCACGCGGACCTGGGCGTCATCTTCGACTGCGACGGCGACCGCGGCGCGGTGGTATTCGCCGACGGCACGCCCGTGAACCGCAATACCCTGATCGCCCTGCTGGCGGCGATCATCCGGGATACCGCCCCCGGCTCCACCATCGTGACCGATTCCATCACTTCCGATGAACTCCACACCTTCCTGGAGCAGGACCTGGGGATGAAGCACCTGCGCTTCAAGCGGGGCTACAAGAACGTCATCAACAAGGGGATCGAGCTGAACGCTGCCGGCGAAGACTGCGAGCTGGCCATCGAGACCTCCGGCCACGGCGCCTTCAAGGAGAACTACTTCTCGGACGACGGCGCCTACATCGCCGTCAAGATCATCATCCGCATGGCCCGCATGATGCGCGAAGGCAAGCGCATTGAGGACCTGATCTCCGCCCTCCGCCACCCCGCCGAGAGCATCGAGATCCGCTTCCAAATCCAGGAGGAGGACTTCGCGGCCTGCGGCAACGAGGCCCTCGCGGACCTCGAGACCTTCGCCCGCCAGGACCCCCGCTTCCACATCGTATTCCCCAACTACGAGGGCATCCGCATCGCCTTCGACGACCAGGAAGTCAAGGGCTGGCTCCTCCTCCGCCGCTCCCTCCACGACCCCGTCCTCCCCATGAACATCGAGGCCCAGGCCCCCGGCGGCACCGACATCATCCTCGACCGGATCGCCCCCTTCATCACCTCACACAGGGGACGGTTCTCTGTGTGAGGAAGGCCTGCATCACAATGACCTTGCGGAAAAAGACGATGAAGCGGAGCTGGGCTACTGGATCGGCGTTCCTTACTGGGGGCGGGGCCTTGTGCCGGAAGCCGCCCGGGAAGTGCTCCGACATGCCTTTGAGGATCTGCGCCTTGCGCGCGTCTGGTGCGGTTATTATGACGGTAATGAGAAGTCCAGGCAGGTCCAGGAGAAGCTCGGCTTCAAATACCAGCGGACGACCGAAAACCTGCCGGTGCCCCAGATGGGTGAGACACGCAAGAGCCACGTAAACCTCATGACACGGGAAGACTGGCTGATCAGCAGGCACATCCATGCTCTTCCATTACGGCAGGATCTTTGAGATCAATGACCTTGCCGTGGATCCGGCATACCAGCACCGGGGCATCGCCAGACGACTTCTGGAAAGATGCCTTGCGGATATGAAGACCAGGGGCATCGCCGGCATCCACCTCATCACTGCCGGCACCGGCATCCTCCCCGCCTTCTACGAAGAATACGGCTTCAAGAAAGAAAATGAAGTGATCCTGATGGGCCTGGAGCTGTGAGAAGGAGAATACCATGGAGCAGATCACGGTCCGATTAATATCGAAAAGAGGTCTTTGCGACCAGATCATAACTGGATTTCTGATGCTGGAGGAGCGCCTGGGACGCAAGCGCTTTCCGCTGCGGTTCGAGCGGGTGAACGGTCATCCGGACGCGTCCACGCCTCTGGTGGAGGTGCAGATCGGAGACGCGCTGCTCTATTACGACACGGAGGATTGCTACTGGGCCACTCCGCATATGAAGAATCTTCTGGATTCCTGCACAGCCTATTTTAAGCGCAGCTATTCCGAAGACGAGAACCAGAAACGTTTCACCGAGGATCAGCATGCCAAAATCCATCCCCTGGGCTTTTATTATTCGGCCCGTTACCCGATGGGGCTGTCGCTCCGCGCACTGCAGATCGAAGGGCGAAAACTGCCGCGTTCCCTGTCCCGGGTGACGCCTGCCGAGCTGGAGGCGCCTCCGTCAGGCAACGCGGAGCCGCGGGTGATGTTCTGCACAAGGCTCTGGGACCCGGATGAGGCCAGGGACAAATACAAGGAAGACCGGATCCTGGTCTCAGAGACACGGATCCGCCTGATCCGTGCGCTGCGGGAACAATTCGGGGATCTGTTCACGGGCGGTCTCTCAGACAGCCCATATGCGCGTAAACTGGCCCCCGATCTGATCCTGCCTCCGAAGACGACGTCGCGTCGGAACTACCTCCGACAAATGCAGAATACGGACATCGTCATTGCTTCGACAGGCCTCCATGGCAGTGTCGGGGGAAAACTCGGCGAGTACGTGGCGGCCTCCCGCGCGATCGTAACAGAGCCCCTGCTCTATGAGCCCACAGGCTCTTTTACAGAAGGTGTCCATTACCTTAGCTTCGAAACTGTGGATCAGTGCCTGGAACAGGTGGAACGCCTCCGAAAGGACCCCGAGAAGATCCGGAACATGCAGGAAGAGAACCAGCGATACTGGCAGGAATACCTCAGACCGGACATTTTAATAGAGAACAGCTTGAAGACGGCCGGCATTCACCCATAGGCTCTCACAGGGGACGGTTCTCTGTGTGAGCCAGTAATTATGCGGGTTTGCGGGCAATTTGAAGGCTCTCTCACACACAGAACCGTCCCCTGTGAGAGCCCCCTGTGAGAGCCTGTGTGAGTCCCTTACTCCAGGTTCAGTCTACGGTCCAGAAGGATGCCGGTGATCACTCCATAGAGGAGGATGGCAGCCGCGGATACGGCGATGGTGGATAGGAGGGCGGTGGTCATGCCGCCGATGGTGGAGCCGTCCAGAGTTTCCAGAATGAAGAGGGAGTAAGTGTTCGTGCCGGCGTTGGCCAGGAAGATACGGACCCAGTTCTCGACGATCTCAAGGCCTATGAAGGCAAGCACCGCTCCGAGGATGCGGTGGGAGGACCACTGATGGCCGATCGCAAGCGCGGCATAGATGCGCGCCAGGATGCCGGCAACAGCGAAGATACCTGTCAGAAGGATCAGGAAGAAAACGCCGATCTCCTGGATATGTTCCAGGCGCAGGCGCTGCAGGATCTCTGACAGAAGGCTGCGCAGCTGTTCGATGGCTTCCGCGTTCAGGTGGGGAAGTCCGTACGTGAGCCCGAAGACGAGTGCGCTCAGGACCCCCGCGACACCGCTCATGAAGGACCAGAAGACGGCGCTGAGCATCTTGGTGGCGATCAGAGCCGGCGTGCCGACAGGGAGGGAGAACATGAGATACCCTTCAGTCCCCAGCAGATTATTGTAGAAACGCGTCACCGACAGGACCCCTGTCATGATCACGATTGCCAGATGGATCAGCGTGTATAGGATCGCGAGGGTCGCGACCGGCACATCCATGCCGGCTGCCTGCTCATTGAAAAATGCCATGGCGCCCAGGACCAGCGCGCTCAGGAACGACGCGCCGTAGAGGGGCAGCATGATGCGTCCGACGGCCTTGACTTCGTATTTGAAAAGTTTGCTCAGCATTTGAACACCTCCCGGAAATATCCGTCCACACTTTTGCCTGTCTCTTCGCGAAGCGCATCGGCATTCTTGTGCAGTACGACCTGCCCTTCTTTGAGAAAAACCACCTCATCCAGCACGGGCTCGACGTCCGCGATCAGGTGCGTGGAGATCAACACCATCGCTTCCGGATTGTAATTGGTAAGGATCGTGCGCAGGATGTAATCCCGCGCTGCCGGATCCACACCCGCAATGGGTTCGTCCAGCAGGTAGACCAGTGCGTCCCGGCTCATGGTCAGGATGAGCTGGACTTTTTCGCGTGTGCCCTTCGACATCTTCTTGATCGTCGTGCGCTCCGGGATCTGCAGGTTCGCAAGCATCTCCTCCGCCCGGTCGCGGCGAAAATCAACATAGAAATCCTCGTAGAATCTCAGCACGTCCTCCAGAGACATCCACTGCGGGAGATAATCCCGATCCGGCAAATAAGAGACGATGGCCTTCGTCTCTCTTCCGGGCGCAATTCCATCCACCAGGATCGTACCCTCCGAAGGGGTCAGCAGGTGCTGAGCCAGTTTGATCAAGGTCGTCTTACCGCTGCCATTGGGACCGACCAGGCCGACGATCCGTCCGCCTTCCAGCGCAAGGTTCACATGTTCCAGCGCTGTCGTAGAACCGTAACGTTTAGTCAGATTCTCACACTGCAGCAGAGTTCTGCTTCCATATTCATTCATTTCTGTTTCCTCTTCTCTCTTCACACGGGGTTCACACAGGGGACGGTTCTCTGTGTGAGCCAGGTATCATGCGGGTTTGCGGGCATTTTAAGGGTGTTCTCACACAGAGAACCGTCCCCTGTGTGAGGACAGCCAGCGGTCCAGCGCCTCCCGGATCTCAGTCTCGGACATGCCTAGTGCTGTCAGCTTCTCATACATCGCCGCAAAGCAGGCATCGCTCAGTTCTTTCCTCAATGTTTCCAGCACAGCCTTATCCTCCGTCACATATCGTCCGCTGGTACGCATGCTGTAGACGAGTCCTTCCCGCTCCAGCTCCGCGAGTGCGCGCTGCATCGTATTGGGATTTACGCCCGCTTCCACAGCCAGGTCGCGCACTGCCGGCAGCTTCTGCCCCGGCGGATATTCCCCGCGGGCGATTGCCTGTCGGAACCCATCCATCAGCTGCAGATAGATTGGGACACCGGCCTCAAAATTCCATTCCATCCTGTCACCATTCCTTTGCCACAAGCTTGCTTTCTGTGTTATACATTTGTACTTATGTACTAATTGATTAGTACAATAGGATAATAATACATGCGCCTGGAGATGTCAATGCTTTTTTCACACACAGTCACACAGGGCAGTCACACAGGGGACGGTTCTCTGTGAGAACCGCCCCCTGTGCGGGTTTGCAGGTAATATGAAGGCTCGCTCACACACAGAACCGTCCCCTGTGTGACCCTGTGTGAGCCCCTGTGTGAACCATAATGAGTTCCTTTTGCAACTCCCTTTTCAAATCCTCCGGGCCATGCTACAATATGCTCGATGTCAGGAGCATGCAGCCGGGCTGTCTCCCTGCTGTTTCCCCCGCAGCTCACCTGATGTCTATAAAATTGAATAATAAGAGCATTTTTAACAGGAGATCGCCATCTCCTGTTTTGTGTTTTCTGGGGTTCTGTATTTTTGTGTTATTTTTCAAATATTTTTCAGGAAGCTGAAAGAAAAGGAGGTTTATGCCAAGAGGGAAAAGAATCAAAAGCGCATCCGGTATCTATCACATCATGCTGCGTGGGATCAACAGGCAGATCCTCTTTACGGACGGGGAGGATTATCGGAAATTCCTGGATACGGTCGCGCAATACAAGGAGGAGTGCGGCTTCGAGATTTATGCGTGGTGTCTTATGTCCAATCACGTTCATCTCCTGCTCCGGGAAAACAGTGTACCGCTGGAGCAGATCTTCAGAAAGATCGGGGCGCGATATGTGTATTGGTATAACAGCAAGCATGAGCGGACCGGTCATCTGTTTCAGGATCGGTTCAAAAGCGAGGTCATAACCGGCAGCGCTTACTTTCTGAATGTAGTGCGCTACATCCACATGAATCCTGTGAAAGCCGGTATCTGCTCTCGTCCCGAGGAGTATCCCTACTGCAGTTACAAGGATTATTTCCGAGGCGCCAACCTGATAGACGCTTTTTTTCTGCTTGGCATCATGACAGAGGAGGGATTCTGTGAGCTCCATAAAAAGCCTTCCGATGACCGAGCCGAGCACTTGGAGGTGTGTGAGGACGATCCCCGGCGGATCACCGATGAGGCAGCTGTTTCTGTTTTGGCAGATATTTCCGGCTGCCATGATCCGTCTGCTTTTCAGCTCCTGCCGTCAGAGACACAGCAGAGCCTGACCCGCCGGCTTCTGGACAGGGGCGTCTCGATCCGCCAGGCAAGCAGAATCACCGGCCTGAGCATCTGGTCTGTAAGAAAGTGCCGCTGACCTCACACCTCACACAGGGGACGGTTCTCTGTGTGAGGAGGCCTTCAAATCACCCGCAAACCCGCATATTTCCTGGCTCTCACAGAGAACCGTCCCCTGTGTGAGACGCGACCTCCTGTGTTATACTGTATTTAACAGTTTTCCGTTCATAGACAGAGGATTCCCGGAAGGGGAGGTAGGCAGAGAATGATAAGCAGAAAGCCAGCAAGAAGTAATAGCGGATTCTCGGTCAGGCTGTGGCGGATCGCAGGCGTTCTGCTCGCTTTTTTACTGTTACAGAGTCTCTGCGGCTGCGCGGTCGGAAGGGGATCGGAAGGCACGGAGACCGGCGGGATGTCAGAAAGCGGGGCGGAGGATGCCGGCAGCGA
>DGGX01000223.1 GCA_002392385.1 Lachnospiraceae bacterium UBA3863
ACCCCTGCATCGCCGTCTGGGGCCTGTCCAACGAGATCACGGCGGCCAGCGCCGTCAACGAGGAGCTGCTGGACAACCACCGCGCCCTGAACGACCTCTGCCACCGGATGGATCCCACCCGTCTGACCACCATGGCCAACGTCTTCATGCTGGAGATCGAGAGCCCCATCCTGGAGATCCCGGACATCAACAGCTACAACCTCTATTTCGGCTGGTATCTGGGCGAGCTGGAGCAGACCGACGAGTTCTTCGACGAGTACCACGCAAAGTATCCGGACCGCGTTATCGGCTTCTCGGAGTACGGGGCGGACGCCAACCCGGCCTTCCATTCTTCCCGGCCGGAAAAGGGCGATTACACCGAGGAATACCAGGTGGTCTACCACGAGCACATGCTCCGCATGATCGAGGAGCGGCCCTACCTCTGGGCCACCCATGTGTGGAACCTCTTCGATTTTGCCGCGGACGGGCGAGATGAGGGCGGCAAGCACGGCGAGAACCAGAAGGGCCTCGTGACCTTCGACCGCCAGCTGCGCAAGGACGCCTTCTACGTCTACAAGGCGGCCTGGAACAAAACCGAGCCCTTCGTGCATCTCTGCGGCAAGCGCTACGAGAACCGCTGCGAGGAGGAGACGGAGATCAAGGTCTGCTCCAACCAGCCGGAGGTCCGGCTCTATGTGGATGACACCCTGGTCGCCACGCAGGAAGGCAGCTATGTGTTCACGTTCCGGATCCCGCTCATGGGCGAGCACCTGGTCCGGGCGGAAGCCGGTGACTGCAGCGACGTCATGTGCATCCGGCGGGTCAGCGAGCCGGAGGAGAGCTACATCTTCAACAAGGCCGCTGCCACGGTCAACAACTGGTTCGACGCCGAGGAGATCGATCCCACATGCTTCTCCGTGCAGGACAGGCTGGGCGACATCCGGCAGAACCACAAGGCCGGCGCAGTCATCGACGCCATGATGGCCAAGGGGGCCTCCGAGCGCGGCGACGTGGCGGACGCGGTCAAGGACAATCCGGCACTGCAGCGCATGATGGGCCGCATGACCATGATCAGCCTCCTGAAACAGAGCGGCGCCGACGAGCAGTCCATCAAACAGCTCAACCGCATCTTACAGGGAATTCCGAAATGAAAAAATACGTACAGCAGATCATGCTGGGCACCGTGACGGCGCGGGAAGCGCAGGCGCAGGAGACCCTTCAGAGGATCCGGGCCGCCGGTTACGACGGCCTGGAACTCAACCGTTTTATGATCCATCCTTCCTCCCTCATGGTGCGGATGCTCACCCGGGCGGCGGGCATGCCCACCGGCAGCGGCGGGAAGCTGGACTGGCACGCCCTGCTCCGCGATGCCGGCCTGGGTGTCGGCAGCCTCCACGCGGACCTGGGCTCTCTGGAGAAGGAGACGGAGGCCGTGATCGACGAGGCGAAGAGCTTTGGGACTGACCGGGTGGTGATCACGGGCATGTACCGCTTCGATTACGGCGACGAGAAGAGCGTACGCGACCTGGCGGCGCGCCTGAACAGGACCGGTTCGCAGCTCCGGGAGGCGGGGATCTCCCTGCTCTATCACAACCACAACGTGGAGCTCCTGCAGGTGCGGCCGGGCCTCCGGGCCTATGACCTCCTGATCACGGAGACGGATCCGGCCTGTGTGAACTTCGAATTCGACAGCTTCTGGTTCACCGACGGCGGGGCCGACGCCCGCGCCTGGATGGAGAAGCTGGGGAGCCGCATGAAAATGTGGCACGTCACCGACCGGGGGAGCCGTCAGAAGGGCCCCGCCATGACGCCCATCCTCAAGGCGGACAGCGTGGAGCTCGGCACCGGCAATATGGACCTGGACGCCCTGTATGCGCAGGCGGTCAGGAACGGCGTGGACGCCGTTGTCCTGGAGAGCCATCGGAACTGGATCGACAAGGATCCGGTCAGGAGCCTGGAAGTGAGCGGGCAGTGGCTGAGAGAGAGGACCTGAGCGCCGGCAGGGCGCGACGGAGATCCCGGGAACCCGGGCTTAGAGCAAGGAGGATGTATGCGGGCGATCCGACTGAGAACGGAGCATATGTGTGATCCCATCGGCCTGCAGACGGTACAGCCGGTGCTGAGCTGGAACACGGAGGGCGGCCGCCAGACGGCCTATCAGATCACGGCCTCGGTCCGGGGACAGAGGGTATGGGACAGCGGCAGGGTGGACAGTCCGGCCTTGCTGGCCCGGTGCGACTATGCCGCCGGCCCGGCGGAGCCTGTGGAATGGCAGATCCGCCTCTGGGATGAAGGCGGCCAGGCCGGGCCCTGGACAGCGGCCCGCTACGAGACGGGCCTTACCGATCCGGCCTGCTGGAAGGCGCAGTGGATCGATCCCGAGACAGAGCCGGCGGCCGGCCAGAATGCGGACAGCAGCCAGAACGCGGCCGGCGGGCAGGCGGAGGATCCCTGGTCCCTGCGCCGGCCCGCCTCTTATCTGCGGAAGCGTTTTTACGCGGAAACGGCGGAGGATGCCCGCCTTTATATCACCTGTCACGGCCTCTATGCCGCTTATCTGAACGGTGAGCGGGTGGGGGATTATGTCCTGGCCCCGGGCACGGACGATTACCGGCAGCGTCTGCAGGTGCAGACCTATGATGTCAGCGGCCTCCTGCGGCCGGGGGACAACGAGCTCCTGGTGGTCCTGGGAGACGGTTGGTACCGCGGCAACGTGGGCGTGGACGGGCTGCAGAACTATTTCGGCAGCGATCTGGCCCTCCTGTGCCAGCTCCAGGCCGGCGGGAAGACAGTGACGGTCAGCGACGGGACCTGGGAGGCCAGTCAGGAGGGCCCCATCCGCCAGAATGACCTGGAGATCGGGGAGGTCTATGATGCCCGTCTGGAGGAGTTCCGGACGGCGGACAGGGGCTGGCACCCGGTGAGGACGGCGGCCTTCGGCTATGACAACCTGTGCGGCAGCGACAGTGTGCCCGTGAAGGAGCAGGAGCGCTTCCCCGGAAAGCTCATACAGACGCCGGACGGCAGCAGGGTCATCGATTTCGGCCAGAACCTGGCCGGCTATACGGAGCTGCGCCTGCAGGGCAGAGCCGGGCAGAAGATCACTCTGTGGCACGGCGAGACCCTGGATGAGAAGGGCAATTTCACCCAGTCTAACTTTGATCCCGGGGACCGCAACAAGAACGGCGGCATTCCCCAGAAGATCGAATATATCTGTAAGGAAGGACTGAATGTCTATAAGCCTTCCTTCTGCATCTTCGGCTTCCGCTACGCGAAGGTCGAGACAGACGCGGACCTGACGGACGCCTCCTTCACGGCCATCGCCGTCTACTCGGAGATGGAGCAGACCGGCACCTTCCATTGCGGCAACGAGGATGTTGACCGCCTCTTCCTGAACAGTCTCTGGAGCATGAAGTCCAACTTCTGCGACGTGCCCACGGACTGCCCGACCAGAGAGCGGGCGGGCTGGACCGGCGATGCGGGCGCTTTTGCCCCCACAGGGGTCATGCTGGCTGACTGTTATCCGGTCCTGCGCAAGTGGCTGGCGGACCTCCGGATCGCGCAGAAGGAGGACGGCCTGGTCCCCAATATCGCGCCGCCCAACTATGGCGACAGCCCCATCTCAGCGATGCTGCAGGGGTCTGCGGGCTGGGGCGACGCCTGCATCCTGG
>DGGX01000024.1 GCA_002392385.1 Lachnospiraceae bacterium UBA3863
TGCTGACCGAGATGGACGGCTTTGAAGAGAACACGGGCGTGGTGATCCTCGCGGCCACCAACCGGCCCGAAGCCCTGGATCCCGCCCTGACAAGACCGGGCCGCTTCGACCGGCGCGTGCCCGTAGAGCTCCCTGACCTCAAGGGCAGGGAGGACATCCTCAAGGTCCATGCCAAGAAGATCAAAGTCGGCAGCGACGTGGATTTCAACAAGATCGCCAGAATGGCGGCCGGCGCCTCCGGCGCGGAGCTGGCCAATATCGTCAACGAGGCTGCCCTGCGGGCGGTGCGTGACGGGAGACGTTTTGCCACCCAGGCGGACATGGAGGAGAGCATCGAGGTGGTCATCGCCGGCTACCAGAAGAAGAACGCCATCCTCACCGACAAGGAGAAGCTGATCGTCTCCTACCACGAGGTGGGCCACGCCCTGGTGGCGGCCATGCAGACCCACAGCGCTCCCGTCCAGAAGATCACCATCATCCCCCGGACCTCCGGCGCCCTGGGCTATACCATGCAGGTGGAGGAAGAGGGCAACCATTACCTCATGTCCAAAGAGGAGATCGAGAACAAGATCGCCACACTCACCGGCGGCCGCGCCGCGGAGGAGGTCGAGTTCGGCTCCGTCACCACCGGCGCCTCCAACGATATCGAGCAGGCGACACGCCTGGCCCGTGCCATGATCACCCGCTACGGCATGAGCGATGATTTTGACATGGTGGCCCTGGAGACCGTGACCAACCAGTACCTGGGAGGCGATACCTCCCTGGCCTGCAGCAGCGAGACCCAGACCCTGATCGACCGCAAGGTCGTGGAGCTGGTCCGGGCCCAGCACAACAAGGCCCTGAAGATCCTCAGGGACAACAAGCAGAAGCTGGACGAGATCGCCGAGTACCTCTATTTCCGCGAGACCATCACCGGAGACGAGTTCATGAATATATTGAACAGGAAGCCGGAGCCTAAGCAGATCGAGACACAGGATGAATAATCCCATCCCGTGCAGTTCTGCTGTTGGAAATATAGTGATAATAGTGTAAAAACTACCTGCCGCGCAGGAGAGTGGTTCTCCCGTTGCGGCAGGTAGTTGTTTGTGTGGGTCAGCGATAGATCTTCTCCAGGAGTTTGTGGTCGTTGAGCTCCGGCGGCGGGGTGAAGTTCCTTCTGGCGACCTTGCCGGAGGGTGTCCGGGGGAAGTCCTCGCAGCGCACCAGGCCCGTGGGGATCATGTAGGACGGCATGTCGCTCTTGAGGAAGGCCCGGAAATCTTCGTGGTCGATCTCGCGGTCGCTGATGTAGTAGCCGAAGAGGATGTTGGTGCCGCCGCTGTCCTTGAAGGAGGTGCAGCAGACCTCCCGGATGCCGGGATATTTGAGCATGTGCTCTTCCACGCCGGTGAGCTCAATGCGGAATCCGCGGATCTTGACCATGTGGTCGGCCCGGCCGCAGTAGATGAGTCCGTCGTCGGATTCGTAGACGATGTCGGCGGTCTTGAAGACTCGCTCGAAGCCGGGATCCGAGGTGAAGGGATTGGGGATGATCTTCTCGGCGTTGAGCTTGTCCAGGCCCAGGTAGCCGTCGAAGAGCTGGCGGCCTGACAGCCACAGCTCACCCTTCTCGCCCTTGGCCACCTGCTTGCCGTTCTCATCCACGATGTAGCAGCGGTAGGTGGGCATGGGATAACCGATGGGATATTCCGTGCGGGCGTCCGTGATCCGATAGAAGGAGATAATGGAAGCTCCCTCGCTGCTGGCATAGATATTGATGATGTCGTAGTTCTGCTTACGAAGATTCCGGGCTGGCTCGCTGCCGACCATCAGAAGCTTCAGGTAAGGGGACTGCGGCATATCCATATATTTCATGGCCATATGCGGCGGCAGGAAGGCGATCGTCGCCCGGCTGTCCATATAATACTGCGCGATGTCGGCAATGTGCTTGCGGACTCCCTTGGGCACCAGAAGAATGGTGCAGCCGATGCAGAGAGAGGCGCAGATATCGTTGACGGCAGCCACAAACATCATGGAAGCATAGCAGGTGAAGCGGTCGCTGCTGTCGATGCCGAGGGCCAGCAGACAGTTGGAGGCCGAGGCGGTGACGCTGCGGTGGGAGAGCATGACCCCCTTGGGCGCGCCGGTGGACCCGCTGGTGAAGATGATCACGGCCAGACGGTCCGGGGCACCGACTTCCTCAAAGAAGTCGGGTGTCTCCTCCGCGATCGCCTGCGCGAGGAACTCCTCTGTGACCTCGAAGGCAATGCTGCACTGCCGGCGGATGTGCGCGTTGTACTCCTCCGGGGAATCGCTGTCTATGTAGACATAGCAGCAGCCGGTCTTCCAGATGCCCAGGATGGCACAGACAGACTCGACGCTCCGGCCGGAGCAGATCGCCACGATAGAACCGGGGGTGACGCCGACGCGGACCAGACCGCGGGCGATCCGGTTGCTGATAGCCTCCACTTCAGCATAGGTATACTCGGCGGTTTCCGATACGACGGCAGGCTTGTCCGGATCGAAAGCCGCGGCTTTTCTGAAAAGGTCTACAACGGAATGGTTCAAAAACAGAGAAGGATCGGCCTTCAGCTGATCCGACCATCTTTCTTTCATGCAGTTCCCCCCTTAACTGATCAGTAGATTATCAACAGTTTACGCATATATCTAATCGATTGACCTAAAACTAAATTACCACAGACAGGCGAAAAAGTAAAGGGAGAAGAGTCTTGTAAACAGCGCACAAACCGGCTGATGCCCACCAGTTCGGATGAACAGTACAAGTATTTTTATCGTCTTGATTATTGCAATTGAACAGAAATGATGGTAAAGTTTAAATATGTCAATTGAACTAATATTGACGGCAAGAATAACCGCAATTTAGTGACACGGCGAATGAAATGTTGACAGGGATGAAAAACTAGCGAAAGGGAAAGGGAAAAAAGAATGATAGCGAACGAATTTGATCTTACTGAGGAGCAGCTCGACCTGCAGGCGTTTGCGAAGGATTTTGCCGAGAGAGAGCTGAAGCAGAAGGCCATCGACATCGATCACGATCATGGCGCATTCCCCATGGACGTGTTCAAGAAGTTCTGCGATGCCGGCTTTAACTCCATGTTCCTTCCCGAGGAACTGGGCGGCCAGGGCCTGAGCACGCTGGATGTCTGCCTTGTCAATGAAGCTTTCGCGACCGTGGACGCCGGCTTCATCTGCAGCGCCACCACCGGCGAGTTCGGCATGGAGCCGATCCTGCTGTACGGCACCGATGAGCAGAAGCAGCTCTATGCTGACTACATCCTTCAGGGCAAGCTGGGCGCCTTCTGTCTGACCGAGGCCAACGCGGGCTCCGACGCCAGCGCGACCGCCACCGTGGCCACCAGAGACGGCGACGACTATATCATCAACGGCAGCAAGTGCTTCATCACCAGCGGCGGCCTCGCGGATGTGTTCACCGTATTCGCCACCGTGGACAAGAGCCTGCGCCACAAGGGCATCACCTGCTTCATCATCCCTAAGGACACCCCCGGTGTCTCCGTCGGCAAGCCGGAAGACAAGATGGGCATGGTGCTCTCCAACACCACCGAGCTGGTCTTCGAAGATGTCCGTATCCCCGCCAAGTACCGTGTCGGCGCTGAGGGACAGGGCTTCGGTATCGCCATGAACTGCCTGAACCGCAGCCGCGGCGTCAACTCCTACGGCGCTCTCGGCATTGCCCAGCGCGCGCTGGATGAGTGTGTTGAGTACGCTGCTCAGAGAAAGACCTTCGGCAAGACCATCAACAAGCACCAGGCTGTGCAGTTCATGCTGGCCGATATGCAGATCGCAGTCACCACCTCCCGCACCCTCCTCTATCACTGCGCGAGAAACTGCGACAAGGGCAACTTCGATCCGGTCCTCGGCGCTGTGACCAAGACCTACCTCAGCGACGCGGCCGTGAAGGTCACGCAGGACGCCGTGCAGGTCATGGGCGGCTACGGCTACAGCCGTGAGTATCCCGTGGAGAAGCTGTATCGTGACGCCAAGCTGTGGCAGATCTTCGAGGGAACCAACCAGATCCAGAGAATGGTCATCGGCGGTGCCCTGGCTAAATAAGACAGAATGACTGCAGGGAAGGAGAGAAGCCGGGCTGAGAACGGTCTCTCCGGAAAGGAAGTGACTTATGGCAATTACAGCACCGGATTATTCCGTAAAGGGTAAGGTCGCTATCGTTACCGGCTCGACCCGCGGCATCGGCAGGGCCGTTGCGGAGGCCCTGGCAGAGGGCGGCGCAGCCGTCGTCATTACCGGAAGAAAGCAGGAGGCCTGTGACAAGGTCGCCGCGGAGATCGCGGCGGAAGGTTACAAGGCGATCGGCGTCGCGACGGAAGTCACCAAGGCTGCGGACAGAGAGAACCTGATCGCGAAGACCGTCGAGGCTTTCGGCCGGGTGGACATCCTGGTCAACAACGCCGGCGTCGGCGGCGCTCCCAAGAAGATGATCGACATGGACGAGGCCTATTTCGACCTCTATGTCGACGCGGATATCAAGGGACTTTATTTCCTGAGCCAGCTGGCCGCCAGGCAGATGCAGGCCCAGGGCTGCGAGAAGGGCACGCACCCCTACAGGATCATCAATGTGGGCAGCGTTGCCGGTATCAAGTCCCCCATCGGTGATACAGTGTACGGCTCCTGCAAGGCAGCCGTCATCCACCTCACCAGGATCATGGCCAACGAGCTGGCCCGTTTCGGCATCACCGTCAACTCCGTCGCTCCCGGCTATGTCCTGACCGACATGACCAAGGACGTGATCGCGGATGAGAAGAACGCGGCGGCCGTCAACAGGATGATCACCCTGCGCCGCTATGCGCAGCCCGCCGAGATCGCCAGCGTGATCCGTTTCATCGCCGCGCCCGCGGGCGGATATCTGACAGGTGTCAATATCCCCATCGACGGCGGCATGGTGCTGAACTGACAGTATAATGTAAAATTGGCTGAGGCCGCCGGCGGGAATCCGCAGGCGGCCTTTCCGTGACAGGGGGTATATATGGATATTAAGAAGACCGCTGTTGTGGGCTGCGGGATCATGGGTACCGGCATCGCGCAGCAGATCGCTGTCAGCGGATATCCCGTGGTACTGTACGGAAGGAACCTGCAGAAGGCGGAGGCGGCCGTGGGCAGGATCCGCGCCTCCCTGCAGCGCAGCGCAGACAAGGGGAGAATGCCGCAGGAAGCGGTGGATCCCGCCGTGGCCCGCATCCTTCCCACCAACAGGTTGGAGGACATCAGCGGCGCGGACCTGGTGGTGGAGGCCATCTCCGAGAACCTGCCGCTGAAACAGGAATTCTTTGAGAAGATGGACGCCCTGTGCGGCGAGAAGTGCATCCTGGCCACCAACACCTCTGCCCTGTCCATCACAGAGATCGCCGGCCGCTGCCGCTTCCCCGGCCGTGTCATCGGCCTTCACTTCTTCCACCCCGTGGCGGCCATGAAGCTGGTGGAGATCGTCATGGGCCGGGAGACGGAGGAAGAGGTCTATCAGGACGCCAGAGTCTTCTGCGAGAAGATCGGCAGGATCTGCGTGCGCCTCAACACCGATGCCCCGGGCTTTATCGTCAACCGCGTCCTTTTCGCCTATTTTCTCGAGTGCATCCACATCTACGAGGAGGGCATCGCCAGCAAGGAGGACATCGATACCGCCATCCGGTACGGCCTCAACCATCCGCTGGGCCCCTTCCGCCTGATGGATATGGGCGGCCTCGATACCTTCCCGGAGGTCTGCGCCTCCCTGCAGAAGATCGATCAGGAACGTTTCACCTGCCCGGAATCCATTCTGAAGCTCCGGGAGGAGGGCAAATACGGCAGCAAGACAGGAGAGGGGTGGTACACCTATGGAAAATAAGAACGAGGCTATGCGGGCCTATATCGAAGAAGATCTGAAGAGCTTTCCGGAGATCATGCCGGAGACCCTCAACGACTGGATGCATCCCACCCTGGAGAGCTGTGACGAGGCCGCGCATACCATGGTCCTTCGCTTCCCTATGAGCAGCTGGGAGCGCAACGGGATCGGGACCCTGCACGGGGGCATCATGTTTTCGTCCATGGACCTGTCCATGAGTATGCTGCTGCGCTACTACTCACAGGGCCTCATCCCGCCCACCGTCAGCCTGACTGTGAACTTCCTCCGCCCTGTCAGCATGAAGGAAGGATATTTCCTGGTCAGCTGCAAGCAGACCTCCCTGGGCAAAAAGAACGGGACCGTCTACGCGGAGCTTCTCATTCCCTCCAACGGAAAGATCGCCGCGACGGGCATCGGGACATTTGCTATCATTAGAAATGAGTGAAGAAATAAGTGAACAGCCGGACGGCGCACAGGCGCGCGCGTTCGCGGGAAGATTCAGAAGCAGCCACACAAACAAAGGAGAACGAAAATGAAAACAAGAGTGACGGAGATCCTTGGCATCAAATATCCCATCATGCAGGGCGGCATGCAGGTCCTGGGCGAGCCCGGACTTGCCTCGGCGGTCTCTGAAGCCGGCGGTCTGGGCACCATCAACGCCGCGACCTTCCCGGACTACGACGAATTCCGGGAGGCCATCCGCGAGGTGAAGAGAAGGACCGACAAGCCCTTCTGCGTCAACATCTCCCTGATCCCGGACGTGCCTCACGACACCTATTTCAACCAGCTCGAGATCATGGTGGAAGAAGGCGCTCACATCGTAGAGACAGCCGGCGCCAACCCCAGGGATTTTGTCCCCTTCTTCAAGGATCACGGCTTCACCTGGATCCACAAGGCCCCCACCGTCAAGCATGCCCTCAAGGGACAGGAGCTCGGCGCCGACATCGTCACCGTCGTGGGCTATGAGGTCGGCGGACACCCCGGTGCCGACGAGCTCTGCGGCAACGTGCTCGTCCACCACGCGGCACAGGCACTGGATATCCCGGTTCTGGCCGCCGGCGGCTATGTGGACGGACAGGGCCTGATCGCCGCCCTCGCCCTGGGCGCCGAGGGCATCACCATGGGGACCCGCTTCGTGGCCACCAAAGAGTGCTGCTGCCACGAGAACTTCAAGCAGTGGATCGTGGGCGCCAACGAGAAGGACACCAAGATCATCCAGCGCAGCATCCACAACATGATGCGCGCCGCCAATAACGCTGCCGCCAGGAAGTGCCTCGAGATGGAAGCCCAGGGCGCCACGCTCCAGGAGCTGATGACCGTCATTGCCGGCCGCATCGGCAGAGAGTGCTACAAGACCGGAGACACCGACGGAGGCATCTTCCCTGTAGGCCAGGCCATCGGCCTCATCGAGGACATCCCCAGCTGCGCCGACCTGCTTGAGAGCATCATGAAGGAAGCAGAAGAGACAAGGGCGAGGATCGCGAATATCTGACAAATAAAAAGAGACTGTTGCATTCTGATGTGCGACAGTCTCTTTTTTAACCTGCGCGGTTGAGGGTTGCCGGCGGGGATGATCGTTATTTCTTGAGAAACGCGGCCGTCCGCTGTTTCTTGTCTTCGCTGGCGGTGACGGTGATGAAGGCTTCGCTCTCGTATTCAAGGCCGGTGGCCAGATCGGCCTCGCAGGCCAGGTTGACGGCCTTCTTGGCGGTGATGACGGAGAGACGGGGCTGGGCGGCCAGCTTCGCGGCCAGGGCCATGGCGCGCTCCATGAGCTGGTCGGGTTCGGTGACTTCATCGGCCAGACCGTACTGGAGAGCTGTCTGGGCGGAGACAGGGTCGCCGGTGAGGATCATCATCTTGGCGCGGGACTTGCCGATCAGCTTGGGAAGTCTCTGGGTCCCGCCGGTGCCGGGGATGATGCCCAGGTTGATCTCAGGCAGGCCGAACCTGGCTTTCTGCGAGGCGATGCGGAAATCGCAGGCCAGGCACAGCTCGCAGCCGCCGCCCAGGGCGACGCCGTTCACGGCGGCGATCACCGGGTAGGGGAAGCGCTCGATGCGGTTCAGGGTCTCGTAGAAGCGGCGGCTCTGGACCCTGCAGGTGTTGAAATCATCGGTCCTATTGATCATGCCGATGTCGGCGCCGGCAACGAAAGCCTTGCCGGCGCCGGTGATGACCACGGCGCGGATGGCGTCGTCCATTTCCAGATCCTCGAAGACCTTGTCGAGTTCCGCCCAGACTTCTTCGTTCATGGCATTGTAGACCTGGGGCCGGTTTATGGTCACAAGGGCGACGGCGTCTTTCTTTTCAAGCAGGACAGTGTTGGATGACATCTCATTCCTCCTATAGTCAGAGCTATGGCGTAAAACGCCCGCCCGGATGCCAGGCATCCGGCGGGCGTTTCCTGCGCTGATCACATACAGATCACAGCTTTACAATTATTTCTTCTTCGCGGCGTCGAATCTTGCCAGCATGGCGCGAGGGGTGACGGGATGTGCGCTTCTCTCGTAGCGAGGGCACTCCTCGTAGCCCGGAAGGCCTGCCAGATACTTGGCGATCTTCTTGAGCTCTTCGAGATCGTAGCGGCTCATCAGAGTGACCTCCTCCATCAGAGGCGATCCGCCGCCATGCAGACCCGCGACAGCCTGGCCGGCTTCGTAGGAATCGCAGAGCTTGTTCTCCATCATGCGCATGACGCGATGGGTGTCTTCCGCGGAGTAGGCGGGGTTCCTGCGGATGTACTTGTTGCAGAGTTCCGCGGTCTCCGGATCGTAGAAGCTCTCTTCGGTAGGAAGGGAAGCGCAGATACCGCCGGTGAGATCCGCCAGGGTCTCATACTCGTGGTAGATGTTGTGGCCGGCAAGACGGCGGCCGCAGTTGGTGAGGACTTCATCCGGCACCCACTGTCCGCTGGGGAACTGAACGGCATGGTGTGCGGAGGCCTCGCCGGCTGCGAAGACCAGCTCGGCGGTCTGGATGATGTCGCAGAGCTTGCCGCGGACGTGGGACTCTCTGGCGATATCGTTGACATCAGCGACAAGGGCAGCCTGGGAAGCGATGACTTCGGAGACAGCGGTCTTGCAGCCGGTGTAGGAATGTCTGTGATAGTGAGCGAACATCAGGGCGAGGTAGCCGGCATAACGGCAGACGCCTTCATGATCGCGGCCGCACATGAAGACACGGTCATAAGGAACGAAGGTGTCGTCGAAGATGGTCAGGGACTCGACATCGCCGATGTGGGCGAAAGGAGCATCCATCTTGACTCTCTTGTGGTGCAGTCCGGGCAGAGCCATGAGCTTGACATTGTCCCAGTCAGCCGGCAGAGCGAACGCTACGGCGTAATCCGCATCGTCGGGGCCCATGAACTTGGTGGGGTTGACGATGATCTCATCCACGTAAGGAGCATTGGAGTTGCAGATCTTGGCGCCGCGGACGATGATGCCCTTGCAGGGCTTGCCGTCTACGCCGATGCCGTCCACGTTGGTGTCAACGACATGTACGAAGACGTCCGGATCGGGCTGCATGTGAGCTCTCTTATACTTGGGATTGCGGGAGCCCTTGACGTCTGTCTGCGCGCAGTTGCAGACCAGATCGTATTTCTGACAGTATTCGATGTACTTAAGGAGTCTCTGATGATACTCGGTGCCGCAGGCCTCGTCACAGTCATAGGTGACGGAGAAGAGGGCATTCAGGGCGTCGGTGCCCATGCAGCGCTGCATACATCCGCCGACGCGGTGGCAGATAAGCCTGGTCATCAGCTGCTTCTTGAGCAGATCGTCCTGGGTCATATGGATATGAGTGCAGCGGTTGATCTCCTCGCCGGTGATGTGAGACTTCACAACACAGACATCCGCGTATCTGGGATCGTTGGCTGTGTCATAGCACTGCTTCATGACATAGCAGCCGCCGCGCATCCAGTCCGCCAGATCTCTCTCAGCGCCCTGCTTGCCGTTGGAACGGTCGATCTTCTTGCCGTTCAGATATACGTTGGGCTTCATCTTAAGAAGCCTGTCAACATACTGCTGATATGTGCCGATTGCCATAAATACCTCCTTGGAATATTCAATGTGATTGCGAGAGGTGCTGTCCCCAGACAGTTATGTCATTAAATATTCTACCGCCGTGAGCAAACACACGTCAACAAAAAAATATGTCAAAAGACCAATTATCTGAAAGAACCACAAATAGCACATCTCACAAGTGCTTATTTTATGGGATTTCTACATTGAAAGTTACTGTGCCATTGACATAATTAGGTCAAATGACTTATAATTTTACCCGTAAGACAACTACAGTTCCCAGACAGTTGGTTGTTTTGCACGCAGCGTCAGAAAAGTGGCAATGCAGCATTCAAAAAAACTCTTAGGAGGGGGTACATGTAATGGAAATGTTCAGTTTGATCATGATCTTGGTTGGCATTGTGGCCTTCATGTATATCTGCATGAAGGGTTTCCCGCCGCCGGTAGCGGCTATTGGTGTGGCACTGTTCATCATGCTCACCAGCAGGCTTCCGATCATCAGCGGCAGTTCCATCAATATCAGCGGTGAGTCCGCCGCGGGTTTTGATATCATGATGGTCAGCACCATGAAGTTCATCGGCAACTACTGCTTCACCTTCCTCAGCGGCGCCGTTTTCGGATGCGCCATGGCTGAGACAGGCGCAGCCCGCTGCATCGCTCTGAAGCTGGCCGGTGTTGCCCGTAAGTTCAAGGGCCATGAGCAGCTTGCGGCTCTGTGGTCCCTGCCCATCATCGCTTTCGTCCTCAGCTACGGCGGCATCAGCGCGTTCGTCTGCTTCTTCACTCTGATCGCGGTTGCCAAGGAGCTGCTGGAAGAGATGGATCTTCCCTGGAGACTGTACGGCTGCCACATGGCAGGTGACGGCGTTATCGCCCTGACCATGATGCCCGGCTCTCCTTCCGTCAACAACGTTATCGCCGGAAACTTCCTCGGAACCACAGCTATGAGCGGCGCTACTCTGGGTATCATCGCGTCCCTGCTCACACTGGTCCTGACACACATCTACTATCTGTATGAGCTGAATCTGGTGCACAAGAGAGACGAGCACTTCCTGCCTACCGGCAAGGGCATCTCCGAGCAGACTGTCGGTGATGTCAGAGACGTCGGCGACATGAATGTTATTCTCTGCCTGGTTCCTTCCATCGTTCTGTGGCTGATCCTGAACTTCCTGCATATGCCTGTGTGGGTAGCTACCTTCGTCGCCATCATCCTCTGCCTGGTCATCTTCTATCCCAAGGTGAAGGGCAGGATCGTTGAGAAGGTCGTCCGTGAAGGCTTCACCCGCGCGGTCGTCGCCACCCTGAACGTGGCTCTGATCGTCGGCATGGGCTCCGTCATCGCTGCTACTCCCGGTTACGCCATGGTCATCGGCGGCCTGAAGAACCTGGGCGGCAATGGCTATCTGCAGGTCGTTATCGCTGTTAACATCGCAGCCGGTATGACAGCTTCGTCCTCCGGCGGTCTGACCATCGCTCTCGGCAACCTGACCGATCACTTCCTGGAGATGGGTCTGAACCCCGCAGCCGTTCACCGTATCGCCACCGTGTCTTCCGGCGGTCTGGATTCCCTTCCTTGCTCCGGCACGGTCCTGAACGAGATCTACACTGCCAAGATGAAGCCCGCCGAGGCTTACAAGCCTTTCGGTGTTCTGTCCGTGCTGATCCCGATCATCGTTGCGGTCTGCATCGCGATCCTGGCCAACCTGGGTATCGCATAAGCTTCTCAACATAATAAACTCGCATGTTCAAGGCAATGCGCCGGAATCGGAGGCACAGCAATGCGCCTCCGATTCTTTCATAAAAGAGAGGAACGCAAATGTTAAGCGACAAAGTGATCGGCCTTTCTATCGAGCAGGATTTTAACTACACCTGGAGAGATGTCGCGCTTTATAACATCGCAGTAGGCGCCGGCAAGGATGACCTGCCGTATGTCTATGAGAAGGAACTGAAGGTGATCCCTACCTTTGCGGTGGTGCCCTGCACGGCGGTGTTCGGCGTGGAGCCCTACACCGGGTTCGCGGATATGCCCACAAGCCATGTGGAAGGGATCGTCATGGACGGTTCCGTGGCCATGGACCACAAGCTGGTCATCAGCAGACCTCTGAAAACAGAGGAGAAACTTCATATCGTCAAGAGCATCAGCGACCTGTTCGACCGCGGCGAGGGCCGCGGCGTCAAGTTCAACGAGGATGTCGTAGGCTATGACGCGGACGGGAAGGAAGTCTTCCGCAACACGGTCGGCTCCCTGAAACGCTTCGGAGGCGGATTCGGCGGAAAGCCTGTACCCAGACCGGCATTCGCCATGCCGGACAGAGAGGCGGATATCGAGCTTCCGGGGGCGGTTCCGGAGAACGCGGCTGTCCTCTACAGGCTGACGGGCGACCTGAACAATATTCATGTCGATCCGGCCGCAGCCAAGGCTGCCGGCATGGGCGTGCCGGTCCTGCAGGGACTGTGTACCCTTGGCTACGCCTGCCGGATGATGATCGGAGAGCTGTTCCCGGGAGAACCGGAGAGAATGCTTTCTATTGAGAATCAGTTCCGCGCGGCGCTCTATCCCGGACAGGCCTTTACCCTGAAGATCTGGAAGGAAGGCCCGGGTGAGGCTCTGTTCCGCGTCTGTGTGGAAGGCCGGGACAGAGACGGGAATGCCGTGATCCGCAATGCCATTGATTACGGAAGGATGACCTGGAAGGTTTCCTGAAAAGGAAGAGATACTGAGAAGTCGATTCAGAAGAAGGGGCAAATACCATGGAAGTGAACAAAGAATCATTAAAGACAAGAAATATCCTGCTGGTCGCGGGGACCATCGGTCTTCTGTTCGCAGGTATCATCTATGCTTGGTCGATCCTGAAGGTGCCGCTGGGCACCGAGTTCGGCTGGAGCAACAGTGACCTCGCCACCGCCTACACCATCACCATCAGCTGTTTCTGCCTGGGCTGCATCGCCGGCGGTTTCCTGATGCGCGGTTTCGGGCCCAAGGTCCCGGTCCTGGCCGGCGGTATCCTGGTCTGCCTGGGCTTCTTCCTGACCTCCACGCTGGACGGTTCGAATCTTGCGCTGCTGTTCCTGTATTATGGCGTCATGGGCGGCCTGGGCATCGGCATGGCCTACAACACCCTGCTGGCAGCCATCGGCGCGTGGTTTCCGGACAAGAAGGGCTTTGCCAGCGGCGTCATGATGATGGGCTTCGGTGCCAGCACGCTGATCTTCGGCAACCTGGCCGGCAGCCTCATCGCCAACGCATCCTTCGGCTGGAGGAAGGTATTCGTACTCCTTGCCGTGTGCACGGGCGTTGCGCTGATTGTGAACGGTATCCTGATCAGGATGCCCGGACCGGACGCGGGTCTTCCCAAGCCTCCCGTCCCGGCCAAAAAGGCGGATGACAACGAATTTGTCGCGGAGGACATGCCCACCGGTAAGATGATCACAAGGCCTTCCTTCTGGATGTTCTTTGTGGCCATGATGCTGCTTGGCGCGGCGGGCAGCTCTCTGATCAGCTTCGCCAAGGATTTTGCCGTTTCCGTGGGTGTCGTGACAGCAGCTGGTCTGTTTGTCGGTATCCTCTCCGTCACCAACGGTCTGGGCAGGATCATCGCGGGCTCGCTGTATGACAAGTTCGGCCGTAAATTCATCATGGTGTACGTGGGCGTCGTGGAGATCGCTGCCTGCGTCGTCTGTATGCTGGCAGCCATGATGAGCAGCCCCGTCCTGTGCCTGATCGGCTTTATTCTGGTCGGCCTGAGTTACGGCGGCAACACCTGTGCGGTGTCTGTCCTGATCACGGCCTTCTATGGCAACAAGTATTACGCGCAGAACCTCAGCTTCGGTCTCCTGACCCTGCTGCCTTCGTCCTTCCTGGCCAAGCTGTCCACGACAGTGCTCAATGCCACGGGCGGATATATCGTTCCTTTTGCCCTGCTGGCGGTATACGGCGTCATTTCGCTGGTGCTGAATATCATGAATAAGCGGCCCTGATTTACGGCGGGCCCAAGCCCGCAGAGAGGTAGGCAGTCATGGCCGGAAGATGGTCGGACACGCTTAAAGAGAATCCTGAACTGTTCAGAGAACAAACTGTCGTCAGCCTGTTCCGGAAAGCGGCGGAAGCCGCTCCGGACAAGCTGGCGGTGGTCTCGGATACCCGGAAACTGACCTACAGAGAGGTCGAAGAGAAGAGCAACCAGATCGTGTGGGCCATGAAGGAGGCGGACATCCAGAGCGGGACCATCATAGGGATCCGTTCCGGCCGGAGTGCGGCCTCCATCTGCGCCATGCTGGCGGTCTGGAAGCTGGGCTGCGCCTACGTCTACATCGATGCCGTATCGCCGGACAACTACAACGCCTACATTGAAAAGCAGTGTCGGATGGACTTCATCATGACGGCGGAGTTCATACAGCAGGCCATCCACACACAGCCCACCAGCTATTTCGCCGAGGTGGGCGACCCGGACCGGCTGGCTGTGATCATCTTCACCAGCGGTTCCACAGGCGATCCCAAGGGCGTCATGCTGTCCCACAGATCCCTGACAGCCTCGGCCTTCAACTGCTGCACGGAGCTGGACATCAACAGCGACGACGTCCTCAGCTGCTTCACCAGCCTGATGTTCGTCGCCTCCGTCAACGATATCAGCACCTCCTTCTGCGTGGGCTGCACACTGGACCTGGTGCCCTATGCCATACGCAGGAAGATCCGCATGATCGCGGATTACTACATAGACCACAGGATCACCGTGGCCTACCTGCCGCCTCATATGGCGATGAAATACATGGACATGCCCCAGTCGCCCTATCTGCGCCTCCTCATGGTCGGCGCGGAGCCGGCCCGCAACCTTCGCAGGCAGAACTACCGCATCGTCAACATCTATGCCAGCTCAGAGGGCGCTTCCATCGTCACCTACTACGACGTACACGACGAGCGGAAGGATTACCCCATCGGCAGACCCATGCCGACCTATCGCGCCTACATAGTCGATGAGCAGGGACAGCCCGTGAAGGACGGCGAGATCGGAGAACTCTGGCTCTCCGGCAGACAGCTCTTCGACGGCTACCTGGGCATGGAAGACCTGACCGCCGAGATGCTGATCCCCAACCCCTTCAGCGATGAACCGGACTTCCGGCGCGTCTTCAGGACACGGGACCTGGTCAGCATGACCGACGAGGGACTGGTCTGCCACGGCCGCGCCGATGACATGGTCAAGATCCGCGGCTTCCGCGTGGAGTCGGCCGGCGTGGAGACACACATGCTGGAATATCCCGGGATCCGGGAGGCCTGCTGCGTAGCCTTCAAGGACGACGGCGGCACCAACATTCTCTTCGGCTACTACATCAGCGACTACGAGATCGATCACTCCCTGTTCAGGAACTACCTGAACAAAGTCATGCCCTACTACTACGTCCCCACGGGACTTGTACAGTGCGAGGACTTCCCGAGACTTCCGTCAGGCAAGGTGGACCGCAGAGCCTTCCCCGTACCGCCTGAACTCAACGACAGGGAACTGCTGGCCAGGAAGTACAAGTGAAGCCGGGAGACTGTCATACCAGGTTATAAAAATACATAAAGATTCCTCTGAGGCACGCTCTCGCTCCGTCGTAAACGCAGCGGATACTAACATTTTTTCATCGCCTACGGCTCGAAAAAATGAAGTACCGGCGTTTCCGATTGAGCGAGAGCGCGTCTCAGAGGAATGTGTATGCCTCTTTTTTTTGTAAACGTTACTGCTGCCCGACGGGGGCTTTTTACATGGGTATTGCTTCCGCCAGCCCCATCAACCCCTCGCGGAAGATCCTGGCATCCATCAGCTTGAGGTCGTCGGCGATCAGGGGCTTGAATTCCATCTGGGCCAGGATGTCTTTCTCCAGGTCTACGCCGGGGGCGATCTCCGTGAGGAGGAGCCCCTCGGGGGTCAGGCGGAAGACGCCGCGGTCGGTGACGTAGAGGACGTTCTTGCCGGCCTGAATGGCGCCGGGGCCGTTGAAGGTGATCTGGCGGAGGGTGTTGACGAATTTCTTCTCTGTGCCCTCCCGGAGGATGACCAGGCGGCCGTCGCGGATCTCCTCCTTCAGGGAGGGGCCTGCCGTGAGCGTGCCGCAGAAAATGATGTTCTGTGCGCCCTGTGTCAGGTTGATGAAGCCTCCCGCACCGGGACGGTGTTCCACGCCGCGGGCGTCCTCGAAGAGAGAGACGTTGACGCTGCCGCGCGGATCGCATTCTGCCAGGCCGAGGAAGGTGGCGTAGAGGCTGCCGCTGTCATACATGTTGAACATGTTGGCGCAGTCCAGGAAGGAGGTCGGGTTGACGGAGGCGCCGAAGGACATGAAGCTGGTCGGAGAGCCGCCGATGGGGCCGGTCTCCACGGTGAGGATCAGATCCTCGTCGATCTGTTCTTCGTGGGCGACGCTGCCGATATACTCCGGAATGCCGATGCCCAGATTGATGGGAACGTTCATCCGCAGCTCGAAGGCGGCCCGCCGGGCGATCAGCTTGCGCTTGTTGAGCGGGAGCTTTTTCACAAGATAGTGGGGAGACCGGTACTTGCCCAGCAGGGACCGGTTGACGATATCGCCCTGGGTCATGCGGTGGTTTCGGTCAGGGTCCGTGGAGACGACCAACTTGTCGATGAAGATGCCGGGGACATAGACGTGTTTGGCGTTGAGGGAGCCGCGGCAGACGATGTTCTTGACCTGGCAGATGACGATGCCGCCGGAGGCGTGGGCCGCCATGGCCACGGGCAGCACATCGGTGTTGGAGACCTCCTCGTCCATGAGGAGATTGCCGTCCTCATCGGCTGTGGTGCCGCGGATCAGGGCCACGTTGATGACCGGTACGTCGAAAGACAGGTATTCCTTGCCCTTGATGTGTATGACGCTCACCAGATCCTCGGTGGCGGCGGCGTTGGTCTTGCCGCCCTCCAGACGGGGGTCCACGAAGGTCCCGATCCCCACCCGGGAAACAACGATGTCCATGCCTCTGGAGCGGGAGCGGTACATCTGCTCGATGATCCCGATGGGGAAATTGTAGGCCTCGATTTCATTGTCCTGCTGGAGCCGCATCATGCGCTTGTTGGCGCCGTTGTGGCCGACGATGGTCCTTCTGACCATGCCCTTGTGGGCAAAGTGTTCAAAGCCCCGGTAATTCACCTCTTCGACGATGTTCCCGATGCCTGAACCGGACATGAGCGTCAGATCCCTGGGATGGTGCTCTGTCTTCCAGCGCTTCTCCAGGGCGATGCAGATCTCCTCCGCCACACACATATTCATATTGCCGCTGCAGGCCAGGCAGTCCCCGTCCCGGACCAGCGCCGCGGCTTCTTCTGCCGTACAGATTTTGTTGAGCATGGGCAGACCCCTTTAAAAACTGGTCGAATGACCAATCATACATTCATTTAACTCCACCTAACATTATAGGGCTTTTGGCGAAATAATACAATAAAATGAGATTTATATTGAAGTTTTACGACGCAGGAATTATTATTAAATTAATAGTTCATGTGAACAAAAACAAGCAATAGACAGAAAGACGGGGATGTATCCGGTGCCAGTCAGGCTGCCGGACACAAAGGAAGGAAAGGAGATCACCATGGCGTTTTCCAAGATCTGTACCGCAGAAGAGGCTGTCAGCCTGATCAAAGACAATGACCTGCTGTTCTGTTCCGGGAATATGCACAATGTTCTGGCGGAAGAGCTCTGTGCCGCAGCGGAAGAACGATTCCTGAAGGAAGGACATCCGAGGGATCTGACCATCATGTCTTCTTCGGGCGTCGGCGATATGGGCCCGGTGGGCGGCGTCTTCCGCGGCTTTGAGCATTTCGCCCATGAAGGAATGATCAAGAGGACCATTGTGGGCAGCAACGGCGCCAACCACAGCATTATGAAGATGCAGACCGAGGGCAAGGTGGAGTCCTATAACTTTCCGCAGGGCGTCATCGAGCACATGCTCAAGTCCAGAGCCAAGGGCCTGGATGTGGAGCTGTCCCGGATCGGTCTGGGCACCTTCGTGGATCCCCGTATGGAGGGCGGCAAGACCAACAGCCGCACCACGGAGGACATGATCGAGGTCGTCAACATCTACGGCAAGGAGTATCTGGCCTATAAGACCCCCAAGATCGACGTCTGCTTCATCCGCGGCACCACCGCCGATGAGGAGGGCAACCTGACCTGCGAGGACGAGGCGTCCATCATGAATATCCAGGCAGCAGCCATGGCCTGCAAGGCCTCCGGCGGTATCGTTCTGTGCCAGGTCAAATATGTGGTCCGCAAGGGCGCCCTGCCGGCCAAGGAGGTCGTGGTGCCCGGCGCCTTCATCGACAAGCTGATCATCACCCGTGACCTGCAGAAGAACCACCGCATGACCATGGGTGAATACTACAATCCGGCCTTCCTCGGCAAGTACAAGGTTCCTGTGATCCAGGCGGAGAAGCTGCCTCTGGATTATAAGAAGGTCATGGCCAGACGCGCCGCCATGGAACTCAAGCTTCACGTGCCGATCAACATGGGCATCGGCCTTCCGGAGAATATTGCCAAGGTCGCCAACGAAGAGGGCATCGGCGACGACCTGGTCCTGACCGTCGAGACCGGCGCCTTCGGCGGCGTGCCCGCGCCCCGCACCTCCTTCGGCGCGACCACCAATGCACAGGCCTTTGTCGACAGCCCCACCATCTTCGACCTCTATGACGGCGGCTTCCTCTATGCCACCTTCGTGGGCCTGGCGGAATGCGCCCCCAACGGAAGCGTCAACGTGTCCCGCTTCATCACAGAGGACGGCAACGTCCGCTTCGTCGGCGCCGGCGGGTTCATCAACCTGACCCAGAGCACGAAGAACGTCTTCTTCGTCGGCACCCTGACCGTGGGCGGCCTCAAGTCCGAGATCCGCGACGGCAAGCTGGTCATCCTCCAGGAGGGCCGCGAGAAGAAGTTCATCAAGTCGATCAACCAGACCACCTTCTCCGCTCCCCACTCCCTGGAGATCGGGCAGAACGTCCTCTACATCACCGACCGCTGCGTCTTCCGCCTGACCGACAAGGGCCTCAAGCTCATCGAGGTGGCCCCCGGCATCGACATCGAGACCCAGATCTGCGCCAACATGGAATTCCGCCCCATCATCGAGGACGACGTCAAGGAGATGGATCCCAGGCTCTTCCGCGAGGATCCCATCGGGCTGAGAGAGCTTCTGGGAGAATAAGCAGTATAAAAAACCTTAAAAAAGCAGAAAGATTCCCCGGAGACCCTGCAGAAATGCAGCGTGTCTCCGGGGAATCTTTTATGCTTTTAATATTTATGCCGCGTCCGTGCTTTATTTTTCAGCGCTGTTTTATTCCTGGCGGCACCGCCCGTCAGATCTTGTCGACCGCCTCTTTGCGCTCGATGATCTCGTTGCGCCAGGCGTTGCCGATGTAGAGAATGTAGATGGCGAAGAAGAGCACAGCGATCATGATGATCTCCGAGATGATCCGCGCTGCCATATCGGAGAGCGTCACGCCGGAGAGCGCCTCGGTCACAGCGGCGATGACCACCGTGAAGGGATTGTACCAGAAACCGAAGACGCCGAAGATGAAGAAGAGCATGGCGAAGACCCGCTCTCTCTTGCCGGCCGTGTGTGGCCACAGGAAGATCATGAGCACCGTCAGGACCGGGAAGAAATGCAGGATCAGATAAGGCTTGCTGGTCCCCAGATAGCCGAAGATCTGCGACCACTGAGGGTGCGGCATGACAATGAAGGGGAAGATCGCCCATATGGCCGTATAGACAATGTAGAGAGTCTTCTGCCAGGGCGCCAGCGGCTTGAGCTCGACCTCCACCTTCTTCCTGGACTCCCGACGCGTATTGTTCTTCTTAGACATGGACCCTCCCTCTCATTGATTGAAAAACTGTTCAACTGTACCAGAAAACTGTAGACTATTCCGGAAAGATTTGCAAGAGCTTATAACGGTTCTGATCCTCTGAACATTTAGTAAAGCTTAGTGAAGGCTGGTAACGGTTAGTAAAGGGATGCGTCGGGGGTAAGCCTGAAGTCTGATTTACGCTTGCCAGGCTTACCTGCTGTGGAGCGATGTAAGCCTGAAAGCTGCTTTTGTAGCTTTATAGCTTACTTGCATTTTCACGATGTAAGCTTGAAGTCCGCTTTTGCAGTTTTATGGCTTACTTGCATTTGCGCGATGTAAGCCTGAAGCCCGCTTTTGCAACTGTAAGGCTTACTTGTTTTTATGCGATGTAAGCCTGAAGGCTAATATTTGCCCAGGAAGCTTATTTGCCGGTAAGCTCAAAGCGAATATTTCTCTTAATGGGCTTGCAGGCGCCAATAAGGCATAAGTCCTGCTAGTCATTTCAGCCGCTCAGGGCTTACATGTGTCAAAAGGCATAAGCCTCAGAAGCCATTTCGGGCATCTGGGGCTTACATGCGCCAACCAGCCATAAGCCTAAAGAGCCCCAGATGCCGCATAGGGCTTACCCGCGCCAACCGGCCGTAAGCCTCAGAAGCCATCCAGGCCACTCGGGGCTTACAGTCACCAAAAGGTCACGCCAAACCATCCCCGGCAGACCCTCGCAGACCCCCGGCAGAACCCCTTATCCCTGTAAAAGCGATAATCCGGCTTTCGCCGGATTATCGTTACTTATTATAGGGTCGTCGGGGACGGCCCGTATTAAGAGGGGGGACTTACTTCTTGGCGGCAGCGTCAAACTTGGCGAGCATGACGCGAGGGGTGACGGTGTGCTTGCTTCTCTCGTAGCGAGGGCACTCCTCGTAGCCCGGAAGGCCGGCCAGGTACTTGGCGATCTTCTTGAGCTCTTCGAGATCGTAGCGGCTCATCAGGGTGACTTCCTCCATCAGAGGCGATCCGCCGCCGTGCAGACCGGCGACAGCCTGTGCTGCTTCGTAGGAATCGCAGAGCTTGTTTTCCATCATGCGCATGACGCGGTGGGTCTCCTCGCCGGAGTAGGCGGGATTCCTGCGGATGTACTTGTTGCAGAGGTCTGCGGTCTCGGGATCGAAGAAGCTCTCTTCGGTCGGCAGGGAGGCGCAGATACCGCCGGTGAGATCCGCCAGGGTCTCGTACTCGTGATACATGTTGTGGCCGGCAAGACGGCGGCCGCAGTTGGTGAGGACTTCATCCGGCACCCACTGTCCGCTGGGGAACTGTGTGCCGTGATAAGCGGAGGCTTCGCCGGCGGCGAATACCAGCTCGGCGGTCTGGATGATGTCGCAGAGCTTGCCGCGGACGTGGGACTCTCTGGCGATGTCATTCACCTCGGCGACGAGAGCGGCCTGGGAAGCGATAACTTCGGAGACAGCGGTCTTGCAGCCGGTGTAGGAATGTCTGTGATAGTGGGCGAACATCAGGGCGAGATAGCCGGCGTAGCGGCAGACGCCGTCGTTGTCGCGGCCGCACATGAAGACACGGTCATAAGGAACGAAGGTGTCGTCGAAGATGGTCAGGGACTCCACGTCGCCGATGTGTGCGAAGGGAGCGTCCAGACGGGTCCTCTTGTGATGGATGCCCGGAAGGGCCATGAGCTTCACGCCGTCCCAGTCAGCCGGCAGGGCGAATGCCACGGCATAGTCCTTGTCATCGGGGCCCATGAACTTGGTGGGGTTGACGATGATCTCATCCACGTAAGGGGCGCAGGAGTTGCAGATCTTGGCGCCGCGGACGATGATGCCCTTGCAGGGCTTGCCGTCTACGCCGATGCCGTCCACGTTGGTCTCCACGACATGCACGAAGACGTCCGGATCGGGCTGCATATGGGCTCTCTTATACTTGGGATTGCGGGAGCCCTTGACGTCTGTCTGCGCGCAGTTGCAGATCAGGTCGTTGTGCTGGCAGTACAGGATGTAGTTGAGCAGTCTCTTGTGGTATTCGGTGCCGCAGGCCTCGTCACAGTCATAAGTAACGGAGAAAAGGGCGTTCAGGGCGTCGGTGCCCATGCAGCGCTGCATACATCCGCCGACACGGTGGCAGATGAGCCTGGTCATGAGCTGCTTCTTGAGCAGATCGTCCTGAGACATATGGATATTGGTCATGCGGCTGATGGTCTCGCCGTCGATGTGGGACTTGGTGACCGTGACATCCTGGAAGCGGGGGTCATTGGCCATGTCATAGCACTGCTTCATGACATAGGTGCCGCCCTTGATCCAGTCCGCCAGATCTCTCTCGGCGCCCTGCTTGCCGTTGGAACGGTCGATCTTCTTGCCGTTCATGTACACGTTGGGCTTCATGTTGAGAAGCCTCTGCTTGTACTGTTCATATGTGCCGATTGCCATAAATCCTCCTTTCGGTCCCATGCCTTTGCGGGACGCAGAGAAACGGTGGTGCCGGGTCTCAAAAAATGATTCAACTGACCCATTCTTACGATAATTTTACAACGGACCCCATATAAAAGTCAACAGGACTGTAGCAAATGAACTGTTTTTGCTCCGGGCACGGGAGACGATGACTTTTGCCTGTTAAACATGGAAAAATACGGAATATAGGCAAAAGACGCGGGGGAGGCACAATTATTTTGACAAAGCATTGGCAATGAATTATAATTTGAGCAGATGTAAACAGTTCAAATGACCGAAACTGCGTAATCAAACTATTAGGAGGGGCTGAAAGTGAAAATTATTAAATCCACGGACATTCCGGGACTGATCAAAGATGGTGATATGGTGGTCATGCCCGGTATCACAAACTGTTATGCGGAGGAGGCCATGATCCGCATCGCGGAATCCTATGAGAAGACCGGACATCCGGCCCACCTGACCCTCTTCTGGCAGGCGGCGATCGGCATCCTGGGGGGAGACAGAGGCATCAGCTCCCTGTGCCAGGATGGCCTGTTCGACATCGCGATCAGCGGCCACATCAGCGGCTGCGGCGTCCCGATGACTGAGTTCTGCCGTGACAACAGGGCGGAGTTCTATAATTTCCCCCAGGGCGTCACGATCCAGCTGCTGCGCGCGGCGGCCGACGGCGGCCCCGGTGTCATCACCAAGATCGGCCTGGGCACCTATATGGATCCCCGCGTGGACTGTGCGCAGATGAACTCCATCTCCAAGAAGAGACTGGTGGAACTGCTGGAGATCGACGGTGAGGAGTACCTGCTTTACAAGACCCCCAAGAAGAAATACGACGTCGTTCTCATCCGCGGCACCTACATCGACGAGGAAGGCAACATCTCCATCGAGAACGAAGCCTATAAGAACGGCTACCTGATGGCGGCAGCGGCAGCCAAGGCCACCGGCGGCATCGTCATCGCCCAGGTCGAGAAGGTGATCCAGAGCGGCAGCAGGAACCCCAAGGACATCGAGATCCCCGGCATCCTCGTGGACTATGCCTTTGAAGCGGATCCCTACTATCACATGCAGACCGGCGACACCCAGTTCGATCCCGCCTTCGCAGGCCAGGTCAGAGTACCGCTCGCCTCCATCCCGCCCATGCCGATGAACTTCAAGAAGGTCATCTGCCGCAGAGCGGCCATGGAGATTAACAAGGGCGACATTGTCAACCTGGGCGTGGGCACACCGGAATTCGTCTCCAACGTCGCGGGCGAGGAGGGATGCCCGGATCTGTTCACCCTGACCTCCGAGTCCGGCGCCATCGGCGGACTGTCGGGCAAGGCACATGATTTCGGCGCCTCCAGAAATGCCTCCGCGATGATCGAGAACGAGGACATGATGGTCATCTACAACGGCGGCACACTGGATGAGGGCATCCTGGGCTTCCTGCAGGTGGACGAAAACGGCAATGTCAACTCCAGTTCCAGAAACGGCCTGGGCATCGGCATCGGCGGTTTCATGAACGTGGCGGCGGGCGCTACGCACCCCCTGTTCATCGCCCAGATGGTGGCCGGCACCAGGGGCAATGCGCCGGTGTATGAGTTCGGCAACGGCCAGCTCAAGATCGTCAGGGAAGGCAACGTCAAGAAGTTCATCAAGAAGGTCGACCAGATCTCCTTCAACGGCAAGATCGGCCTGGAGCAGAACAAGGACATCATGTTCATCACCGAGAGAGCGGTCTTCAAGCTCACAGAAGAGGGCATGACCCTGATCGAGATCGCCCCCGGTCTGGATCTGCAGAAGGATGTTCTGGATCAGATGGAATTCGAGCCCATCATCTCCCCCGATCTCAAGCTCATGCCTGCCGAGATCTTCAACGAGGAGTGGGGCGGCCTGGCGGAATACGTGCATTCCAAGGGCTGAGCCGCAGACGGAAGGAACAGGCTGTCGTAATAACACTGAGTCTCGGAAGCCAGGATCTTCAGAGGCTTCCGGGACTCATTTTTTGTTATTAATAGGAGCAGAAACATGGCAGCGAGTATGGATGACAGCATGAAGTACATACGGAGGTTGGACAAATCGCCCGCTCCGGAGAACGATTACAGCGAGACACACATTGGAGACGAACTGAGGCAGGATATCGAGGCTGTCCTGAACCTTTTCGTGCGCCCCAAACTGCAGGAGCACAGAGGGGATATCGAAGTCAGCTATCTGGATGACAACGGCACGCTCTGGGTGGAGCTGACGGGGGAATGCGTCGGATGTCCCTCCGCAGACGATACCGCCAAGAGTCTGGTGGAGAAGGAACTCGTCGAGCGCCTGCCGCAGATCAAAGCGGTGGAACTGGACACAGGCATTACTTACGACATCATCGAAAGCGCCATGCGGCTGATGGGCGGACGCGGTAAATGAGCGTCCCCTGCAGTCTGCGGCTTTCATGACGATAACAGGGGATCCACAGGTTTATAGTTTTAAACACAGGAGGAGAGGAATTATGGCACTGAACAGAAAGATGGGCATTCCCAGTTTTGACATGACCGGCAAGACCGTTCTGATCACCGGCGGATCGCAGGGCATCGGATTCGGTATCGCGGCTGCTTTTGCCGCCTATGGCGCGAACGTGGCTATCACTGCCAGGACCGTGTCCAAGGTGGAGGATGCCGCCAATGACCTGAACGAGAATTACTGCAAGGGCGGCAGAGCCATCGCCATCCCCGCGGACTCCAGCAAGCCCGAGGATATCCAGATGGTCATCGACAAGACCGTGGAGGCCTTCGGAGAGATCAACATCTTCATCAACAATGCGGGTATCTCCGGCAAGACGGCCAAGATCCTTTCCGACGGCTGCGACGCGGCCAACTTTGACAAGGTCATCGGCACCAACCTCCGCGGCATGTTCCTGTTCGACCAGGCGGTCGCCAGGCAGATGGTCAAGCAGAACGAGACCAACGGCAAGAAGGGCGGCAAGATCATCAACATCGCCTCCGTCGGCGGACTGATCGGCGGCCCCGGCGTGGTGGCCTACGGCGCGTCCAAGGCCGGGGCCCTGTCCCTGACCAGGACATTCGCCAACGAGATGGCCAGAGAGAACATCACCGTGAACGCGGTCTGCCCCGGCTACGTGGTGACCTCCCTCAACGAGGATGTCTTCATCGACAAGGAGACCGGCGGATTCACCAAGGTCTATGAGCTGTCCGCCAAGAACACGGCGGTCAGGAGACTGGGCACCATCGAAGAGGTGGCGGGTCCCGTCCTGGCCATGGCGTCCGACTGCTTCAACTACATGACCGGCACCTACCTGCTGCTAGACGGCGGCCAGACGATCGGAAGATAAGCGTGCAGTCACGCTGAACTGAATGAATGAAAAAACATTCCTCGGAGACGAGTCCTCGCTCCGGGGAATGTTTTATGCAGAACCGTATGGGAAAATCGTCCGTTCCTTCACGGGGCCGGCAGGGGCCGCGGGGACCGGTCAGGAAGTGTGTTCTTACAGGGAGGCGACCAGGTCCATGCAGAAGTCCAGTATGTGCTGCTGCAGCTGGACGTCGCCGGTCTCCTGATACTCGTCCTTGAGCATGACGCCGGTGAAGGGGAAGGTGATGATGGAGTTACTGATGGCCTGACTGTAGACCAGGGCCTTGTTCACGGGCATGGGCTTGATGGCCATGACCAGACGGGCGATGGGCTCCAGAATGAACTGACGGATGGTGGCGCCCAGAGGGGCGTAGAGTCCGTCCGGGACCGCCGTGCTGTTGATGGAGAGTCTCACGGAACAGAAATTCCGGGGGTCCATGGCCACCTGGATCTGCAGCTGCAAGTACATCTGCAGGAAACGGAGAGCCTCCTCCCGGGAGAGCGGGTGATCCGCCTCCGCTGCAGCGAGAGAGTCGCTCAGAGGCTTATAATAGAGAATGTGATAATTGATAATGTCATCGATCACGCATTTGCAAAGGTTTTCCTTTGTCGTAAAATAAAAGGCGATGGCAGACTGGCTGCAGCCTGCGTGCGCGGCGATCATGCGGGTAGTGACGGCGTCATAGGACTTGTTGCCGATCAGTGTTCTTGCGGAATTGATGATTTTCTTGCGGGTGCGTTCACCCTTTGCTTTGACCATGTCAGTCTCCCCCGGTCCAGCCGGGCCGGACACGTTTGTGTTGAATAGATATGCCTTGTACAGGGAAATTGTGGATGGTGTTTACAGATCCGTGGACAGCAGGCACATTTAGACAATATGTAATGACCT
>DGGX01000056.1 GCA_002392385.1 Lachnospiraceae bacterium UBA3863
GCATCCGCTTGAAGCGGATCAGGATATCCTGCATGGTATTGTCCAGCGCGTGCCCCATGTGGAGCTGGCCGGTGATATTCGGCGGCGGGATCACGATCGTAAAGGGGGTCTTGGAATGATCCACCTCCGCGTGAAAATACTTCTTCTCTTCCCAGTTCTTATAGATCCGGTCCTCGATCCCGTGCGGATCGTAGGTCTTGGCAAGTTCTTTTCTCATTGTCTTCAGGCTCTCCCGATCGGTGGTTATCTTATTGCTTCCCGGTGGGCCTCCCGCGGGGACCGCGGCGTTTACGGCACACCAATTAAGACAGAATTCCTGTCATAATCTACTATGATAAAGAGCGTCCGTATATTTGTCAAACGCCTATTTGCACCTGCTTGTATGCCGCCCCGCAGGGTGCTATAATTCATTCCTGTAGCACAAACCCGGGAACATCAGGTTCCTTCTCAGACAAGCTTTATACTATATGAAAGATCAAACCAAACCAATGACCGCCGGAGCCTGGCTGCGCAAGGGGCTGATCGACGGTTTTCCCATCTGTATGGGGTATTTCGCGGTGGCGTTCGCCCTGGGGATCGCGGCTAAAAGGATCGGTATGGACTGGATGCAGGCCGGCCTGATGTCCATGGGTCTGGTGGCGTCCGCCGGAGAGTTCGCAGCCCTGGTGCTCCTGGAGAGCCACGCGGGGGTCCTGGAGATCATCTCCACCTGCATCGTGGTCAATCTCCGCTATTTCCTCATGAGCTGCTCGCTCTCCCAGAAGCTGTCCCCGGACCTGCCGCTCTATCATCGTTTCTTCCTGGCCCAGGGGATCACGGATGAGATCTTCGGTCTGTCAGCCGCCGTGGACGGCTGGCTGACGCCTGCCTATACCTACGGCATGATGATCATCAGCATCTTCGGCTGGACCCTGGGAACGGTGCTGGGCGTGCTGGTCGGCAATATTCTGCCCCCCAGCGTCACGGCGGCCCTCAGCGTGTCCCTCTACGGCATGTTCCTGGCCATCATCATCCCGCCCGCGAAGAAGGACCGCTTCATCGGCGCCCTGGTCGCCCTGTCCATGCTGTGCAGCTGGCTCTTCTCGATCCTCCCGGTTCTCTCCAGGATCTCCACGGGCTTCAAGGTCATTATCCTGACACTGGTGATCGCCGGGATCGCCGCAGCGGTGCGGCCGGTGGAGGAGGACAGTGACACGGAAGGAGGTGCCGCATGAACACCTATATCGCGCTCGCGATCATGATCCTGACGGTCTACCTGATCCGTCTGCTGCCCCTCCTCTTCCTCCGTAAGGAGCTCAAGAGCCGGTGGCTGCGTTCCTTCCTCCACTATGTGCCCTATGTGACACTGGCAGTCATGACCTTTCCCGCCATCCTGGAGGTCACGGACAATCCCGCTGCCGGCGGGCTGGCGCTGGCGGCCGGCCTTGTGGCTGCCTGGTTCAACGGGGATCTCTTTGTGGTGGCTGTCACCTGCTGTGCGGCAGTATTCCTGACCGGTCTGATCTTCTGATCAGACCGGTTTACATTCTTTTTATTATCTCTTAGCAGATTCTTACTTGTTTTTGTTCTGCATGGCTCTCACAATAATAGGTAAGTCGAATTGAGTACGCCTGACCGGACTTCCGGTCTTTTCATGGTGGAAAGGATATGCTTCCATGCTGAACAGGATCCGCTATAAACTTGCACAGTTCATGCAGGGCAGGTACGGCGTGGACAATCTGTCCCGGTTTCTGTTCGGGCTCCTGCTTGTCTACCTTGTCGTCACCATGTTCCTGCCCTTCCGCTTCTCTTCCGTGATCTCCGGGATTCTGCTGGTCCTGCTCTATTACCGGACCTTCTCGCGCAATATCCCCAAACGTTACGAAGAGAACCAGAAATTCCTGCGCCTGCGGGACAGGTTCACCTCCCGTTTCCGCAACTTCCGGTCGGACTGGGCCCAGCGCAGAGAGTTCCATATCTACAACTGCCCCAACTGCCGCCAGCGCATCCGCATACCCAAAGGCAAGGGTCGCATCATGGTGCGGTGCCCGCGCTGCGGTCACGAATTTGAGAAAAGGAGCTGAACATGTTCGGCTATATCGTTGCCAACGAACCTGAGCTTAAGATCGGAGAATATCGGCTCTACCGCAGTTACTACTGCGGCCTGTGCATGGATCTTAAAGACAGTTACGGGAGTTTCGGCCGGCTCACGCTGAGCTACGACACCACGTTCCTGTCTTTTTTGCTGACCAGCCTGTACGAGCCCGGGGACGAGGACCGGGGGGAGACCCGGTGCGTCGCGCATCCCTTTGAGGATCATCCCACAAGACGCAATGAATTCACCCGCTACGCGGCGGATATCACGGTCCTGCTCTCCTACTACTCCGCCCTGGACGACTGGCATGACGAGCACAGCTACAAGAAGTACGCCGCCGCCCGTCTTCTGAAGGCCGGCCGGGACCGGGCCGCAGAGAAATGGAAGGACAAGGCGGAGGTCATAGAACGTCAGCTGGACGTTCTCCACCGCTATGAGCAGGAAGGCTCCGGGGACATCGACGCCGTCAGCGGCGCCTTCGGAGAACTGATGGCGGAGCTCTTCGCCTGCCGCAAGGATATTTGGGAACCGACCCTGCGGAGGATGGGCTTCTTTCTGGGCAAGTACATCTACCTTCTGGACGCCTACGATGATCTGGAGAAGGATCGCAAGAACAATGCCTACAATCCTCTTCTCTCCATGTACGGGGATCCGGGCCTGGATGACCGTGTAGGGCAGATCCTGACCATGATGATGGCCGAGTGCTGCAGTGCTTTTGAGACCTTGCCCATTGTGGAAAATGTGGGTATACTTCGTAATATACTCTACGCGGGCATATGGACACGCTATGACGCCGTGCGCAGAGAGAGGACACAGACCGGTGCGGAGACAGACGCGGCCGGCGGATCGTCCGAAACGGACAAGGATAACAGAGAGGTAACAGACGATGTCGGATCCCTATAAGGTCCTGGGAGTGGACCGCTCAGCCTCGGAGGAAGAGATCAAAAAAGCCTATCGCGCGCTGAGCAAGAAATACCACCCGGATGCCAACATCAATAATCCGAATAAAGAGAAGGCGGAGGAAATGTTCAAGCTGGTGCAGGAAGCCTACCAGCAGATCATATACGAGAAGCAGCATCCCTACGCCTCCTCCGGCAGCAACGGCAGTTCCTATACAAGCGGCAACCCCTACGCCAACGGCAATCCTTACGCCAACGGCAATCCTTATTTCCAGGGCAACCCCTACAGCAGCAGCGGTACGCATTATTATATGGATTTCAATGAGTTCATGCGGGACTTCATGAACGGGACCTTCACAGGCGGCCAGGCCTACGAACAGGCCGGTCCCGGGGGCTACCAGAACCAGGGGCAGTACGGCTACAGCCAGGCGGACAGAGAGGACTACATGCATCTGCGGGCCGCGGCCAACTACATCCAGGGCGGCCACTACCGTGAGGGCATCAATGTTCTGGACAACATGCCGGAGGATCAGCGCGGTCCTCAGTGGTTCTATCTCCACGCCGTCGCCCACATGAACCTGGGCAACAATGTACAGGCTCTCTCCGACGCGGAGACCGCCCTGTCCATGGAGCCGGACAACATCACCTACAGCCGTCTGGTGGAACGACTCCAGTACGGCAGCGACTGGTACCGGCGCCGCCAGAGTCCTTACCGCTACAGCGGCAGCAGCACCACCAGCTGGTGCATACGCATGTGCCTCCTGAACGCCTTCCTCAATCTCATGTGCGGAGGCGGCGGCATGTGCTGCGGCAGCGGATTCTGATCACCGATGTGAGGAAACGCCAGTTTCTGATCACCCATATCTATATAAAAACAAAGCGGGCTGCCATAGGACAGCCCGTTTTTATATTCTCTTCTCTTATGCCTTTACGTTCTCACAGCACTTCATAGCTTCGGACGGCCCATTCCCAGTCAGACAGCTTTCTCTCAGTGCCGCAGTGGGGGCAGGTCTTGCCTTCCTGCATGGAGAGGGAGGAGCCGCAGTTCCTGCAGTACATGAAGGAAGGCGCGCAGACAGCCTGTGTCTTACAGGCGGCAGATTTGACCAGGTGCAGACGCACCTTCTCATTGCGTCTCCGGACCCTGCCCTTCTTCTCCACCAGGAGCTGCAGTCTCGCCGATACCTGTGCTTCCTGCATCTCCGATCCGAGCTGATAATCATCCAGCCGGATCTCCATGACCTCCATATCGATCACGTCGCGGTACTTGTCCAGGCAGGCTTCGATCTGGTCGTCTGCCTGTCTGTTCTCTGTGAAGGCCGAGGTCCCCCTGCCCTCTCCGTAATGGACGGCGGCCAGGATGTTCTCCACCCAGCTGTAGAAGCCCTGGATCGAGAAGAGAGGGTCTCTCCTACGGACAGCACGCTGCTGGGCGTAGTCCCGGTCCTTTTCGGCTTCGATCGCCTTCTGTCGTCCGCGGAAGTAGCGGAAGGAAGCGCCTGCCTGGAGGAAAGGAAAGATGCAGAAAAAGAAGATCAGCTCCCCGAAGTAGACGGCGGCCGCCGTGGGGAAGCCCGCGGCGAACATGATCGCCGCCAGCCGGAGGACATACATGCCTGTGAAATCCCAGGAGGCCATGACGGCGCCCCATGCGCAGAGCAGGAAGACCGGGATCCCTATGAAGAGGCCGACCCTTTTGGCATAGGTCGCGCGCACCTCCGTGTACCGCTCATACTCCACCTCATAGTCCGGCCGGTAGCTGAACTGCGAGATGCGGGTCCCCAAGTCCTCCAGAGTGAATCTGGTGCCGCAGTAATCGCAGCCGTCGAGCAGATTCTCTCTCGTGGCCTGGCTGCCGCAGTTGGGACAGATAAACAGGTCTCCGCCCTTCCGCTCCGCGGACAGGAGGCGGTAGCGTCCGGTCTCATATGTCTTCTTTGTATAGAGAGGCCTCGCCTTCTTCTCTCCCCTCCGGCCGAAGGTCTGCCGCGCCTCCAGGATCTCCGCGGCGTCCGTGATCCGGTATTTACCGTCGAAGAAGGTATGGATGTGCACCGCAGGCCCGGCGCCGTAGCGCACCCTCTCCGACTGGGCGCGGGTCACGATCATCTTGCGGTCCAGCCGCTGCTTCTGCAGGGTGAGTATGTGCAGGTAGATCTGGGTCACGTCGTTCTGGACCGCCGCGTTCTCCTTCACACCGTACTCTTCGAAGAAGGCCGCGTAGTCCTTCCGGAAGGAACGAAGCAGGGTCTCCTCCTTGCTGAGATCCTCCGTGACCACCGTGATATCCGGGCTCACCTCCTCCAGAAGCCCCCGGAAGAAGCCCCGGATCCCGCCGCCCTTGCCGATGCTCTCGTAAGGGTCTGTGGCATAGAGATAAAGGATCACGCCGCCGCCCAACGCCAGGATCACACCGCAGACAGAGGCAAAAATGCGCGACGCCAGCTCATAGGTCGGTTCCAGCACGCCCATCTCGATCATCCCCAGGCCGCAGAATATGGTAAAAACGCCCAGGGCCATCATGCCGATTTTCTTAAGCACCGCGCACCTCCTTCCGATACATGACAAGGTTCGGACGCAGACACTGTTCCGGTTTCTATCAGACACTGTTCCGGTTTCTATTTTACAGGAAAAAGACAGCAGTGCCCAGCCCTTTCCCGGGCCGGCACACTGCTGTCGGATGTCCTGTCGAAGGCTGCGATCACTTCCTGCCGCAGCACTTCTTGTATTTCTTGCCGCTCCCGCAAGGGCAGGGATCGTTGGGATAGATCTTGGGTCCCTTGATCACGGTCGTGGAGAGCTTCTGCTCGTGCTCGAGACGCTTCCTGGTCTCCTCGTCGTAGATCGCCTCCCACTGGGGCAGCTTGTAGAGCCAGTCCGCGCCGGCCTTGACCATGTTCTTGAAGAGCTTCTCGTTGTCGAAGGCAAGGGATACCTCTGTGTCCTCTTCCATCTCCTCGATCGGATTGGGCTCCACAAGGCTCTCGTCGATGCCGTCCAGGAAGCCGGTCATGGTCATGATGTCCACGCCGTACTTGTCAGCGAGCTCCTTGACGGTGCCCTTCACTTCCACGTCCGGATCCGCCAGCAGCTGCTCGTAGATCTCCTTCTCTTTTACAAAATAATCGCTCCAGAGCTTCCTGAGAGTGCCCTTGTCTGTCTTCTCGTTATAGGCTCTGTCTCTCCACTGTTCAAGTAGTGCCATGTTCTGTACCTTTCAGGTCCTTTCTCTCGTAATATGAGACCGGTCCGAAGACCGGCCTCTATTATTGTAAGTCAACAGGCGGTGAAATTCAACCACGGTGTTTACAGCCTCCGGATCCGTTCCCATGGGCTCCACGGTTTTTTTACAGCCTTCGGATCCTCTCCATGGCCTCCACGCTGTTCTCATAGGTGCCGAAAGCCGTCAGCCGGAAGTAGTGCTCTCCGCTCGGTCCGAAGCCGCTGCCCGGCGTGCCCACGACCTGGGCGCCGCCCAACAGATGGTCAAAGAATTCCCAGCTGGTCATCTGTCCGGGGGTCCGCAGCCAGATATAGGGCGAGTTCACCCCGCCGTAGACCTCGTATCCCATGCCAGCCAGACTCTCGCGGATGTAGCGGGCATTCTTCATGTAGCCGTCCACCAGGGCCCGCACCTGGGCCTTGCCTTCAGGCGAATAGACCGCCTCACCTGCGCGCTGTACAATGTAAGGAGCGCCGTTGTATTTGGTCCCGTGGCGCCGTGCCCACAGCGGATGCAGAGCCTGTCCGTTCCTGTCCTTCAGTTCCTTGGGGAGCACCACTGCCCCCAGCCGCAGCCCTGTGAATCCGGCGTTTTTCGAGAAGGACCGAAGCTCGATGGCGCAAGTCCGGGCACCCTCGCACTCATAGATCGTATGCGGCACATCCGCCTCCGAGATGTAGGCCTCATAGGCGCTGTCGAAGAGGATCACCGCTCCCGTCCGGTTCGCGTAGTCGACCCACTCCTGCAGCTGGTCCTTCGTGATGGTCGTCCCCGTCGGATTATTGGGGAAGCAGAGATAGATCAGGTCCGGTGCCAGCGCCGGATCCTCCGTCGGCAGTGCCGGCACGAAGCCGTTCTCCGCCGTGCAGGGCAGATAGGTGACCCGGCTCCAGGTCCCGGTCTGCTCATTAAAGGTCCCGGTCCTTCCCGCCATCACATTGCTGTCCACATACACGGGATAGACAGGATCCGTGACCGCGATCCGACTCTCCGCCGCGAAGATCTCCTGGATGTTGGCGCTGTCGCTCTTGGCGCCGTCCGAGATGAAGATCTCGTCGTCCTCGATCCTGCAGCCCCTCGCGCGGTAATCATTCTCCGCCATGGCGTGCCGCAGGAAAGGATATCCCAGATCCGGCGCGTAGCCGCGGAAGGTCTCCGCATGTGCCTGCTCTTCCACGGCCCTGTGCAGGGCCTCGATCACCGCCGGCGGCAGGGGCTGCGTCACATCACCGATCCCGAGCCGGATGATCTCCGCCTCCGGGTGCGCCGCCTTGTAGGCCGCCGTCTTCTGCGCCACCGTTGAGAAAAGGTAAGAACCTCTGAGTTTCAGATACTCCGGATTGACCAGCATGATAAAACCTCCTGTTCATCATCCGCTTCCGATATGCTGCTCTCGGCGAAACCCTTCTGAAATGTGTTCAGATCTCGATCGTCCCCTCAAACACCGTGGTCGCCGGGCCGGTCATCCAGACCGTCCCGTTCTCGTCCCACTCGATGAACAGGCTGCCGCCGAGCACGTCCACCTGAACCTTTCTCTCTGTCCGGCCGTTCAGGACACCCGCCACCGCAATGGCGCAGCACCCTGTCCCGCAGGCCAGGGTCTCTCCGGTCCCCCGCTCCCACACGCGCATCTTCACGTGTGAGGGCGACAGCACCTTCACAAACTCCGTATTCGTCCTTCTGGGGAAGACTTCATGATTCTCAAAGAGGGGTCCCACCGCCGGCAGGTCCAGCTCATCCGGATCCTTCCCGTCCTCCAGGAAGACCACCGCGTGCGGGTTGCCCATGGAGACACAGGTCACAGGATATTCCTCTCCCGCCACGGTGAGCGGCACCTTGATGACCGGTGCAGCGTCCGTGCCTTCTGCCGCCTTAAGGAGGGTCGGCACCTGGGCCGGCTCCAGGATGGGCTGTCCCATGTCCACCCGGACACTCTCCGTATGCGCGCCCTTCATAGTCAGGTGGAGCTTTTTGACCACTCCCATGCTGACCACCGTGAAGTCATCGCTCTGCGTCAGGCCATGCTCCCGCACATAGGCACCCACACAGCGGATGCCGTTGCCGCACATCTCCGCCCTGGTACCGTCCGCGTTGAACATTTCCATCTCGAAATCCGCTTCCCGCGCCGGATTGATGAAGATCACCCCGTCGCCGCCGATCCCGAAATGCCTGTCACTCAGCCTCCTCACCAGCGCCGGCTTGTCCTCCTGTGGCACCTTCTCCGTGAAGCCGTTGATATAGACATAATCATTGCCGCAGCCTTCCATTTTGGTAAAAGCAAGCTTCATAGGGGGTACTCCTTTTTGTCTCCGGTGGTGGTTATCGTGGCAGTTGTTTTTCCTGAGGCAGATCGTTATTTCCGCTGTGATGTAGGCGGTTTCTTCACGGTGGAAATAACGTTATTCAGGCCGGTCGTTATTGCCGCCGTGATATAAACGTTTTCTTCACGGCAGATATAACGTTTTCCCGGCCGAACGTTATTTCCGCTGTGATTCAATCGTTTTCTTCACAGCGGATATAACGTTTTCCCAGCCGATCGTTATTTCCGCTGTGATTTAATCGTTCTCTTCACAGCGGATATAACGTTTCTATTGACAGTCGTTATTTCCATCGTGATATAAACGTTTTCTTCACGGCAGATATGACGTTTCTGCCGTCAGCTGACGAGTTCACTTCCTGATTACCGCCAGATACCTGACCGTCTCTTCTGTCACCGGTCCGTCGGTGTCACAGTCGACCGCTTCCAGCCAGGTCAGGCCCGCCTCCTCGGCGATGCGGCGCAGCTGAGCCGGCTCATAGCCGCGCTGATAGTGGACTTCTTCATATTTGCGGAAGAGGTCCTCCTCTTCCTGAATGTAGAGGGACAGGTCATACTCATTGATGCCGGTCTCCTCATCGTAAGTGTTGTCCCAGATGAAAGCGCAGTCCTCCCGGTCCTCGGCGATGGTCTGATCACCGATCACATCCCGGAAGAGGTGGGTCGTCTTGCTGTCGAAGATGAATACACCTCCCTGCAGAAGAAAGAGCGCCACGCGCTGAAAGGTCTTCAGAAGATCTTCTTCCGAAAGAAGATAGTTCAGGCTGTCTCCGACACTGATGAAGGTGCCGCAGTCGCCATAAAGGTCCAGTTCCCGCATGTCCTGGCACAGATAGAGAGTGTCTCTTCCTGCGGACCGGCTCCTCTCCTGGGCGATGGCCAGCATGTCCGGCGACAGGTCGATCCCCATGACATCATATCCTCTGGAAGCCAGGATCTCCGTCACACGTCCCGTTCCGCAGCCGATATCACAGATCAGCTGCCGCTCCTGGGCAGCTGGATCTGACTCGTCCGATGAAGCATCAGTACTTGTTCCCGCCTGCTCCGCCGGCAGCCCATACTTGTCTCTCATCCGGAGCACCCGGTCGGTCCAGGCTTCATAATCGGTGTCGTCCATGAAGGTGTCATAGACCTGTGCGAAGTTTCCGTAGCTTTCAGGCATGTTGTCTCCTTGCGATTTGGCTTGTCATTTGAGGTAATGCCGTTATTGGCTGTGTGATTATTGACTTCTGATCACACGCCTGATAACGTTCCTGAATTCAATCGTTATCTTCTGTGTGATTTTTGGCCTCCAATCACACACCCGGTAACGATGCCCCTGTCATTCGTTATCAGCCATGTGATTATTGGCTTCCAATCACACACCCGGTAACGATGCTCCTATCATTCGTTATTTCCTGTGTGATTTCCAGCTTCTGATCACACACCCGGTAACGTTCCCTGCGCCGTCACGCCACCAAGGCTTCAGATAAAGTACCCCAGCAGGCCGTAGGACACGATGGACATGATCACGGTGGCGATGAAGACGCCGAGAAGGATGGCCAGGCTGGCCTTCTTGATGTCCATGTCCAGGAGGGCGGCCACCAGGGAGCCTGTCCAGCCGCCGGTGCCCGGCAGGGGGATGCCCACGAAGAGCATGAGGCCGACGAACTCGCCGTTCTCAAGGGACTTGGATTTGGCCATGCCGCGCTGTTCCAGCTTCTCCACATGGGGGCGGAAGACACGGAATTTCTTCAGCCAGCGGAAGATCTGCTTGATGAAGAGGAGGATGAAGGGGATGGGCAGAAGGTTGCCGATCACGCAGATCGGGATGGCTTCCAAAAGGTCGACGCCGAGGAGCTTGGCGACGATGAGGCCGCCGCGGCACTCGAGGATGGGCATCAGGGACACGATGAAGACGACCATCTTGGCGGAAACATATTTACCGAGTGTATTTGCAAACCATAACGCAAGGGAATTTGTCATGAGGGGAATCTTCTCCTTATTTGATGTTATTTGCCGATGATCTCGTCCAGCACACGGAGGACGGCATCCATCTGCGCGTCGGTGCCGATGGTGATGCGGAGGAAATCGCGGATGCGGGGGGCCTTGAAGTGGCGGACCAGGACCTTGCGGGCGCGCAGGGCGGCCAGCAGGTCGTCGCCGGTGAAGCGCGGGTGTCTCGCGAACACGAAGTTGGCGGACGACGGCAGGACTTCGAATCCGCGGTCCGCGAGGGCGGCGGCAAAACGGTCCCGGGTGGCGATGATGCGGCCGGTGCAGGCGCGGAAGTAGTCCTCGTCCTGGACGCTGGCAAGGCCCACGCGCTGGGCGGCCAGGTTCATGGTGTAGGAGTTGAAGGAGAACTTCACGTCCTGGAGGTAGCTGATGAGCTTCTCGTTACCCACGGCGTAGCCGATGCGCATGCCGGCCAGAGACCGGGATTTGGAGAAGGTCCGGACCACCAGGAGGTTCTCATATTTCGGCAAAAGGCACATGGCGCTCTCGCCGCCGAAGTCGATGTAGGCCTCGT
>DGGX01000038.1 GCA_002392385.1 Lachnospiraceae bacterium UBA3863
GATCTACAACTCGATCCTGATCCCGGTCGCGGCGGGAGCACTGAGCCCCCTCGGGATCACCATGGACCCGATGCTGGGGGCACTGGCCATGAGCCTGTCCAGCTTCTGCGTCGTGACCAATGCCCTGCGGCTCAACGGGATCCGGCTCCATGACAGCAGCAGCGACAGACCGCTCAAGAATGCCCTGCCCCGGACAGGGGCTCCGCTGCTGGAGCAGGCGGGAGACAAGGAAGAGACTGAGACAGCAGGCAGGCCTGCTGATCAGCATAGAGACGACACGGATGAAGCCGGAGCACCGGCACAGAAAGGAGAGAATCTTATGACCAGGACCATGAAGATCGAGGGAATGATGTGCGGACACTGCGAGATGACCGTCAAGAAGGCTCTGGAGGCGCTGGACGGCGTCGAGAGCGCCCAGGTCAGCCACGAGGCGGGCACCGCGGTGGTGACCCTGTCCGGCGACGTGACGGACGACACCCTCAAGGCCGCTGTGGAGGCCAAGGACTACGAGGTCAAGTCCATCGCCTGAGCGAAGGCGGCCTCCGAAGTGCCCACCTGGGACATGGCCTCCAGAAGGAATTATCTGACCATGCTGGGCGTCGATAAGATGGAAGACTTTCTGGGCGGCCCTCACGACCTGGAAGCCTCCGCCAAAAAGGTGATCAAGACTTCCGCCAGAACATCCGCTACGGCGGCAAGGACTGCGACCTCAACGCCGGCAACTTCTCCACCTGGAAGGCTATGTACAACGTGGAGAACGGAGATACCTCGGAATACAGGTTCTTCTCTCTATGAGAAGACCGGGATAAAGCACTGAACAGGCAGATCTATAGAAAAAGAGCAATGAACCTCATATAAAACCCAAGATCAACCCATCTGTGTACAGGAAGCTTTCTGGGGTGGTTTTCACTCCTATAGAGTCACCCCGCTCAGCAGTAGAAACTTTTCTGGGATGACTGTCACACTAGGGAGAGATACGCATAAAAATTCCCCGGAGAGTTTCTCCGGGGAGTTTTTATGCCTATTTTTTAGTGGAACAGCTTATTGCTGACGTAAGTGAGTTGTTTCAGTCGGATGATCAACCCACCCTGAGGGGGGTGTCAGGAGGGCTGGTCCTCTTTCTCGTTATCTGTAATAATACCCAGTTTGCGGAGGGGTCCGCGGAGGGCCATGTAGAGGATGACCACGGCAAAGACAGAGACCACGGAGTTGATGAGTGTGACGACCATGTTGACGGCCAGGGTGACCTCCGCGGCGGGTCTGCCGATGATCAGGATCTTATAGGCGTAGCGGGCCAGGGGGTCGCAGACGGCGTTGAACAGCAGACCGGCAACGGAAGCCAGGACGGCATCGCGCAGGATGACTGACCGGTCCTTCTGCTCGTCGATGTGCAGGAGCTTGTGCCCCACAAAGCCGGCGATCAGTCCCATGAGGAGCTTCAGGACGAATGTGATGGGTGCCTCCACGATATAAACGGGATCCAGAAGATCGGCCACCACCAGGCCCACGGCACCGCCCGCGCTGCCGTAGAAGGTGCCCAGCAGCAGTACGCCCAGAATACAGAAGGCGTTGCCGAGGTGGACAGTCACCTTGCCGCCGCCCGGTGTGGGGATCGGGATGGACAGGAAGGTGAATACGATGTAGGTGACGGCGGCAAAAACACCCGCCAGCACCAGTTTGTGGATCCTTTTGTCAGTCGCTGAATTCTGCATGATGAAACCTCCTCTTCTGCGACAGTCATGGCACCCTGTGGGGGCCTGTTTCTTGTTGAACAGTATATAACAGACTGAACATATTAAAATATCCAATAATTGTAAATATTATAAGGTCAGATGGGAGGAGGCGGAGGGAGAACACTTTGTATGCCTGTGCAGGTCTGCGTGGAAGTCAAAGGGGATTCGTGTTATGATAGATGGAGCAGCCGCATAGGGCTGTGTTCCGGGACACTGAACCAGATGGCGCCGCAGGGTCTCCGGATGCCGGGACAAGTCCCGGCGCGGGCAGAGCCCGCTGCAGTGAGGCGCCCGGAGAGAGAGGCACAATGCGATTACGCGATCATGCATTTCAGGTGATCCTTACAGCCGCGCTGTGGCTGGGGTGCGCTGCCCTGACCGGCTGCGGCGGTTCGGCGGCGGCAGGCGCTTCCGGCGATGTCCGGGAGGCGGCGGAGGCCGGCGGGAACGGACAGGAAGAGACGGAGACGGCTGTGGAGGCCGCGGAGACAGAGGCCGCGGAGACAGAGACCGCGGAGACAGAGGCCGCGGAGACAGAGACCGCAGAGACCGCCGCGGACGGAGAGACAGAGACAGGAACGGAGACTGCGGAACCGGACGGGGATGAACAGCAGGAGAGCAGCCTGGTGCCCGCCCCTGAGCCGCTGACCGTCTGGGCCTGGGACCAGGGCTACGCCATCGCCGCCATGAAGGAGGCAGAGGCCTTCTACCGCAAGGACCACCCGGGTTTTGCCCTGGATATTATTGAGAAAAGCCCCGAAGAGATCAAGAAGGCGCTTCTGACAGCCGGATCGGCCGGAGACAGCAGCCTGCTGCCGGACATCCTTCTGCTGCCGGACGATGATTTTATCCTCTGCGTGAAACGCTGTCCGACCCTCTTTACGGACCTCACCCGGTCAGGGATCGACTACGACCAGTTCGTTCCGGAGAAGGTCAGCAGGACGCGGAGGAAAGGCATCAATTACGGCATCCCCTTTGACCTGGGCACCGTCTGCGCGGCCTACCGGACGGATATCCTCAGAGAGGCCGGGCTCACCATCGATGACATGACCGACCTGACCTGGGAGGAGTGGATCGAAAAGGGCCGGCGGGTCCTGGACAACACGGGCCACCCCATGATCGCGGTCAGGGAGGGCAGCGCGGATCTCCTGGTCATGATGCTGCAGTCCAAGGGACTCTCCCTCTACAATAAGGAGGGCAAGGTCAGCCTGGCCGACAATGAAGAGCTCCGCAGATGTATCCTCCTCTACCGGGATGCCCTGCAGCAGGGCGTGATCATGCAGGTGAAGGACGACAAGGCTTATCGCGCCGCCGTCAACGACGGAACAGCGGCCGGCATCATAGGCGGCAGCGGCACCCTCAGCATCGTGATGGCCGCCCAGAAGCAGACCGGTCTCTGGGCAGTGACCAACATGCCGCGGGTGGAGGAGTCCAAGGAAGCCGGCTATTACGCCGATCTGGGCGGCTCCAGCTGGGCCATCACCGTCGAGTGCAGACAGCTGTCTGCCGCGGAGGATTTCTTCCGCAACACCTTCGGGGGAAGCGTCCGTTTCTACGAGACCCTGCTCCCGGTAACCGGCACCATCTCCGCCTATCTTCCCACCCGGGAGAGCACCGTATACGGCATGCCCAGAGAATTCTTCGGCGGCCAGTCGGTATACGCTCTGCTGAATGATTTTGCCGCCCGGGTCACCTATGTGAAGACTGTGCGGCGGGAGAGCGAAGTACGTGCATGTCTGGGCAGCGCCGTCCTGTCCGTGATCAATGAAGGCACAGACGTCGGCACCGCTCTGGAGACGGCCCAGACAGCGGCCAGATTCCTGACAGAATAAGGAGGAGACTATGAAGAAAATCAGCGCACTCGCAGCCATCCTGATCTTCCTGACAGCCATGGTGTCCGGATGCAGTTCAGAATCCGCGTCCATGGTCCTCGAGATCGAGAATGAGAAGCAGGCAGTGATACAAATTGAAAACGCGGACAGCGACAATCAGGTGTTCTCCGGCGCACTGACCGTCGAGGCGGATGAAGAGCTGGTGATCGACGCGGACATGGACGAGGCCAGTGATGTCCTCATCGAGTACATTTCGGGAGAGGCGGCCATCGACGGGGAGGTTCCGGAGGACGCCCCGGCCACCTATGAGACGACGCACCAGGGGAGCGGTGTCATGACGATCACCATGGACCCCGGCGAGTATTCCCTGCGGGTGACGCCCCAGTTCAAATCCAACGGGACGATCACGATCACCGTCCAGAAACAGCAGTAAGCAATAGAAAGCTGCCGCATCAGGTCTCTCCTGATACGGCAGCTTTTTTTGACCTATGATCTGATATGGCCGCAGATCTCTTATTTGGCCTTGCCCTGGTTGGCAACGGCAGCCATCTTGGCGGCGAGGGCTTCCTGGTCGCCCAGGTAGTAGTGGTTGATCGCCTTGAAATTGTCGTCGAACTCGTACACGAGCGGGGAGCCGGTGGGGATGTTGACGCCGATGATATCCTCGTCGCTGATGTTGTCAAAATACTTGACAAGAGCGCGGAGGGAGTTGCCGTGGGCGGCGATGATCACGCGCTTGCCGTCCTGCATGTCCTTCTTGATGACTTCCTCAAAATAAGGGACCGCGCGCTTGATGGTGATGGCAAGGGACTCGGTCAGAGGAAGGTCAGCGGGATCGACGTTCCTGTACATGGCCTGGTTGCCGGCGGCCCGCTCGTCGTCGGGGGTCAGGGCCGGAGGGGTGATGTCGAAGCTGCGGCGCCAGATCTTGACCTGCTCCTCGCCGTATTTCTCGGCAGTCTCGGACTTGTTGAGGCCCTGCAGGGCGCCGTAGTGACGCTCATTGAGCTTCCAGCTCTTGATGACGGGGAGCCATGCCCTGTCCATCTCGTCCAGAACGTAGTTCAGGGTGTGGATGGCGCGCTTCAGATAGGAAGTGTAGCATACGTCAAAATCATATCCCTCGGCCTTGAGGAGCCGGCCGGCGGCCTTGGCCTCTTCACGGCCCTTGTCGCTGAGGTCTACATCGGTCCAACCGGTGAACAGATTCAGTTTGTTCCATTCACTCTCGCCGTGTCTGATCAGAACCAGTTTCATCATAATACGGAAATCCTCCTTTTCGCAGATCAATAATGGCGGGGCACAGGATCCTTTTCCCCCTGAAAAGGCGCACTGTTCCCTGTAAATAATAATTTAACAAATTCACAGGGAGGTGTAAAGACTGCACAAAGACAGGAAACCGGATTTGTGAAATTGGTTTCTTGCGGCGGCCCGCGATCTGACGTACGATAGAGGAAACCGGAACGAAGGATCGGGTTTCCACGGATCCGGGGAGGGTTTGAGAGGAAGATGGACAGAGAGAGAGCACAGAAGCAGATCATGGAGGCGGCCCTTGAGGCCTTCCGCAAGAAGGGGCTCCATTTCACCATGAGTGACCTGGCTGCCGAGGTCGGCATGAGCAAAAAGACCCTGTATCTGCTCTTCGAGGACAAGGAGGACCTGCTGCTGCAGGTCGCGGATCACAGTTTTGACGCGATCAAGCGGAGCGAGGCGGAGGTGATGGGGGACGATTCCCTCGACACGGTGGAGAAGCTTCGCGCGCTGATGTCGGCCCTGCCGGACATCTACCAGTCTGTGGACCTCCGGAAACTGTATGAGCTCGAGGAGCGCCATCCGCGGGTCTACGCCCGGGTGCAGGAGAGGATCGAGAGCGACTGGGAGTCCACGCTCGCGCTGCTCAGGAAAGGTATGGAGGAGGGCAAGATCCGGCCCTGCAGCATTCCGCTGTTCAAAGCCATGTTCGAGGCGACGCTGGAGCGCTTCTTCCGGGAGGACGTGCTGACCCGGGCACAGCTCAGCTATCAGGAAGGCCTGCGGCAGGTGGTGGATATCCTGATCGACGGTATCACAGTCAAAGAGGCGTAATTATAACAACAAGGGGGACAGAAATGAAAAAACTGACAAAAGGCAAGATGTGGTGTTTCGCCATCGGGCAGTTCGGCTGGTCGCTGCTGTCAGCGCTGATCACCAACTGGCTGGTGTATTTCTATCAGCCCGACGCGGAGCAGATCGCTCAGGGACAGACCCTGTTCATCCCGCAGGGGCGTGTGATCCTGGGTATCGCCACCATCATCGGCGGCATCGCGGCCCTGGGCAGGATCTTCGACGCGGTGACAGACCCGCTGATCGCCAACCTGTCCGACAGGTCCCAGAATCCCAAGGGACGCCGCATTCCCTTCATGCAGAAGATCGCCCTGCCTTTTGCCCTGGTGACCGTGCTGGTCTTCTGGGCGCCCATAAACGGCGTTTCCACCGTCAACAGCGTGTGGCTCCTGGTCACCCTGCTGCTCTTCTACCTCTTCATGACGACCTACTGCACACCCTATAACGCGCTGATCTCCGAGCTGGGGACCACCCAGGACACCCGCATCAGCATCTCCACCTATATCAGCGTGACCTTCCTGCTGGGCAGCGCTGTGGGCTACGCCGCCCCCTTCATCTGGGGCGCCATGGAGCCCTCCCTGGGCAGGATCATGGCCGTCCGCATCACCTTCCTGGTGCTGTCCGTGATCGGCTTCGCGGCCCTTCTGGTGCCTACCTTCACCATCAACGAGAAGGACTATGTCACCACGGTGCCCTCCAATGACGGCGCCTTCACCTCCCTGACCAAGACCTTCCGCAACGGCGACTTCCGCGTCTTCGTGGGCAGCGACGTTCTCTACTTCATCGCCCTGACCATCTTCCAGACAGGCCTTCCCTTCTTCATCACCACACTGATGAAGCTGCCGGAGACCTACACCACCATCCTGTACGTGGCCATGACCCTCCTGTCCTTCGCCTGCTACATGCCGGTGAACTGGCTGGCCCACCGCATGAACAAGAAGAAACTGGTCCTGATCGGCTTCTGCGGCCTCGCCGCCGTCTATGCCGTCACCTCCATCTCCGGCCTGCTGGGCATCTCCGGCCTCGCCTACGGCATCCTGATCGTATGCGCCGCCGCCTTCCCCATGGCCATCCTGGGCATCCTGCCCCAGGCCATCGTGGCTGACATCGCGGAAGCCGATGCCTACCTGACCGGCGAGAACCGCGAGGGCATGTTCTTCGCTGCCCGTACCTTCGCCTTCAAGATGGGCCAGAGCATCTCCATGCTCCTCTTCACCGCCTTCGCCAGCATCGGCGCGGAGACCGGCTTCGGCTACCGCCTCGCGGCCATCGTAGCCGCCGCCATCTGCCTCCTCGGCGCCGTCGTCCTGTCCCGCTACGACGAGGACAAGATCCTTGGCATCATCACCACAGAGGAAGGCGATTGATCCAGGAAGCCTGCTACTAACAAAGGCTCTCACACAGGGGCTCTCACAGGGGACTCTCAGGGCTCTCACAGGGGACGGTTCTCTGTGTCTCACAGGGGACGGTTCTCTGTGTGAGCTGCCACTACATAAAAGGACCACACAGGGGATGGTTCCCTGTGCGGTCCTTTTTTATAAAACAGGCTCGCCTTAACGGGCTGGAGTTCACCCCAG
>DGGX01000109.1:0-168 GCA_002392385.1 Lachnospiraceae bacterium UBA3863
GTGCGCCTACCAGCTCATGCATTTCATCCACGATGAGGAGCCCTTCGCTTTTCTGCATACTTCTGAGAACTGAGTATTCCCGCGGATATCCGCACAGGAAGAAACCCTTCGCGGCGGCTCCGGAATCATCCGGCTCTGCTGCGAAGGGTTTCTTCTGAAAGGGGGAGT
>DGGX01000109.1:213-6378 GCA_002392385.1 Lachnospiraceae bacterium UBA3863
TCTGAAAGGGGGAGTATGTAAATCAATTTTCGAGAGAGAGGCGATCATCTGAGGGGGGAGAGTTGTTGACCGCTCTCTCGTCTACAGTTGTTATCATACACTACAGTTCTTAGATATGTATTTCCAAACAATGAAGAAGTTATAAACAAAGCCGAAAAAAGCAAGAAATGGAAGCCCTTTCTTTTTGAGGAGGGGAGGCTCTCCGAAAGGCCGTGAATGCAAACACTCCGGCTGCCTGCAAGCAACCGGAGTATCCGCTTTGGGGATGTAAAATGTTTAGGGGGGGTATTGCTGTGAACTTCCGTTCACAGCGCGAATAATAGCAGATCAGCGCTTCGAAAGACAGGTCCGCTCTTGACAATTTTTAGGGTGATTTTGACTTTTTTACGGAGGAATGATGCCTGAACTGAGAGAGAGAATACAAAGGGCTCCCGTGACGGCCGCCCTGACGGCGGTCTGTGTGGTCCTCTTCCTGCTCACAGAGGCGGGAGGAGACATTATCTATAAGATATTCGCCCTGCGCGCCGGCGCGGTGATACAGGACCATGCATGGTACAGACTGCTGACGGCCGCCTTTCTTCACTTTGACCTGCAGCATCTCTTCAACAATATGTTGATCCTCTTCCTGGCAGGCGCGGTGGTGGAATGCAACCTGGGGAGCACGCGTTTTCTCATCCTCTATCTTGTGAGCGCCCTGACCGGGAACCTGGTGTCGACGGTATGGGATACCCTGCGTCTGGCGGAGACAGTCTCCGTGGGGGCCAGCGGGGCCGTGTTCGGCGTGATGGGAGCCATTCTGGTCATCCTCTTCCGGGCGCGGGGTCAGATCGGTCAGGGATCCTCCCTGGGCATCCGGGCTGTGCTCATGCTGGTCTTTTCGGTCTACAGCGGTTTCGCGGCGGGGAATATCAACAACGCCGCCCACCTGGGCGGCCTGGCGGCAGGCCTGGTCCTGGGGCTCCTCTTCACCCGGCGGAGAGAATGGTTCGACCTGTCCGGTCTGCGGTGAAGGACGTCAGCGGCTTTTCTTCAGGAAATCCATCTCCTCGGCCAGACCGGCCACCCCGCGGAAGGTGAGGGTGCTGATGCGGCGGGACAGGGTCGCCAGATCCTCCTGCCGTCCCGTGGTGAACCACTGCCGGTAGACGGACACCATGCCGCTGAGGGCATACTCTATGGCAAAATCGATCTGGTTCACATCCACGTCGATCTGGCCGCGGAGGGCGTCCAGCAGGTAGGCCTTGAGAGCGGAGACGATCTTGCTCAGCAGGGAGTTCATGTTGTCGGCAGCCAGTATGCGGTCGTAGAGATCCGCGTCGGCGCTGATCAGGTCGGCCAGGGTCAGGAAGACCTCCGAGGGGTCGCTGAGGAGGCGGGCGATCTGGATATCCTTCAGGGCAGCCCGGAAATCCTCTACGATCTGGTTCTCGATCTCCTCCAGTACCATGGATACGTCGCTGTAGTAGTTATAGAAGGTCTTGCGGTTGATGTCCGCCCGCTGGGCCAGTTCCGTCACGGTGATCTCGCTGAGAGGTTTCTCCGCGAGCAGTCTGAGGAGGGCGCTCTGAACGGCGCTTCGTGTGCGCAGGATCCTTCGGTCGGTCGTTTTCATGGGGGATTGTCCTTTCGGCCTTTCCTTTCGGGGAAGGCAGATTTCCACACTTTTGGGAGATTCTGTGTATTATCCCACACAGAACAGCAAGGTTGTGGTTGAGATGTGTTTACATTTGTATAATAATACACAATTGTACCGCTAACAACAGGGTACATTTATCCGGAACAGGGTATATACCTGCAAACAGGAGGCGGCAGGCCTCCGGTGCAGAGAACACAGGAGGCGGTATGGAACAGTATACGATAGCGATCGATGCGTCTGTGGATATCCGGGAAGGGTATCTGGACGAACACGGCGTAGTGCTCATTCCCATGGAATATATGCTGGACGGCCGTGAATATCTGATGGAGAAGAGGCATACACCGGAAGAGGCCGGGGCTTTCTACGCGGCCATGCGCCGCGGCGCGCCGGTGAGCACGAGCCAGATCACGCCCTTCTTCTATGAAGAGGTGTTCCGCAGGGAGGCGGAGGCCGGCCGCAGCGTCCTCTATCTGTCCCTGTCGAGCGGTCTCAGCAATACCTTCAATTCCGCCCGCACGGCGGTGGAGCAGGTCCGGGAGGACTATCCCTCCTTCGAGGCCGAGGTGGTGGACACCCTCGCGGCTACGGGCGGCATGGGCCTGATGCTGATGAAGGCTGTAGAGGGACGGGATGCCGGACTGTCCCTGGCAGACAATGCCGCGGCCCTGCGGGAGGCGGCCATGACGATCTGCCACTGGTTCTTCGTCGATGACCTGTCCTACCTCCACAGGGGAGGACGGATCAGCGCCGCCACAGCGGTGGCCGGCGCCATGCTCAATATCAAACCTGTCCTGCGCATCGATGAGAAGGGCAAGCTGGTCAGTTTTGCCAAGCAGCGGGGCATTCCCAGGGTCATGCGCTTCCTGGTGGAGGAGTATATGGCCAGCCGCCGTCCCGAGTTGGGCAGGGACGTCATCATCGTGCACGCGGACTGCGAGGAACGTGCCGGGGAGCTGCGGGACAGGCTGCTGTCGGCGGATCCCGGGGCAGAGGTCCAGATCTGCGCCATCAGCCCCATCATCGGGGCCCACGTGGGACCCGGCATGATGGCCGTGATCCACTTCGGACAGAGAGACCATATGTTGAAATAATGCCGCCGCCGGGCATCATGGCGGAGAGGGCGGATCAGAAATGGAAATGCAGATGGATTTTCTCCGCAGGCTTCCCACCCCGGAGGAACTGAAGGAACTCTATCCCACGGACCGGGAGATCCGGGAGATCAAGGAGAGAAGAGACCGGGAGATCGCCGCGGTCCTGCGGGGAGAAGACGACAGGATGCTCCTCCTGATCGGACCCTGCAGCGCCGACAACGAGACGGCGGTGCTGGACTACATGACGCGGCTGGCGGCCGTGAATGAGGAGGTTAAAGAACGTCTCCTGATCATCCCCCGGGTATATACCAACAAGCCCCGGACCAAGGGCCTGGGCTATAAGGGCATGCTGCATCAGCCGGACCCCCACAGGGGAGAGGACATGCTGGCCGGCATCATCGCCATCCGCCAGATGCACACGCGGGTCGTCAAGGAGACGGGCTTCACCTGCGCCGAGGAGATGCTGTACCCGGAGAACCACCGCTATCTTTCCGATCTTCTGTCCTATGTGGCTGTCGGCGCCCGCAGCGTGGAGAACCAGCAGCACAGGCTGGTGGCCAGCGGGATCGGCATTCCGGCCGGAATGAAGAATCCGACCGGCGGCGAGATCAGTGTCATGATGAACGCCATCACGGCGGCCCAGAATCCCCAGCGCTTCCAGTACAGGGGCTGGGAGGTGCAGACGGCCGGCAATCCGCTGGCCCATGCCATCCTGCGGGGCAGGACCGATCATTTCGGCCAGAGCGTGCCGAATTACCATTATGAGGACCTGCAGAACCTGCAGCAGGCTTATGAAGAGAGCGGGCTCAAGAACCCCGCGGTCATCATCGACGTCAATCACGCCAATTCCGGCAAGCGCTATCTGGAACAGGTCCGCATCGCGGAGGATGTGATGCACAGCCGCCACGTATCCCCCCGGATCCGCCGTCTGGTCAAGGGCCTCATGGTGGAGAGCTATCTGGAGGACGGTGCCCAGAGCGTGGACGGGACCGTGTACGGTCAGTCCATCACGGACCCCTGCCTGGGCTGGGCCGGATCCGAGAAGCTGATCAGGGAACTGGCGGAAATGGTATAAGAAAGAAAAAACGACCTCTTTCCGGAAGGCTCCGGGAAGAGGTCATTTGATTCTGCAATCAATCAGCGCTGTTCATTTGGGTAGTTCGTTCAGCAGGTCTTCGTAGCTGCATCCGAGGATCTCACGGATCGCCTTGAGCTGTTCGAGAGAGATGTGCTGGCGTCCGCCCTCGATCTTAACAAGGCTCTCTCTGGTCAGAGAGACATCGTACAGCTGTACGCGGGAGGCCAGTTCCGTCTGTCCGATCCCTTCATTGAGACGGAGGCGCCGGATATTGGACCCGATCGTATTGGACTCATCCGCTTTGATTTTGTGTTTGCCCATATATCACCATCCTGAGTTGTTTACGCACCATTTGCTTTATTTTTTATCATATTATAGTACAACGTTTGCACGATGGGACTACTACAGGTTCGAAAGAGTCTGAAAATGTGTACTTTCTGTGAATAATCGGGGATAAGCGCCCATGGTTTCTTAGACTGAAACCGGCCGGCGGGTCAATGAAGGTGGGATTTATTCATTGTCAGACCACTGCAAAAAGAGTAGAATAGTACTATATGCCCGGACAGGGCTGACGGATCATTGGGAAAGGAGCGCGATGAGCAACTGGCAGCAGATCTCACAGAGACTGGTCATGGTGGGCCAGCTGGGGCTCTCCCTTCTGATGCCCCTGGTCCTGTGCCTGCTGGCATGCTTCTGGCTGAACACACGCCTGTCTGCCCCGCTCTGGATCTATCTGCCCGGCTTCCTGCTGGGACTGGGCGGTTCCTTCATGACGGCCTATAAATTCTGGCTGCGTGTCAGGAAGGAAGAGGAAGAGAAGCAGAAGAAGGAAGGCAGGCCAGTCTCCTTCAGCAGTCATAGGTGAGGAATACTTTGTGAAACTCCAGTCGGCAGTGAAAAGGGAAACGGCTTATGTGGCCGTCGGCACAGCGGTTATGAGCATTTTGATGATCGCTGTTTTTTACGGTCTGCACGCGGTCATGCCGCAGGTGCCGACAGGACTGCCCGTGATCCTGGGAGGGGTCCTGGGGTGCGCGGCGGCGGTGGGGAATTTCTTCCTCATGGCGCTGACTGTCCAGAAGGTAGCCTCCATTGAACACTATGATACCGCGTACCGCACCATGCAGATCAGCTACCGCTACAGGACATTTCTGCAGCTGGGCTGGTGTGTGCTGGCCATGGTACTGCGTTTCATCAATCCGGTTGCGGGGATCCTGCCGCTGCTGTGGCCGAGCCTTCTGATCAAGGCACGGGGGATAATTACAGGCATGAGGCCGGCCGCTGCCGATGAAGAGGCAGCAGAGACCGATACAGAGACCGGCCCGTCTACAGTCGCTGAGGAAAATGCCGGGAAGGAGGTAAATGAGTAGGTATGGAATTTGACGTTACCGGTGCAAGGATATTCCTTCGCATCCCCACCGGCATCCCCATACTCGGGGACTTTATGATCACGGAGACGCTGGTGATCACCTGGCTCGTGATGCTGATCATCACCGGCCTGTGCATCTTTCTGACACGGAACCTGAAGGTGGAGAACATCTCCAAGAGGCAGGCCGTGGCGGAGATGATCGTGGAGGCCGCCAACAACCTGGTCCGCAGCAATACGGGCGGCACCAAGTTCGACCGGCTGATCCCCTTCGTAGCGGCGCTCTTCGCGTCCAGCGTGGTCATGAACCTGATCAGCCTGATCGGACTCAGAAGCCCCACGGCGGATCTTTCCACAGAAGCCGGCTGGGCGATCGTGGTCTTTATCATGATCACCGCCGAGAAGATCAAGGCAGGCGGCATTCTGGGATATCTCAAGGGCTTTACGCAGCCGATCCCCGTGATGACACCCTTCAACATCCTGTCTGAACTGGCGACGCCTGTCAGCATGGCCTGCCGTCACTTCGGCAACATTCTTTCCGGTGTTGTCATCAACGGACTGATCTACGCGGCGCTGGCCGTGGCCTCCTCCGCCCTGCTGGGACTGATCCCCGGAGCGGCGGGAGAATTCCTCAGCCACATCCCGATCCTGGATGTCGGCGTCCCGGCGATCCTGTCGGTATATTTCGACTGGTTCTCCGGCGTCATGCAGGCCTTCATCTTCACGATGCTCACCATCATGTACATCGCGAATGCCGCAGAGGGCTAGAAAGGCCGACCCGTCTCCCGCGGCGCGGAGGAGACGGAGACAGCATACGCGCCGTCGTTATGGCAGTCTGTGCGGCCTGACGCCGCACTTGCGTTCATTCATCATTTTATAGAATAAGGAGACAGATCATGGATTTTACAATTCTCGCCAAAGGTATCGCTCTCGCAGGATGCGCCATCGGCGCCGGCTGTGCCCTGATCGCGGGTATCGGCCCCGGTATCGGTGA
>DGGX01000209.1 GCA_002392385.1 Lachnospiraceae bacterium UBA3863
TCAACGATTCCATCATCCATGTGGATTTCATGGTCGGCGCTGAGGACCTGGCCATCGACGGGATCCGACCGGACGGCAGTATGGTGCCGGTCTTCCGGGACGGGACATGGACATGATGGGCGGAAACGGAGAGGACATCGCTGTAAAGAAGCAGCAGCGTCTGCCGCTGCCGGGACAGAGGATCCTGAGATCTGTCCTGGCGGCGCTTCTGTGCATGGTCATATATTTTGCCCGGGGCAGGAGAGGAACGCCCTTCTATTCCATCATCGCGGCTCTCCAGTGCATACAGCCCTACGCAGTCAACATGCTCAAGGTCGGCAGGAACCGGATCATCGGCACACTGACGGGCGCCTTCTGGGGTTCGGTCTTCCTTTTCGGCGCCCTGTGGCTGTCCGGCGGAAGGGTGGAGTATGACACCAGCCTGGTCTATTACGCGGGACTGGCCGTATTCATCGGGATCGACCTCTATTCCACCGTCCTTCTCAGGATCCGGGAATCCTCCTATTTCTCCACGGTCGTCCTGCTCAGCATCACCATGAACCACATCGGCGACCTGGATCCTTATCTCTTCGTTTTTAACAGGACCATGGACACCATCATCGGGGTGGGAGCCGCGATCGTGATCAATTCCCTGCACCTGCCCAGGGACCGGGACTGTGAGACCCTGTTCGTCTCCGGGGTGGACCACGTCCTTTTCAGGGAAGACAGGCACCTGTCCCCCTTCACCAGGGTGCAGCTCAACCGCTTCATCCAGGACGGCATGCGGTTCTCCGTGTCCACCAGGCAGACGCCGGCCACCGTGCGGGAGCTCATGGCAGGGGTGGACCTGCGGCTTCCCATCATCGCCATGGACGGCGCTGTCCTGTATGATATGAAGACCAGGACCTATCTCCGGACCATCAAGATGGACAGGACTCTGGCGGAAGAGGTCGGGAGATTTCTGGACAGAAAGAACAAGCCCTTTTATATCAACACGGTGGAGGAGAATCTTCTGGTCATCTACAGCCGGGGGTACCGGCTGAACGGACCGGCGCCGGAGCCCGGCAGTCCGGAGGAGGCCATGCGGGTCCTCTATGAGCGCAAGAAGAATTCTCCCTACAGAAACTATGTGAATACGGACAGCCTGGTGACCGAAAATGTGCTCTACCATCTGGTGATCGGACCGGAAGAGGAGATGAAAAGCCTGCGGGAGGCCCTCATGAGGGAGCCCTGGGCCGGGGAGATCCGGACCTCTCTGGACACCTTTGACTGCAGGGAGGGTGAGCGGATCCTGCGTATTTACAGCCGGCAGGCGACCAGAAGAGCCATGCTGGAGGAACTGGCCGCCTATACCGGGGCGGCGCGGACGGTCCTGTTCGGAACGACACAGGACGAGTGCGATGTGAGAATACCGGATGCCGGCGGCGGCAGCATGGTCAAGGAACTCAAGAAACGATTCGAACCCGTCAGCCTGAAGGGATGGAGACATATCCTGCGGCTGTGAAGGGGCAGGGAAGAGCAGGCGCGGCCTGCGGAAAGGACAGGGAGATGGAAAGAGAAGAGCAGATAACGGGCGTGACGCCGGAGACGGCCGGGACGGAGAGTGTCCCGGAGCAGACGGCTGTACCGGAGACCGTCGGGGAGGCCCTTCCGGCCGACGCGCAGGCAGAGACGGCAGAGCCTACAGAGACTGCTGAGGAGACCATGACGGCGGCAGAAACAGCGGCAGAGACTCCCGCGGAGACCTTCGGGGAAACGCCCGCGGAAGGCAGTCCCGAGGCGGAGACGCCGGAGAAGGCACGTCCCGGCTTCCTTCGCGCCTCGCGGAAGTGGACGGATATCTTCCCCATCGCAGCCGTCCTGTCCGTGGGACTGATGATGCTCGGAGAGCTTCTCACCAGTCTTCTGCATGAACATGTCCCGGTCACGGCCTGGTTCAATTCCCTCACCGGGGATGAGGCGGTCACCGTATTCCTCAGTCAGTATTTCGATTTTATCGGCATCTGGGTGGCCTTCATCGTCCTCATCACCATCTTCTGGACCAACTGGCCCATGTGGAAGGCCTTCTCCTTCAACCGCCACGGCAATAATCTGCGGGCCATCCTGGCCGGCATTCTTCTGGGCGGCGGCATGAACGGCTTCTGCATTCTCATGTCCGTCCTGCAGGGGGATATCAAGCTCAGCTTCAACCGTTTCGACCCGGCGCTCTTCTTCCTCTTCCTGCTCTGTGTGATGATCCAGTCCGGCGCGGAGGAGATCATAGACCGCTGCTATCTCTACCAGAAGCTGCGCAGAAGATATCGCTGGCCGATCATCGCCATCCTGGTCAATTCCCTGGTCTTCTCGGCGCTGCATATGTTCAATCCCAATGTCACCTGGATCGGACTGCTGCAGGTCTTTGAGATCGGTGTGCTCTTCTCCCTCATCATCTACTTCTATGACAGTCTCTGGACGGTGATCTGGGCCCACACGGCGTGGAATTTCTCCCAGAGCATCGTGTTCGGTCTGCCCAACAGCGGCATTGTGTCCGCCTATTCGGTCTTCCGGCTGGATGCCGCCTCCGCCCGCAACGGCATCTTCTATAACGTGGGATTCGGCGTGGAAGGCAGTATCGGCGCCAACGCAGTCATCGGCGTCTTCATCGTCCTCCTCCTGCTCGTCGCCCTGATCAAAAGGAAGGGAGAGAGGGCGGATCACTGGGCAGGCATGGAAGAGAAGGCAGCCCGGCCGGTCACCATCGGGGCCAGGATCGGGTCGGTCATCGGCTGGATCCTGATGGCGGCCTGCATCGCGGGCGCTGTCCTTGTGGCTATTCACTTCTATAACAGGGGCTGACGGGGATACAGCGTATGAATGCCAACTCTTTTTTCAACAATGAAAGTCCGCTGGTATCGCTCCTCAACCGGGTAGGCGATCTGATCGTCCTGAACATGCTCTTCCTCCTGTGCTGCATTCCCATCGTGACGATCGGGGCGGCCCTGACGGCCATGCACTATGTGTGCCTCAGGATGATCCGCAATGAGGAGGGCTATATCACCAGGGATTTCTTCCGGTCCTTCCGCATGAACTTCCGCCAGTCCACCCTGATCTGGCTGCTGATGATGGTCGTCCTGCTCATGGTCGGGACAGATATCGTCATGCTGCCCCGCACGGAGGTCACTTACCCCGCGCTCTTCCATTACATCCTGCTGGCGGACGGGGTGGTGGTCCTGGCGGTGGGGCTCTACGCCTTCCCGCTGCAGGCAAGGTTCGTGAACCCTCTGCACAGGACCCTGTGGAACGCGGCCCTGCTGACTGTGGGCTCTTTTCCCAGGACACTGGCCATGCTCGTCCTCATGGTGGTTCCCTTCATAATTCTGTTTGCGATCCCCCAGCTGCTGCCCATCGTGGTCTGCATGGGATTCTCCTCGGCGGTCTATGCCTGCGCGGCCCTTTATGATCCGGTCTTCCGGCGGATGGAGCCCGCCCCGGATACGGAGGACAGCCCGCAGGAAGATGAAAATGAGTCAATTTGATTCTTTTCAGACTGTTACAGAAGTGTTAATATAAACCTATACGGGTCCGATTTCAGACAGCCTGTCGGAGACCGGACCTTTTTGTACGAAACAGATGGAAAACATCTCATTATTCTGGTCTCAGCAGCAAAGAGGAGCGAGACAAGAGTAAGACAGCAGGTCAGTCTTCGGGAGGAAGAGATGAAGAGAAGGATCGCGGCAGTGTGCATGCCCATGCTTCTGGCGGTTTCTGTAATCATGGCAGCTCTCACGGCATCTGTGGCCGGCAGTGTGATGGAGGTGCAGGCGGAGGAGAACTATGACGGCCGGATCACGGCCATCAATTACGGCGCGTGCGGTATGACCGGCGACGCCGTACTGGTGGAATCGGACGGACACTATATCCTCATGGATACGGGCTATACGGACAGTCCATCGGATCACAGCAGGTCTACGGTCATCAAGTATCTGAAGAACCACAACGTGACCCATCTGGACCTCTATCTGTCCCATTATCATAACGACCACTATTACCTGCTGACCACGATCATGAGGGATCCTTACTTTACGGTGGGAACAGTCTATCTGCCCACCAACAAGAACCTTCTCAAGTGGTCCAACCCCAAATATAAGAACAAACAGTGGTATGGCTATTTTACCAAGAACATCAACGCCTACGGGCGGAGCTGGGAGAAGCACTCCTATTCCGAGATCAAGGACACGATCGAGGAGCTGAATATCGATGTCAGGTATATCACCAAGGGATCCACCTTCAAGGTGGGCAGCGCGGTGTTCAAGGTCCTCTGGCATAACCAGAGCAGGGGCGTGGGCGGCAACTGGAAGACCGCCTGCACCAAGTTCATCAACAACGAATCGCTGGTGACCATGGTGACCATCGGCGGTATCCGCTACCTGACCTGCGGCGACCTGGAATCCGAGGTGGAGAAGGAGCTGGTCAACCATAACGTCGATATCCGGGCGGATATCGCCAAGGCCAACCATCACGGCGGCGACTCCAGCAACACTTATGCCTACTACAAGAGGATCAAGCCCACCTTCGTGTTCGGGACAGGCTACAACGAGGCCATCATGGGCAAGAGGGCCAGGGATATCGGCTTCAACTGGGCGGCGGTCAAGCCCAACGGGATCCTGAACTATACCATCAAGGACGGCGTGATCACCTTCGACGCCGGCAGGAACACTGTCTCCGAGGAGAGGACCTACCGGCTCCCCGACGGCACCAAGGAGACCAGGACCTTCTATTTTGCCAAGGGATACAAGAAATACTATAAGAGCAAAATGATCCCGGCCGGAGCGGAGTTCACCTCGGACAACCGCGGATGGAAGACCGTCAAGGGTAAGAAATATTACTATGACGACGACGGGATCCGTGTGAAGGGTCTGCAGACCATCGACGGCAAGCTGTATTATTTCGACGATAAGAGAGCTCTCAAGACCAGCGCCTGGTTCACGGTCGACGGCAAGACCTACTATGCTTTCAAGGACGGGGAACTCAAGACCGGCTGGCAGATCGTCCGGGGCAGGCGCTATTATTTCCACGAGGACAGCAGCCTGCAGCCGGAGGGTGTCCTGGAGCTGGACGGCGCCGAGTATCACTTCCTTAAGAACGGCGTCTTCGACTATGCCGTCTTCCCGGGGACAGACGCCATACCGGACAAGTTCAGCGGGATCGCCCGTGTCGGCGAGGACGGCTGGTTCTATAAAAACGGCGTCATGCAGAAGGGCTGGATCACCTGGAACGGAAACACCTACTATTTCAAGAAGAGCGGCCTCATGTGCCGGGGCGTCACGAATGTGGGCGGGAAGTATTACTTCTTCCATGACCAGACCGGTATCCAGAAGAAAAGCGGCTGGGCCAGATTCAGCAACGGCGACTACTGCTATGCCGGCAGCAAGGGCGTCCTGAAGACCGGCTGGCAGACCATCAAGGGCAAGAAGTACTATTTCTTCAACTCCACCAAGATCATGGCGGTGGGGCAGACCAGACTGGCCAGGAAGGAATATTTCTTCAACGAAAAGGGTCAGCAGGTCATCAACGGCTGGGGGACCGACGCGGAGGGCAATCGCTACCGCACGGACAAGAAGGGCATCTGTCTGACCGGCTGGAAGACGGTCAGCGGCAAGAAGTACTACTTCGATCCCTCCACAAGGGCCGCGGCCAGAGGCTATGTGGTCATAGGCGGGAAGTCCTACCATTTCGACGAGGAGGACTGTCATCTGATCGGCGAGGGCGTCCCGGAGACAGAGACGACCCAGGAGGAGACCACAGAGGCCGTGCAGCCGCAGACAGAGCCGTCCGGACAGGAGGAGACCCAGCCCGCACAGACACAGACAGACGCGGAGCCCGCGACAGAGCAGACGACAGAGTCGGCACAGCCGGCCGCGGAGACGACCACGGAGAAGGAAGAACCTGTGCCGGAGACGACCACCGAAAAGGAGGAACCGGTCACAGAGCCGACCACCGAAGAGAAGCCCGCGAACGAGCAGGGAACAGAAGGCGCGGGCGGGAGATAAACTGGCCCTGGCGGGAGACAAGGTCCTGTCAGGCGATAATCTCGCCAACAATTTGTCGTCAAGGATCTGAAAGGGGTCATTGCATTAAGTACCGGTAACATAAAGATTCCCCGGAAGCGCGTTCTCGCTCTCCGGGGAATTTTTATAGGCAGGAGGCAGTGCGGCGGCCCCTTTTCGGGTGGCGCAAAGTGCCGCAGGGTCTGGCGTCAGGGACCGGTCAGGCCTGCTGTCCACCCGTGATCGCCTTGCCCTGCCAGCGTCCGCGGTGATAGAAGAAGAGGGTGAGCAGAGCGCCGGCGCACCAGGACAGGAGCATGGACACATACATCATGGCGCAGTTGCCCTGGGGCAGCTCTGCCGTCCTGGTCATGCCCACAAGGCCGTAGGCCAGGGGGATCCGGAGGGCGACGGAGGTGATAATGGAGATCCACATGGGGGTGACGGTATCTCCCGCACCGCGCATGACGCCGGACAGGCACTGGGTGACCTCCATGACGATATAGCCCACCGAGATGATCTGCATCATATGATAGCTGAGAGAGATCAGCTCCTCTGTGCTGGTGAAGGCGCCCATCAGGGTGCGGCCGAAGAGGAGGATCAGGCCGGTGATGACGGCGGAGATGGCCATGGCAGTCAGCGTCCCGCGGCGCGTCCCGTCCTTGACCCGGTCCAGACGGCCGGCACCGATATTCTGTCCCGCGAAGGTGGTCATGGCGGAGCCGAAGGAGAAGGCCGGCAGCATGACGAATCCGTCGATGCGCATGACGATGACGTTGGCGGCGATGAACTGCTCGCCGAAGCTGTTGGTGAGCGACTGCACGACGATCATGGACATGGAGAAGATGGCCTGTGTCACACCGGAGGGGAGACCCAGACGGATCAGAGCGCCGGCGTAACGGCCGTCCGGCCGCAGCCACTCGGGGCGCAGGTCGAAGACATCCGTCATCTTCATCAGCTTGCGGATCGCGAAGAAGGCAGAGACGAACTGGGCGATGATGGTGGCCAGGGCGACACCGGGAACTCCCAGACCGAAATAGGCCACGAACACATAGTCCAGGACGATATTGATGCCGGTGGCGATCAGCAGATAGATCAGGGCGGAGACAGAATCGCCCAGACCGCGCAGGACACCGCTCAGGATATTGTAGTAGCCGGATCCCGCCATGCCCAGGAAGATGATGATCAGATAGTTGCGGCACCAGTAGATGATGCTCTCCGGCGTGTGCAGGAGGCGGAGGAGGGGCATGGTCAGGAGAGGCCCTATGATCATGATGATCAGGGAGGCGATACCGGTCAGGGTGATGCAGCAGCAGATCGACCGGGAGAGCTCCTCACGCTGCCTGGCCCCGAAATACTGGGACACCATGATGCTGGCGCCGACCGAGATGCCCATAAAGAGGACGAACATGAGATTCAGGATCGGCCCGGCGCTGCCCACCGCGGCCAGGGCGTTGTCACCGACAAAACGTCCTACGATAATACTGTCCACAGTATTGTAAAGCTGCTGGGCCACATTGCCGAGCAGCATGGGAATGGTGAAACGCACGATCTGCACGACCGGATCGCCGTCTGTCATGTCTACGGTACCAAATAACTTCATAAAACCGGGTCCTTTCCGGCGGGGAGCGCCGTGACGGTATGTCCCCGCGATGTGATGCCTGATGTTCGTATTTGACAGTATACAGGCTGATCTGCCTTTTGCACAGCAGGGAATTAAACCTTTTTACAAACTTGACGGGACAGAGGGCAGACTGAATAATGAAAGTAGTACCAACCGGCCTGTCAAGGAGGTAATCATGAAGAGACTGGCAGCCATTTTTTCAAGTGTTCTTTTAAGTATAGTACAGAGAGACCGTCAACCCACGTAAATATGTAGTAGAATAGTGAGTAACAGACCACCGACCACGCGAGGACTACATTATCATGCTCAAATTCATTTCCTGGAATATAGATTCCCTGAACGCCGCCCTGACATCCGACTCGTCCAGGGCACAGCTGTCCAGAGACGTGCTGGAGACCATTAAGAAGCAGGAGGCGGATATCATCGCCATCCAGGAGACCAAACTGCCCGTCACCGGACCGGCCGCCAGGCATACGGAAGCCCTGGAGGCCTATTTCCCCGGCTATCAGGTGCACTGGGTCAGCTCGGAGCCGCCCGCGAGAAAAGGTTACGCAGGCACCATGATCCTCTGCAGGGAGGGCCTGCAGGCGGAGGAGATCGTCCCCAGGATCGGCGCGCCGGACACCATGGACAGCGAGGGACGGCTGCTGGTACTCAAGACAGACCAGTTCTATTTCGTAAATGTCTATACGCCCAATGCCGGAGACGGACTGCGGAGGCTGGGAGACAGGCAGGAGTGGGACAGGCGCTATGCGGACTACCTGGCCTCGCTGGACCAGGACAGGCCTGTCATCGCCTGCGGTGATTTCAACGTGGCCCATGAAGAGATCGACCTGGCCAATCCGGAGAGCAACCATATGTCGGCGGGCTTCACGGATGAGGAGCGGGAAGGGTTCACCAATCTTCTGAACAGAGGTTTCGTCGACACCTTCCGATATGTGCACGGAGACGTGCGGGGAGCCTACTCCTGGTGGGCCCAGAGGGTCAGGACCAGCAAGGTCAACAACACCGGCTGGAGGATCGACTATTTCCTGGTCAGCGAGAGGATCCGGGACAGAGTGAAGAGATCCGAGATGCTCGACTCCGGCCCGCGCCAGGATCACGCGCCGATCCTGCTGGAAGCGGATCTGTGAACGGCATGACAGATATGGAACGAACGGTTTAGTGAGGCTGCTGATTGTATAGAAGTGCTCTTGAAGCAGAAAGGACCCGAAATGCGCAGAACGATTTGCCTGTTGCTGACAACGATGATTCTTTCCTGCGGTCTGGCTGCCTGCGGGAGCAAGGACCTCCCGGACGAACCCTATGAGGCGGTCAGTTACAACCTCTACCCGGCGCCGGAGGACGCTTATGTCGGCGACACCATGCCCTTTGTCACGGAGGACGGGACGCTGGAACTCTATTACCTGTACGACACGGACCACAACGGGCAGGGGTACCATCCGTTCTATAAATATACGACGAAAGACCTGTGCTCTTATGAGGACCACGGAAAGGTCCTGGACTTCGGACTGATGTCGGATCCGGATCCGGCACTCGGTACGGGCTCTGTCATGCAGGACAGGGACGGCCTGTATCACCTCTTCTATACCGGCCACAATGACACCGGAAACGGCGGCAAGGGCAAGGAGTGCGTGATGCACGCGACGAGCACGGACCGGGAGAACTGGACCAAGGTCCCGGAGGACACTTTCTTCAGTCCCGAGCATTACTCCAAGGATGACTTCCGGGATCCGGAGGTCTTCTGGGTCGACGAAGAGCAGTGCTACTGGATGCTGATCGCAGCCAGGGAAGATGTCAAGGGAGGCGTCGTCGCCAGATACACGTCCACCGACCTGAAGAACTGGGAGTTTCAGGGTCCGATCTATGAGCCGCACGCACAGTATATGCTGGAGTGCCCGGACCTGTTTCAGATGGGGGACACCTGGTATCTTACTTACAGCTGGGACTGTGTGACCTACTATGCGATGAGTGACTCCATGTACGGTCCGTTCAAAGCGCCTGACGACAATGTGCTGGACGGCAGCGGCTTCGTTTTCTATGCCGCCAAGACGGCGGAACTGAACGGTGTGCGCTACCTCTGCGGCTGGCTGGGACGCCCGGGCTGGATCACGGACGCCGGGGCCTACCTGTGGGCAGGCAATGTTCTCAACCACCAGCTCCTGCGCAGGGAGGACGGAACGCTCGGCGTGCGGGAACCCGGGACATTCTCGAATTATTTTACAAAGGAGAAACCGTTCCGGGCCGTCAAAAAGGATGGCAAGGTCAGGATCAAAGACAGCAGCATCACCCTTTCGGCGGAGGAAGGCAGCGCGGCCCTGGCAGATATGGGAACCAGGCCGCCGACCATGATGCTGGAGTGCGACGTGACTCTGGATCCTGACGGTCGTGCCGGGTTCGCGTTCGGCGGCAGCCAGGAAGATGAGAGCTACACGGCTCTCTGCCTCGATGCGGGGCGCGGTCTGCTTCACTATGAAGGCTTTGAGATCGCGGACCTGGCCGCAGACGAACCGATCATCAGCACCCGATTTGATTTTTCCGGGTCGGAGGTCCATCACGTGAAGCTCGTGTGCGAGAACGAGATCGTCATCCTCTACATCGACGACACCAAAGCGCTCAGCTCCCGCATCATGCATTCTGTTGACGGCGCGCACATCGCCGTGTTCGCAGACGGCTGCGGAGCCTCGTTTTCTGATATCCGGATGAAGCTGCCGGAGTGACCTGACGGTCGATTCCTTCTGATACAAAGTGCCAATATCATTGAGCTTATCGGCAAAGTAAGCTATAATAGTGCGGATATCTTTTGCAGAACATGCAGAAACGTTAACTATACAGACACAGGAGAGAGACAGATTATGGACAGAGAACAGTTCCTGGAGGTTTATCGCCATTCCCTCGCGCACATTCTCGCGAAGGCGGTCATTGAGATCTACGGCAAGGAAGTGCAGTACGCCATCGGCCCGCAGATCGCGGACGGCTGCTACTATGACTTCGTGCTCCCCACCGCGATCACGGAAGGGGATTTCCCGGCCATCGAGAACAAGATGCGCGAGATCATCAAGAGAAGAGAGGACTGGAGAGTCGAAGAGGTCTCCAAGGAGAGAGCCCTGGAGATCTTCCGTGAGCAGAGATTCAAGACAGAGCTGATCCAGGATCTTCCGGATGAGGAAGCGATCACTGTCTACTATACGGGCGATGACTTCGTGGACCTCTGCCGCGGACCGCACATCGACAACTCCCAGCTGCTGATGAGTGTGGCCTTCCAGATCAAGTCGGTCTCCGGCGCCTACTGGAGAGGGGACGAGCACAGGGACCAGATGCAGAGAGTCTATGTCTATGCCTTCCCGGACCAGAAGCAGCTCAAAGAGCACCTGAAGATGATCCAGGAGGCCATGGAGCGCGACCACAAGAAGCTCGGCCCGCAGCTCGAGCTCTTCATGTTCAACGAGACCGCACAGGGAATGCCCTACTGGCTGCCCCGTGGCTGGAAGCTGTACCAGGCCCTGATGCAGTACTCCCGCGACGTGCAGGACCTGCACGAATATCAGGAGATCTCCGCGCCTGTGATCAACAACAACAAGCTGTGGATCATCAGCGGACACTGGGCGCACTACGTGAACAACATGTTCATCATCCCCGGCAAGGACGAGGACGGGACCTACACGGTCGAGTCCGTCGACACCATGGCGGCCAAGCCCATGAACTGCCCCAACGCGATGATGGAGTTCAAGAGGAAACCACGCTCCTACAAGGAGCTGCCGATCCGCTACTCCGAGTACGACGTGCTCCACAGAAAAGAGAAGACCGGACAGCTCAACGGCCTCCTCAGAGTGCAGGAATTCCGTCAGGATGACGACCACACCTTTGTCACTGAGGAGATGATCGAGTCCGAGATCGACGATATCCTGAGCATCGCGGACGAGATCTATAAGACCTTCGGCATCACCTACAGGGCGGAATTCTCCACCAGACCCGACGATTTCATGGGTGACATCGAGCTCTGGAACGACGCGGAAGCCGTCCTGAAGAAGATCCTCGACAAGAAGTACGGCGAGGGCGGTTACGAGATCAACGAAGGCG
>DGGX01000029.1 GCA_002392385.1 Lachnospiraceae bacterium UBA3863
GCCACCTGGGCAACGGCGCCAGCATCTCCGCTGTCAACCACGGCAAGTGCGTCGACACCTCCATGGGCCTGACCCCCCTCGAGGGCCTGATCATGGGCACCCGCAGCGGTGACATCGACCCCGCCATCATCGAGTTCATCGCCAACAAGGAGAACCTGAACGTCACTGAGGTGCTCAACATCCTCAACAAGAAGTCCGGCGTCTTCGCTCTGTCCGGCGGCCTCAGCTCCGATTTCCGTGATCTGGAAGCCGGCTACAAGAACGGCAACAAGCAGGCTCAGCTGGCCGTTGACGCTTTCTGCTACAACGTGGCCAAATACGTCGGCGCCTACGCAGCGGCCATGAACGGCGTGGACGTCATCGCCTTCACCGCCGGCATCGGCGAGAACAGCCCCTTCGTCCGCGAGAAGGTCCTGGCCTACTTCGGCTACCTGGGCATCGATGTGGACGAGGCAGCCAACGCCAACCGCGGCAAGGACATCCGCATCTCCACACCCGACAGCAAGGTGGCGGTCTACGTCATCCCCACCAACGAAGAGCTGGCCATCGCCAGAGAGACCTTCGCGCTGTGCAAGTAAGAATTCAGTAAAAAAGCTGCCGCTGCGAGGTCCCTAACGGCAGCCAAACGGTAAGACATACCATAAAGCCAATATCATTTTTAACGGGAACTTGTGATTCTCCACCGCCGCCCGGGAGTAATTTCGTAAGCGGCGCAGATATACAGGAAAGCCATAAGACCGGATACAAGGCTTTTGGAATGAGCGGAGAGTTTACCAATTCTTACGTCGGAGGAGAGAGGGCGAGGCCGGCAGCTCCTGCCGGCCGAGGCTCCGGATGTCTGAGCCGGCCGTCCATCGGGACGGACGGCGAGTTCCGGAGGCGTACCTCTCTCCGATGAAAAGTAAGAATTGAGTAAACTCCCGCGAAATTCCACGCCTGTATCCGGCCTTATGGCCTTCCGGTAAACACAAAAGAACTGCCGCTTCCGAAATGGTCTTCCGGCAACCACAAAATAACTGCCGCTTCCGAAATGACCTTCCGCAGCGGCAGTTTTTCAGCTGTTGTTATTCTCGTTCTTCTTCCCCCGATTTTTCCTCGCGGCGGCCTTGCGTTCGCAGGTCTTCCTGAACATGGTGCGGTATTCTTCGAGGCGGGCGCGTGACTCTTCATTGAGGGGGCCCGGGGAGGAGTTGTCCGTGATGCCCAGCAGGTAGTCGGTGGTGGTGTTGTAGATCAGTGCCAGGCGGACGAGGACGGAGATGGGAACGTCGTTCTCACCCGTCTCATATTTCGAGTAGCCGGTCTGGGACATACCCAGCAGTCCGGCGATATCATTCTGGCTCAGATCGTGATCTTCTCTGAGATTTCGAATTCTGTCGTACATGTTAACCTCCCGCGGCGGGATAGACCCGATAGAGAGATTATAAGATGTCTTTTGACCACCATAAGAAAATAACCTGAAACAGGTTAAGAAAAGAAGGAAGGGAGAAAATGTATGTTGACAAACCTTTTCGAACTGGGTAAAATACCTTTTGCATGACTAAAGATGTAAGGAGGTGTAAAGATGTCTATCTGCCCTAAGAATAAATCCTCGAAGAGCCACAGAGATATGCGGAGAGCGAACTGGAAGATGAGTGCTCCCACACTTGTGAAGTGCAGCAAGTGCGGTGCCCTGACCATGCCTCACCGTGTATGCAAGAAGTGCGGCAGCTATAATAAGCGCGAGATCGTCAAGGTTGAGGACTGAGCGATCCGGACGCACGGAATGAGATAAGTAATCAGGAACCCCGGGCCATGTATGTGGTCCGGGGTATACTTATTGGATGATCTTTTTTGCTCCCGCGGGAGGGCAGGACCGGCGGCGGATACCGCCGCGCACACGTCCGGTGCTGTCTTGAAATCTGTGGGGGCATTTAGTATATTGATAGTGAACAGGGTGCATCCGCGGAAGGTCTGAGACCGGCGGTATGAGGCTGACGGCCGGAAGGTGAAGGCCGGAGGCTGACGGTCTGAGAAGGAAGGCGGAGCACAGGAACCCAGAGAGAAGGATACAGATATGAGTGAACTGGTGACGGTGGCACTGGATGCGATGGGCGGCGATAACGCCCCCGGAGAGATCGTAAAGGGAGCTGTGAATGCCCTCAACGCCAATGCGGGTGTGCGGGTGATCCTGGTAGGCAGACAGGAGGAGATCGATAAGGTGCTGGCCGAGGCGGGTCCTTATCCTGCGGACAGGCTCAGTATCCGGCATGCGTCGGAAGTGATCGAGATGGGCGAACCGCCGGTGGATGCCCTGCGGCGGAAGAAGGACTCCTCCATCGTTGTGGGCATGAAGATGGTCCGGAACGGCGAGTGTGACGCTTTTGTCACCGCCGGCTCGAGCGGCGCGGCGCTGGCGGGAGGTCAGCTCCTCGTCAGGCGGATCAAGGGGATCGAGAGGCCGCCTTTTGCCCCGATCCTTCCCTCGGCGAAGGGACCGGTCCTGCTGGTGGACTGCGGAGCCAACATGGACCCACGGCCGTCTCAGCTGGTGCAATTCGCGCAGATGGGCAGCGTCTACATGAAGAATATGTGCGGGATCGAGAATCCCCGTGTCGCCATCGTCAATGTCGGCGCGGAGGAGGAGAAGGGCAACGCCCTGGTCAAGGAGACCCGTCCTCTGCTGGAGGCCTGCAGCGGTATCAACTTCATCGGCAATATCGAGGGAAGGGATATCGTGGAAGGCGCGGCGGATGTGGTCGTGACGGACGCCTTCACAGGCAACGCGATCCTCAAGACCATGGAAGGGACGGCGTCTGTGCTGATCCACGGCATCAAAGATGCCATGATGTCCAGCCTGCGCACCAAGATCGGCGCCCTGCTGGTCAAGCCGGCCCTCAAGGATCTGCTCAAGAATTTCGACGCCACCGAGTACGGCGGCGCCCCTATGCTGGGACTGACGGGTCTGGTGGTGAAGTGCCACGGCAACTCCACGGCCAAGGAGATCAGCAAGTCCATCGAACAGTGTGTTCTGTTCAAAGAGAAGAGGATCAACGAACAGCTGGCGGAGGCTATGGGCCTGCAGATGTGAATCTGCGGCAGCAAATTCTGAATATTTTTGGAGGAAAGAATCATGGATATCGAGTTCAAAAAGCTCTGTGGTATCATTGCGGATGTTCTGGGCGTAGATGAGGCGGAGATCACAAGGGACACGACCTTTGAGGATGATCTGGGCGCGGATTCTCTGGATATTGCGCAGATCGTCATGGGCATCGAAGAGGAGTTCGGGCTCGAAGTGGATCTGGACAATGTCGGCAAGATCACGACTGTGGGAGAGGCACTGGATCTGATCCGCTCCGCTGTGGAGGGATAAATGACACAGTTCTCATCACTGGAAGAGAGAATGGGTTATCGCTTCCGGGAGCAGGCGCTTCTGGAATGTGCGCTGACCCATTCTTCCTACGCAAACGAACAGAAGATCCGCAGGACACAGGACTATGAGAGAATGGAATTCCTGGGAGACGCGGTCCTGGAGATGGTCTCCAGCGCTTTTCTCTACAGGGAGTGTCCGGAGAGTCCGGAGGGAGAACTGTCAAGAATGCGGGCGGCCCTGGTGTGTGAGCCGGCCCTGGCCCGTTCGGCCGCGGCCCTGGATCTGTCCGACTACATACGTGTGGGACGGGGCGAGGAGCTGTCCGGCGGGAGGTTCAGGGAATCGATCGTGGCGGATGTGATGGAGGCCATTATCGGCGCCATGTTTCTGGACAGCGGGAGCGCCGCGGAGCCGGAACGCTTCATCCGGCGCTTCATTCTGCGGGACCCGCGGCAGGCTCTTATGCACAGCGATGCCAAGACGCTGCTGCAGGAGAAGGTGCAGAGCCTGGGCCTTCATGTACACTATGAACTGCTCTCGGAGAGCGGGCCGGACCATGAGAAGATGTACCGCATGGGCGTCTTCGTAGAGGACAGGCTCCTGGCAGAGGGTGAAGGACGGTCCAAAAAGACCGCCGGGCAGGAAGCCGCCTACGCGGCCCTTGCGCGCAGCAGCGAAGACGCGGGAATATTTACATGTATCTGAAAAGTATTGAGATCCAGGGCTTTAAGTCTTTTGCAAGCAAGATCCGGTTTGAATTTCATAATGGCATCACAGCGATCGTAGGGCCCAACGGAAGCGGCAAGAGCAACGTGGCCGACGCGGTCAGATGGGTGCTGGGAGAACAGAGAGTCAGGCAGCTGAGGGGCCATTCCATGCAGGATGTTATTTTTGCGGGAACTGAGCTCAGAAAGCCGCTTGGCTCCGCCTATGTGGCCATCACCCTGGACAACAGCGACGGCAAGCTTCCCATCGCCTATGAAGAAGTGACGGTGGCGAGGAGGATCTACCGGAGCGGTGAGAGCGAGTACCTCCTGAACGGCAGTGTCTGCCGGCTCCGGGACGTGCAGGAGCTCTTCTATGACACCGGTATCGGCAAGGAAGGCTACTCCATCATCGGACAGGGACAGATCGAGAAGATCCTCAGCGACAAGCCCGAGGACCGGCGTGAGCTGTTCGACGAGGCGGCGGGCATCGTGAAGTTCAAACGCCGCAAGGAGACCTCCCTGAGGAAGCTGGCCAGCGAGAAGGACAATCTCACCAGGGTCAGCGATATCCTGGGAGAGCTGGAACGGCAGATCCCCTCTCTGGAAAAACAGTCGGAGAAGGCCCGCGCCTGGCTCAAGCTCCGCGATGAACTGCGGTCGCTGGACGTCAATGCCTTCCTGCTGGAGAACCGCAAGAGCATGGACGATCTCACGGAGCTGCGGGGCAAGGAGGAGATCGCCGCCGCGGAGCTGGAGAGCACCCGGGCGGAGCGGGAAGCAGCCGCTGCCCAGACCCGGGAGCAGGACGACCGTCTGTCCGCGCTGGAGAAACAGATCGACGATCTGCGCAGCCGGATCACCGGCGCCAGTGTGATCCGCAGCCGCCTGGAGGGCGACTGCAAGGTCCTGGAGGAGCAGATCCGGGGCGCCCTGCAGAATGAAGAGCATTTCCGGGAGAGACTGACCTCCGTGGACGGAGACATCACCTCCCGGCAGACAGAGCTGGATTCCCTGATGGCCGGCAAGACCTCCGTGGACGACCGTGTTGCGGAGCTGGTCAGGAACAGGGAGGCGGCCCGGGCTGAGCTGGGCGCCACGGAGGAGGAGATCCGGACCCTGTCGGGTTCCCTGGAGCAGGGCAGACAGGAGGTCCTGGATATCGTCTCCAAACGGGCCGCCATCCGGTCCAGACTGGCCGCCCTGGAGACCCGGGCCACCCAGCTGACCCAGCAGCGGATCGACACCCAGCAGCGGATGCAGGCCCTGCAGTCCGACGAGGACCAGCAGAAGCAGCGCATCACGGAGCTGCGGGCACAGTTCGTGGAGATCGGCGACAGGATCCGGGACAATGAGCGCCTGCAGAAGGAGACCGAGGAGAAGATCGGCTCCATGAAGGGCAGGCTGTCCTCCGAGGACGCCCAGCTCCGGGAAGCGCAGATGCGCTATCACCAGGACCAGTCCCGTCTGGACGCCCTGATCAACCTGGCCGAGCGCTATGAGGGATTCGGCGGCAGTGTCCGCAGAGTCATGAGCGAGCGCAGGCGTGCCCCCGGCATCGTGGGCGTGGTGGCCGACCTGATCAAGACGGACAAGCGTTACGAGACGGCCATCGAGACGGCCCTGGGCGGCAGCATTCAGAATATCGTCACCGAGGACGAGGCCACGGCCAAGTCCATGATCGAGCTCCTCAAGAGGGAGAAGGCCGGCAGGGCTACTTTTCTCCCGCTTACTTCCCTCAAGGATCCCCAGACCCTGCGGCAGAAGCAGATCCTGAACGAGCCCGGCATCATCGGCACGGCCGACAGGCTGGTGAGGACCGACGAGAGGTACCGGTCCGTGGCGGAGAGCCTTCTGGGCAGGATCGTGGTGGCGGACACCTTCGATCACGCCGCGGCGGCGGCCCGCAGATACGGGCAGGGCGTGCGCATGGTCACCCTGGAGGGAGAGCTTTTCGCTCCCGGCGGCGCCATCAGCGGCGGTGCCTTTAAGAACAACAGCAATCTCCTGGGAAGACGCAGAGAGATGGAGGAACTGCGCCGCAGCGTAGCGGAGGACGAGGCCCGGATCCGGGTCCATGAGCAGGCCATCGAGGACACCAAGAGAGAGAGAAATACCCTGCGGGCCAGTCTGGAAGAGGGACGCACACAGCAGCAGAAGCTGTTCCTGGAGCAGAATACGGTCAGACTGAGCATCCAGACAGAGCTGGAGAAGCAGGAGGAGTCAAGCGGCAGCGCGGAAGAACTGGAGCGGGAGATGAACCGCCTGGCGGAGGAGCTGACCCAGACCCGTCAGGAGATGACGGCCCAGGCCGGCGAGCTGTCGGGCTCCGAGGAGCGCGAGGCGGCCGTTTCCGCCAGAAATACACAGGAAGAGAAGGATCTGGCCCTTCTGAGAGAGAAGGAGACGCAGCAGTCCGGCGCCGCGGCCCGCTGGGACGTGGAGATCGAGAAGACGGCCCAGCAGCAGTCCTTCGAGGAACAGAATATCCGCCGTCTCGAGGAGGAGATCAGACGCTACGCGGCCGAGAAGGAAGAACTGAGCACGGAGATCACCGCCAGCAGCCAGGGAAGGGAAGAGAAGACCCGGAGACTGACCATGCTGCGGGAGCGCATCAAGACAGCGGATTCCCAGCACGAGGACGGCGCCAGGGAGATGACGGCCCTGGGAGAGGAGCGCTCAGCCATCCAGGCAGCCCTCAAGGAAGCCTCCGCCCGCAAGGAAGAGCTGGCGACGCGGATCGCGGCCCTGGACAAGGAATGCTTCCGGCTGGGAGCCAGACGGGAGCGTCTGCAGGAGTCTGTCGACAGCCAGGTCGCCTACATGTGGGAGGAATATGAGCTGACCCTGTCCCAGGCCAGAGAGCTGCGGGACGAGACGCTCACGGACCTGAACGCCCTCAAGCGGGAGATCACCGCCCGCAAGAACGCCATCAAGGAACTGGGCAGCGTCAACGTCGGTGCCGTGGAGGAGTACAAGGAGCTCATGGAGCGCTACACCTTCCTCAAGACCCAGCACGACGATCTGACCGAGGCGGCCGCCGCCCTGGAGAAGATCATCGCCGACCTGGACGAGTCCATGCGCAGACAGTTCCGGGAGCAGTTCGACAGGATCATGAAAGAGTTCGACAAGGTCTTCAAGATCATGTTCGGCGGCGGTGCCGGCCGGCTGGAGCTCATGGAGGGCGAGGACCTTCTGGAAGCCGGCGTGCGCGTCATCGCGCAGCCCCCGGGCAAGAAGCTCCAGAATATGATGCAGCTGTCCGGCGGAGAGAAGTCGCTGACAGCTATCGCCCTGCTTTTTGCCATTCAGAACCTGAAGCCGTCGCCCTTCTGTCTGCTGGACGAGATCGAGGCGGCCCTGGATGAGAGCAATGTGCAGCGCTTCGCGGAATATCTGCACAAGCTGACGGAACACACACAGTTTATCGTGATCACCCACCGCAGAGGGACCATGGAGGAGGCGGACCGCCTGTACGGCATCACCATGCAGGA